>PMJO01000183.1 GCA_003158455.1 Myxococcales bacterium | reverse complement strand
GAAGCGAGCGGGGAGGTGGTGGCGGGTGGGGGGCCGAAGGGCGAAGGGAACCCTCTGAGGGTTCCCATGATCGCGTCGGCGAAGGCGGGCTTAGCCCGCCGGAGCCAGAGCGCGGGAGGGGCTGGGAACCCTCTGAGGGTTCCCAGGTGAGTTGACTCTTGGCGTATGGTCATGCATGGTCCCGTCATGGCACGGAAGAAGATCTCCACAACCGTGTACATCACGCCGGAGCAGGACGAACGTCTGAAGCTCCTTAACCAGAAGACCAAGGTGCCCGTCGCAGAATACATCCGCCAGGGAATCGACCTGGTGCTCGACCGCGAAAAGAGTCATCTTCCCGGGCAACTTTCCCTCGACGTCGTTCGCCGGTAGCCGTCAGTGTCGACCCCTACACCACAGATACGGAATTTCTCTATCATCGCGCACATCGATCACGGCAAGTCGACCCTAGCAGATCGTTTGCTGGACGCGACCGGGGCCCTGACTGCGCGCGAGCAGAAGGCGCAGTTTCTCGACAACATGGAACTGGAGCGTGAGCGGGGCATCACCATCAAGGCAGCCACGGTACGCCTCAGCTACAAAGCCCTCGACGGCCAGACCTATGAGCTGAATCTCATCGACACTCCGGGCCACGTGGATTTCCACTATGAAGTATCGCGCTCGCTGGCCGCGTGCGAGGGCGCNNATCGTGCCGGTGATCAACAAGATCGATTTGCCTTCGGCCGACCCCGAAGGTGTTAGGCGCCAGATCGAAGAAGTCATCGGCATAGACGCCTCTGGCGCCATTCTCGCCTCAGCCAAGGATGGGCGTGGCATCGATGCCATCCTGGAAGCCGTGGTGGCGCGGATTCCCGCGCCCCAGGGATCTTCGGCCAAACCACTCAAGGTGCTGCTCCTCGATAGCTGGTACGACAGCTATCGCGGGGTGGTGCTGCTGGTGCGGGTGGTGGATGGTACCCTCCGACAGAAGCAGAAGATCCGCCTTTGGGCGGCAGGGCGCGACTACGAGATCGTCAGCTTGGGCGCGTTTGCGCCTTTTGCTACCGAAGTGGGCGAGCTTGGGCCGGGCGAGGTGGGATTCATCACCGCCGCTATCAAAGAAGTGGCCGACGCGCGCGTGGGTGACACTATCACCGAAGCGAGCAAGCCCTGCGACGCGCCCCTGCCGGGCTTCCAACCCGCCAAGCCCATGGTCTTCGCGGGCATCTTCCCGACCGATCCGGCGCGCTACGAGGATCTGCGCGACGCTCTCGATAAGTTGCGCCTGAACGACGCTTCCTTCAGCCGCGAGCCCGAGGTGTCGGCGGCTTTGGGATTTGGCTTTCGGTGTGGTTTTCTCGGCCTACTTCACATGGAGATCGTCCAGGAGCGGCTGGAGCGCGAGTACAACCTGGATCTGGTGACCACCGCGCCTACCGTGCGTTTCCGGATCGTGTTGCGCAACGGGGATGTCGTCGACCTCGACAACCCGGCCAAGTTCCCAGTCGAAGGCGAGATCGACCACATTGAAGAGCCGATGATTGCCGCCGTCATCCACACGCCCCCGGAGTTCGTGGGCGGGCTGCTCAAGCTGTGTCAGGAGCGGCGGGGCACCCAGACCGGCCTCAACTACGCCGGCGAGAAACGGGTGATCATTCGCTACGATCTGCCGCTCACCGAGGTTGTGTTCGGTTTCTACGACCGCATGAAATCCGTGTCGCGTGGCTACGCCTCACTCGACTACGAGCCCAAGGGTTATCAGCCGGCTGACCTTGTCCGCCTGGATCTCCTGGTCAATGGTGACCGGGTTGATTCGCTGTCCGCGGTGGTCCACCGCGAAACCTCGTACATCAAGGGTCGCGATCTGTGCATCAAGATGAAAGAGCTGATCCCGATGCAGCAGTTCGAAGTGGCCATCCAGGCGGCGCTGGGTTCGCGCGTGATCGCCAAAACGGTGGTGAAAGCCCTACGCAAGAACGTGACCGCGAAGTGCTACGGCGGCGACATCACCCGCAAACGCAAGTTGTTGGAGAAGCAGAAGGAAGGTAAGAAGCGGATGAAGCAGGTAGGCAACGTGGAAATCCCGCAAGAGGCCTTTCTGGCCATCCTCAAGGTCGAATGAATATGACGATCAAGCTATGGTCCGTGTGGCAGATGCGCCGGCACTGGCGTCGAGCCAAGGATGAAGGCAAGCATCTCACCAAGGAGTCGAGGCGCATTCTCAAGCGCCGCAGCTATCGCATCCCGCAGACGGTGGCCGTCGAGATCCAAGCGGCCGTGGCCGAGGTGGAGTCAGCCGGCAAGGGCGGCGACTTCGAGCGCCTGCGCGAGGCCATCGCAGCCCTCGACGAGGGCATGGACAAGCACCTGGCCTTTGCCCGCAAGTCGACCGCCCGCGAATACGCCGAGTCGATCGGGGTGGCGTTGGCGGTGGCATTGCTTCTGCGCGCCTTCGTGGTCGAAGCCTTCCAGATCCCCTCGGGGTCGATGATTCCGACGCTGGAAATCGGGGACCACATTTTCGTGTCGAAATTTGCCTATGGCATCGGGATCCCCTTCACCAACAAGAAGCTGGTGGAGTTCAGCGAGCCCAAGCGTGGCGACATCATCGTCTTTCGCTACCCGCCCGATCCTTCGACGGACTTCATCAAACGCGTGGTGGCTCTGCCCGGCGATTCGGTCGAACTTCGCCACAATCAGGTCTTCATCAACGGTCGGCCCATGGCGCGCGAACGCGTCCCCGGCGCTTGCCGCTACAACGAGGGTCGGGGTCCCGAGGAGGCTCGCGACTGTGAGTTGTGGGTCGAGAACCTTGAGGGCAAGACCCACAAGGTGTATCAGGACCCGAACCAGCCGGCGCAGGACTGGGGACCACGGCTGGTGCCCGCGCGCAGTGTCTTCGTCATGGGTGATAATCGCGACAACTCGCGCGATTCTCGCGTATGGGGTTTCGTGCCCTACGACAACGTCAAAGGCCGGGCGCTCATCGTGTGGTGGTCGCGTGATCCGGCGTATGGAGGCTGGTCGCCTGAGGGTGTGGGCGAATGGTTCAAGTCCATCCGCCTCTCTCGTTTCTTCAGTGTGGTCAGGTAGCCTAGACAAGCGCTGCTTCAACCCACCGAGGTGACGACGGCCGACGATCCGGGCCGCTGGCGGCGTCGGGCCTGNNCAGCCCGGCTTGTCGGCCGGATGCCAAGGGACATCGCGATCTGTGTCTCGTCGAAGCACAGCGAAAACCTGACTCATCTTCATTGACGTAAAGAGGGAATAGGATCCAGTGGTGCCTCTCGAGGATTTGTAGCTGGGTGAACGGTCGGGTGGACGGCGGCGCCGGGAGCGCGCGAGAGGCGCGTCCGCGCCTTGAAGGTCAGCGGACGGGAACGGCTGACCTGCTCACCGGAGCGTCGATCCCCTTCTCGAGCAGAAATCTCCTAACTGCGTCGACGGTGGAAGGGCACGAGTATCCGACCACGACCTCGTGGACGGCACCAGGCGAATCGACGAACGACAACTCGTCGTAGGGAACTAGACGATCTTCAGCGCGGCGGTACTTCTTGCTTGTTGACGGGGCCAACACCTTGCCGTTGAGGACCAGATCTTGGGCTAGAAGGTGCCACTCTTCCTCTTCCGCGAACGACGGATGCTTGAATCGCGCCGCCAGCATCGGGACAAAGAGAGAAACGATGTGGGCTGTCCGGCGCTCTCTTTGGGCACGCATCGGTGGTTCTAGGTCACGGGGAAACGCCTGGACGAACTTTGCGCCGACATCGATCAGCGCAGAGACTCTGCCCAGTTGCGATTCTCGTGAGTAGTCCATCTCGACCAAGTCGTACTTGACGGCAGCCGCAATGGCCGGTGAAAACCCGATGGCGATTTCTCTGCCCAGTCGGCCGTAGTGTAGCCACTGCCCACTCTTTCTGCATGTTTTGCAGAAAGCTGCGACGAACGCGTAGGACTCGAACTGCACCTCTTTCGGTGCGAGGTTAGGGGTTCTGACGTAGGCCAAGAGAACGTCTGATCTGTGTAGGATCTGACCGACGCAACCACGGTCACAGTATACAGTGATTGGCTCCCTTCCGTCCCGACAGGAGGCCGAGAAACGGATCCGGATCCGAATCCGGATCCGGTTCCGGCCCACCGGCCACCGGCCACCGGCCACCGGCCCACCGGCCCCGGCCTCCCGGCCCTATCGCGACAGCAGATAGATCGCCGTCCCCACCACCACCAGGATCGCCCCCACCACCACCACGACCCGCTTGGCTTCCCGACGCACGGGAGCGATATCCATGGTCGCGAGTGCGTCGGCGATGTGTTGGCGCAGCGCCGCGGCGTCTTCGTGCCGGGCATCGCGCGCCTTGGCCACCATTTTCAGGACCACTTCGTCGACCGCGGCTGGCAGCGCCAGGTCGGGTCGCAAGCTGGATGGGGCAGGGGCCGCCTCCTGCAGATGGAACTGGATTACTTCCGTGGTGCTCTTGGCGCCCTTGAAGGGAAGCTGCCCGGTCAACATTTCGTAGGCGACCATGCCAAGAGCGTAGATGTCCGAGCGCCCATCGAGCGCCTTGCCGCGCAGTTGTTCGGGCGACATAAATTCGAGGGTTCCGACCGTTTGCCCGATGGCGGTCAAGGCAGGGATCGCCTTGTTTCCCTCACCCGACAGAATCTTGGCGATTCCGAAGTCCAGCACTTTGACAAAATCCGCCTCGCCGCGCCGCTCGACCATGATGTTCTCGGGCTTCATGTCACGATGGACAATGCCCCGGTCGTGCGCCTCCGCCAGCGCCTCCGCCACCTGGTCCAAGATACCAAGGGCGCGGGTTGGTTCAATCACGCCGTCGCGGTGCTGGATCTCCTGCAGGCTTTCGCCCCGCACCAGTTCCATGGCTAGGTAGAGAGTTCCGTCCTCGGACTGGTCGAAATCGTAGATGGTGACCGTGTGTGGATTGCGGAGTTGCGAGCAGGCTTCCGCTTCGCGCCGGAAGCGCGCCACCACGGTGACGTCGGCCACGCTGTGGGGGTGCAGGATCTTGAGCGCCACCGGCCGTCCGGTGGTCAGTTGCTTGCCCTCGAAGACGGCGCCAAAGCCTCCCTCGCCTATCTTGCGCTCGACTCGGTACCGGTCTTTCAGGGTCCGGCCCAGCAGGCTGTCCAAGGAAGCCGGGCGTGCAGCCGCGACAACTGGCGGCGGTGTGAGCGGCCGAATGGGAATCGGCCCGGAGCGGACGGCGCTGGCCTTGCTGATGGGGACGCCGCCTGCCGGGCTCATCACGCGCGCGCCGCTGGGCTGCGCGAGGGCTGAGTCGAGGGCACGGTCGAGCGCCCGTTCAAAGTTTTCAGAGACAAGCGGCACAGGCGCGCCGCAAACGCCGCAAAAACGAGCATCCGGCTCGGCGACGGTCCTGCACTGGGGGCATTGCCTGGCTGCCATCGGTTTCGCCAGCTAGTGCTGTCCCCCGGCGTCGGCCGAATGCTCGGGCGCGACTCGCGTCTGTGGATGAGCAGTCGAAGGAGATGCGTTCAAGGGCGACCCGACCCGGCTGTGCGCGGCTAGGCTCGGCCCCTCGAAACTGCGATCTGGCATCGTTCCACGTTGAGAAACCAAGAACAGGGCCCCGGCTAGCGCCGCCAGCAAGGTAACCAGAACAAAGGCAAGCAGAGAGCGTGCCTCCGAAACCGCTGGCGCGGGCGAACCGGTGGTTGCAGCCGAAGACGCGGCCGTGCTGGTGTCGGCGGCCGGCTTGTTGGCCGCAGCCAGTTCGGATGACGTGGAACGGGATTCTTCGACCGGGGTGCCTTCTTCGGTCACCTTCTCAGTCGAGAGCGGGGGCTTTTCGGGCTCAGGGTCTTCCGGATCCTGCCCCGGGTCGTAGGCCAGAAACGTCACCTCATTCTCGGCGTCTGGCTCCGGCAGCCCGGGACCGTCGAATCGGGCGAGGACCACCGTGATGTTGTCGGGGCCCTCGTGCTCGTTGGCACACGCGACGAGCCGATCGCAAGCCTTTCTCAGGTCGGGCTCTTCCAGCAGGATACTCTTGATTTCGTCATCACTGACCGGGCCGTGCAACCCGTCGGAGCAAACCAGGATCACGTCGCCACGACGGAGAGGGACTTGCGAAAGCACGACCTCCACCTTCTCCTGGACGCCTAGCGCTTGCAGGATGATGTTGGCATGCTCGAAGCCTTTCGCCTCTTCCAGGGTCATGGCGCCGGCTTCGATGAGCTGCCAGGCCAGCGACTGGTCTTTGGTGGCTTGGCTCAGGCTGTCGCCGCGCAGCACGTAGCAGCGCGAGTCCCCAATCTGTCCTACCAGCAGGGTGGCGTCGACCAGCCCAACCGCGGTGCAGGTCGTGCCCATGCCGCGCTCGCTCTGGTTGTCGCGCGACTGGGCGAAGATGGTTTGGTTGGCGTCCTCGATGGCTCGGCGTAGACGACGCGCGAAACGTTCCCGCGTCAGCGGCCCGGCTTTGTCCACCGCCGAGGAGATGGACTCGACCGCCATGGTTGAGGCGACCTCGCCCGCTGCCGCGCCGCCCATGCCGTCGCACACCAGAAACAGAGCGCCCTTTTCCCCCAGCGAAAAGTCGAGCGGTGCCTCGGTCGAGGGTCTCTGTGCAGTGGCGAAGTCCACCACGAGGAAGTTGTCCTCGTTGTGCTCGCGCATCAGGCCGACGTCAGTCTTGCCGTAGACCGTGATCTTGATTTCAGAAGGGCTTTCCATCCGCGGGGCTTTGACTCGTCGTGAGGTTAGTGCCTACAAGCTTCGCCTCAACCCATCTCGAAGCGCAAGAGTTCATCGCCTAGGCGAATCATTTCTCCTGGGGCAAGGGCGTGCTGCCCGGTGAGTCGGACAAAGGTACCGTTCGAGCTGCCCAGGTCAGACAAGAGCGCACAGCCGTTACGAAACTGTAGCAGGGCATGGCGGCGGGACATGAACTCATCATCGGAAAATACGATATCGCCTTGTTCGCGGCCGATCACGAGATCGCTGCGGGTCAGGTGGAACATGTCGCGACTAGTCCCTGCAGAGGTGAGCTGGCGCAAGCGCCCCCAGGCCGCCTTGAGCGGGGTGCCGAAAAGGACCATGCCGTATTCAACGGCTGGACGCAGGGTTTTCTCGACATCAGACAAGAACTCGAAGCGCAGAACCTGCTTGCCGACCAGGATCAGATTGCCGTCCGCTAGTTCCACCGCTTGGCTGATGCGTTGGTAGACGCCGTTGCGGGTCTCAAGGGGAGTGAGCACATATTGGGCGGCGCGCAAGCTGATGCGGGCGTGGCGTGCGGCGAGATGCGGATCATCGAAATGTAGATCGCCTTCATTGCGTCCGATGTCGATCTGATCGCCGCGCAGGGGGTATGATTCACCGTCGCTGCCATCGCGGCGCACGGCCACCAGCCGTGGCCCGCCGAGCTCGCTGGCAGGGCCGAGCGAGGGCCGGGCGGCTACTGCGGCCGCGAGGGCTGCCGAGGCGTCCGCGCTCATCGGAGTGGTGTGGCCAAGGCGGCGCCCGCAGGCGAAGCAAAAGTTGGTCCCCATTGGGTTGTGATTTCCACATCCCGAGCAGACCATGGACGAGTCGCCCTCGGGTGGCAGTCCCACGGGAGCACCGCAGCGCGCGCAGAAGGCCGCGCCATCCTCGAGCGCCCCGCCACATTGAAGACAACTCATGAGCATCTTTTCGAATCGTTGCTAGAAAAGACCGGCGAACGTTGCAAGGCAATCCATCCTCTACTAGAAGGCGGGC
>PMJO01000308.1:2827-9517 GCA_003158455.1 Myxococcales bacterium | reverse complement strand
GCCGGCGTCGATCGCGTGTTGGCGATGGATCTGCACGCGGGCCAGATCCATGGCTTCTTCAACATCCCGGTGGATCATATCTTCGCCATGCCGGTGATGATGGAGTACCTGCGCACCAAGTTCTCTGCCAACTCGGTGATTGTTTCGCCCGACGCCGGCGGGGTCGAGCGCGCGCGCGCTTACTCCAAGCGGCTTGACACCAGCTTGGCCATCATCGACAAACGCCGTCCCGCACCCAATGTGGCCGAACTGGTCAACATCATCGGCGACGTGAATGGCCGCGACGCCATCATTGTTGACGACCTGGTCGATACCGCAGGCACCCTGTGCGCCGCCGCCCAGGGCCTGATGAAATTCGGCGCACGATCGGTCTACGCCTGCGTCACCCACGGTCTGCTGTCGGATCCGGCGCTGGAGCGCATCCACGCCAGCCCCATCAAAGAGATCATCATCACCGATTCCATCCCTCCCCGAGCCGACATCAAAGCCTCGCCCAAGGTTCGGGTCCTCTCCGTCGCGCGCCTGCTGGGGGAAGCAGTCAAGCGTATCCACATGGGGGACTCGCTGAGCACCCTATTCATCTGAGCGAGCGATACTACAAAGGACTTCATCATGGATTTCTCCAAGGTTACCGCCGAAGTTCGCAATTCCTCCGGCAAGGGGGCGGCCCACCGGACGCGCACCGCTGGCAAGCTTCCCGCCATTCTTTACGGCCACAAGACCGAGCCGCTCTCCCTCGCGCTCGATCCCGTGGCGCTGGTCAAGGCGCTCGACAAGGACAGAAAACGCAACACCGTCTTTTCCCTGTCGGTGCAAAGTGACGGCAAGTCCGAGGACGTGACCGCGATGATCCGCGACGTGCAGATCGATCCCATGTCACGCCAACCGGTGCACGTGGATTTCATTCGCGTGAGCCTGGACGAACTTGTGAAGGTGACGATTCCCGTTCTCTTGCTGGGCGTTCCTGTCGGGGTGACCGACGGTGGCAATCTGCACCAAAGCTATCGCAATCTTCCCATCACCGCCAAACCGGCGGACATCCCGACGAAGATCGAGATGGATGTGACCGCGCTCAAGATAGGCGACGCTCTGCACGCCAGCGATCTAAGCCTGCCGCCAGGGGTGAAGGTCATGCTTGATCCCAAGGAAGCACTGGCGTCGGTGGTGGCGCCGCGGGCCGAGAAGGTCGAGGAGGCTGCGGCCGGTGCGGTTCCCGCCGAAGGCGCGGCGGCTCCGGCCGAAGGTGCCGCAGCGGCTCCGGGCGCGGCCCCGGGCGCAGCTCCCGGCGCGGCTCCGGCTGCGGGTGCTCCCGCGGCCGCAGGGGCCAAAGGTGCCCCGGCGGCTGGGGCCAAGGGCGCCCCGGCGGCTGGGGCCAAGGGCGCCCCGGTGGGAAAGCCGGAGAAGAAGGGCAAGTGACCCTGCTTCGCCCGGTTGGGACTTGCCGAGTGCAGATGCGATGTGGCTTTTGGTGGGCCTCGGCAATCCCGAACCGCGCTACGCACGCAACCGACACAATGCAGGCTTCATGGTGATCGATGAGCTTTGGCGGCGCGCGGGCGCTCCAGCGACCCGCCGCAAGCTGGGGGCCGAATTGAGCGAGGCGACCTTGGCCGGCGAGCACGTGCTCTTCTGCAAGCCGATGGAGTTCATGAACTGCAGCGGTCTGGCGGTGCAGCGCGCATCCGCCTTCTGGAAGATCCCACCCGAGCGAGCCGTGGTTGCGCACGACGATCTGGACATGCCGTTCGGCCGGCTCAGGCTCGGCTGGGGCGGCGGAACCGGCGGGCACAACGGGCTGCAGTCGATCATCCAGGAATGGGGATCCCCGGATTTTGCCCGCGTCCGCTTCGGCATCGGACGACCGCCCGCGGAATGGGACGCGGCCGACTACGTGCTGGCCGACTTCAGCGAGGACGAGCGGCGCCTGCTGCCGGATCTGGTTGGCGAGGCGGCGGATGCCACCGAGACCATCGTGAAGAGCGGACTGCAGGCGGCGATGAACATATTCAACAAACGTAAGAACAACGAAAGCGAGGCGGGCGCATAGGGCACCCGTCCGCAACAACTCCTTGCCCGGCGGCTTGGCCGGCCGGGACATAGGTCCAAAGGGAGAACACACATGGCAGAAAAGAGACGAGTATCGTGCCGGGACATTCCCGGTAGAACCCGCGAGTACGAAACCATCTTCATCCTCAAGCCTGACGTGACCAATGAGGTCATCGGCGCGACCAACACCAAGATTCGCGGCGTACTTGAGGCTGGCGGCGGCACCTTGCTCAAGATCGAAAACTGGGGCCGCCGCAAACTGGCCTACGAGGTGAAGAAACAGCTCAAGGGCATCTACATCTTCTTTCGCTATCTCGGGAACCCGGGTCTTGTCGAAGAGGTCGAGCGCAACCTGCATCTCACCGACAGCGTGATTCGCCAGTACTCGGTCAAGATCGCCGAGAACGTGGACCCTGCCACCCGCACCTCCGAGGTGACCGACGAGTTGTTTGCCAACGCCTCGGTGCCCGGGCCAGACGAGGAAGCTATTGCCACTGGGCAGGCCGGCGCGCGGCCCTTCGGCGAAGAAGACGAAGAAGGCGCGTTCGATTTCGAAGAAGCGGTTTTCGGAAAAGTCGACGAGCCGATCCGGAGGAGGGAGTAGGCCATGTCACGACCAGAACAACAGAAAGATGCGGATATCGAGCAGGAAAGCGGACGCAAGCGGATGGGCCGCCGCAAGGCGTGCAAGTTCTGCGCGGACGAGAACCTCAAGATCGACTACAAAGACGCGGGGCTGCTCAAGTACTTCATCGCAGACCGCGGGAAGTTGGTGCCGCGTCGGCTGACCGGCAATTGTGCCAAACACCAGCGCGAAATCGGCCGGGCAGTGTCCCGCGCCCGCATGATCGCGCTCATGCCCTTTGCCGTGACCGGCAAGTAGCAAACGCGGGAGAACATCATGCGAATCATCTTGCGCGAAGAAGTAGACAACCTGGGCAAGCCGGGAGAGGTGGTCAGTGTGCGGGAAGGCTATGGGCGAAACTACCTGCTTCCCCGTGGTATGGCGGTGCCCGCCACCGAAAAGGACGAAGCCCGGCTCGCCCACGAAAAGCGCGTGATCACCGCGCGTGCCGCCAAGCTGGCCAAGGAACTGCAGTCGGAGGCCGACCGCCTGTCGCAGGTCTCGATATCGGTATCCCGCGCGGTGGGCGAAGGCGACAAACTCTACGGGTCGGTTACCAGCCGTGACATCGCCGAGGCCCTGGCCGAGCAAGGGGTCAAGGTGGACAGCAGGAAGATCCAGCTTGACGAGCCGTTGCGCAACCTGGGCATGAGCGAGGTCCCCATCAAGCTGGGACGCGACACGGTGGCCAAGATCAAAGTCTGGGTCGTGAAGAAGGAACCGTAGCCGCTGGGGCGGGGCCGCCCGTCCCACCCTATCCTTCTCATCCCATTCTGCGTTCTCTGCGCCTCTGTGCGAGCTAGCTAGCTATTCCACACAGAGTCCACAGAGGATGGGGAGAAGGTTCATGAGTTGGTACGCGCCTTCGCATCGCTTTGGCGTAGACTGGTCGTCCTATGGCTGAATCTCTTGCCCTTGCAGATAGCGGCCCTTCCGGGCGCTTGCCGCCGCACAACTTGGAGGCGGAGCGATCCGCCCTGGGCGGCGTGCTGGTCAAGCCCTTGGCGTTCGACGAGATGGCCACGGTGCTAACCGCGGATGACTTCTTCCTGCCCGCGCACCGTGAGATTTTTGCTGCGATGATGGAGTTGGAACAACGCCGCCAGCCCATCGACGTGGTTTCGCTGGGCGATGAGCTGAAATCGCGCGGCGCCCTGCCCCGCCTGGAGGGTGGCCCCAGCTACCTCATCACCCTGGCCAACTCCGTCCCCACCGCCGAGAACATCGGCCACTATGTCCGGCTGGTGAAGGAGAAGGCGACCCTGCGCCGCCTGATCGCGGCCTGCGCCGAGATCCAGTCGCGCGCCTACGGCGAATTCGGCAGCTACGAGGAATTTCTCGACGACGCCGAGACGCAAATCTTCAAGGTCGCGCAGCAGAACCGACGCGAGTCGTTTCAGCCAGTGGGCGAGTTGCTCGGTGACGTGGTCAACGAACTGCAGACCCGCTCCATGGAGCGCCGACAGATTACCGGCGTGCCTAGCGGCTTTACCAGATTGGATGAGATCACCGCCGGCTTTCAGCCCGAGAACCTGGTCGTGGTGGCCGCACGGCCCGGCGTGGGCAAGACCTCGTGGGCCATCAACGTGGCCACCAATGCAGCGCTTAACCACGGCATCCCGGTACTCATCTTCTCGCTCGAGATGTCGAAATTCGAGCTGATGGAACGCATGTTGGCGGGCGAGGCGCGCATCGATTCCAGCCGCATGCGCCGGGGCATGATCGAATACGGCGACTGGAAGGCTCATATCTATCCTGCGGCGGACCGGCTGACCAAGGCCCCCATCCTTATCGACGACTCGGCCGCCCCCAACATTCTCGAACTGCGCGCCAAGGCGCGGCGTTTTCGCGGCAACCCCAAGTACTTCCCGCCGAGCAGCGACGGTCGGACACCGCTCGGCCTGATGGTGGTGGACTACCTTCAGCTCGCCCGCGGCATGGGCGGACGCCGGGAAGAGTCGCGCGAGCGCGAGATCGCCGACATCTCGCGCGGCCTGAAGGCCCTGGCCAAGGACCTGCGTATTCCCGTCATCGCGGTGTCGCAGCTCAACCGCGGCCTCGAACGGCGTGAAGATAAGCGACCGCAACTCTCCGACCTGCGCGAATCGGGCGCCATTGAACAAGATGCCGACATGATCCTGTTCATTCATCGCGAGGAGATGTACGGCACCGAGGGCGCGGAACGAAACAAGGCCGAGCTGATCATCGGCAAGAACCGGCATGGTCCCACCGACACGCTGTTCCTGACCTTCCAACGCGAGTTCACCAAGTTCCAGAACTACGCCGAGGACGACGACCGGGCGAAGTGACCGTGCAACCGGCGCGCCAAGAGGGGAAGTCAGGGCCGAAGACCGCGCTGATCTCAGGTGGCGCCAGAGGCATTGGCCGGCAGGTAGGGCTGCGTTTGGGCGAGCGCGGCTGGGCTGTGGCGCTCTGCTACCGGAAGAGCAGGGCCGAAGCCGAGGCAACCGCCGCGGCAATCGAGAAAAATGGCGGCCAAGCCCTGGCCGTGCATGCCGACGTGTCGACGCCGGAGGTTTGTGCGGCTCTGGTACAGAAGGTCCTCGACTGGCAGGGCCGCATCGATGCCCTCATTCACTGCGCTGGTCCCTATCACCGTGTGGATGTGCTTGAGGAAACACCGGCCGGCTGGCGCGAGATGTTCGCCGGCAACCTGGACAGCTTCTTCTACCTGGCCCGTCGGGTCGCGCCGGTCATGGTCAAGCAGGAGAGCGGCCGCATGGTGGCGTTCTCGATGGCCAACGCCGATCGCCTGATGGCACAGACCCAGCTTACCGCCCACTACCTGGCCAAGGTGGGCGTGCTGGGCTTGGTGCGCAGCCTCGCCAAGGCATTGGCCAAATACAAAATCACAGTCAATGCAGTATCGCCCGGCTTCATTGATTCCGGGTCGGTGGACGCGGCCGACCTCCACAGCCTGGTAGAGACCATCCCCGCCGGCCGCATCGGCTCCGTGGACGACGCGACCGAGGCCGTGCTGTACCTCCTCTCCGACGAAGCTGCCTATGTTACGGGCACGAGCCTGCACGTAAGCGGGGGCTGGGGAATCTAGCGCGGCTTCAGCTCTTCGATTCACCGACNNCATCGGGCCGGCTTGTCGGCCGGCTCCCGAAGGCGAATTTCGCCCGGAAAAACCAGGGGGGGCTTCCCTGACGAGCTGCCATTCAGCGGCGACGCGCGAGCGAGCGCTGCAACGGATGTGTGGCTACGAAGTACGAGCCTTCATGATCGCCAAGGACGTCTTCTTTCTTGATAGCGAAAAAGACTGCGTCAAAGCTGGCAATGAGAGCACGTGCGTACACATCCGGCCTCGAATCCGGATCGTTGACCAGAAGGTCGCGTGTCGCCGGGGCTAACCCCGCCGGACTTCGGTTCGAGGTCACCGGCTCTTTCTTACCGGCTTTCTCCATTTTCGCTGCGGGCATGCGAACGGCGCCTAGCTCTTTCTTCAACCGAATCAGGTCGCTCTGGAGCCGTTGGCTGAAGCACCCGCGAGCTTGGCACATAGTTCGGACAACCTCATACGCGCCCAGGAGCCAAAGCCACATCAATGTTTCCGCGCGCATGAGAGGACCACCCTGCATGCACTCTCGATCTGCGAAGGCTTGGTCCAGGTTTCGCTCAATTTCGTCGGCGACATCGAGCAGGCAGCAGACGCGCCCCGTGAGGTAGTGCGAGAATCTGAGCAACGGCTCACGATCAAGCATCTGATCCCAGGTAGGATTGATGAGGACGTCTCGGTTCCGATGCCTCGTCGACATTCGTGAGCCCAGCTTTCTGGCGAGCAGCTCCAGACAGGTCTGGAACACTACTCAGCGAGCAGCATAGCGCCATCCACCGGGTGGAAATCGCTGCTTCTGAACAGAAGCAAGCTCGGCGCGTGGGCGGGCGGCCGGGGGTGACTCCTCGGCGGCGTAAGCGAGCGCACCGGGCGTCTGCGCCCGGTTGCAAGCGAGCGTCAAGGGGCCAGGCGGCCAGCGCAGCTGGGCGCCGAGGGA
>PMJO01000308.1:0-2815 GCA_003158455.1 Myxococcales bacterium | reverse complement strand
GCATCAGCCCGCCAGCGCCGAGCGCCGCTTTCTAGGATGCCCCGGCCACCGGCTCCGGCCCAGGTTCGGGCGGCTCTACGTCTCCGTCTTGCGCACGGAAATGGCCAGTTTGGCCACACTCTTGATCACGTGGGGCACGCGTTTGAGGAGGTTGATCGAAGGTGGTCGCTTCTCGTGGACGGCGAAGGGGATCTCCACCACCTTCTTCTTCTCACGGTGAGCCCGAATGACGAACTCGCTGGCAAAGACGTCACGGTCCAGCACGCAGCGTTGCGCGGTTTCCAGCAAGACCTCGCGCTTGAAGGCCTTGAGCCCATGCGTGTCGGTGCCGCGGAAGTTGCACACCGCACGTAGAAGGCCGTTGTACACGCGAGTGCCCACCCGCCGCACCCAGGGGCGCTGGTCATTCGACCCCACCATGGCCTTGGAACCGACCACCAGATCGGTGTCGGTCCGTTCCAGCAAGGCCAACGCCCGCGCGTAGAATTCGGTGTCGCACAGATCGATCTCGTCGCAGATGACCACGTCGCCGCGGGCGGCGAGAATGCCGGTTCGCATGGCCAGGCCGTAGTTGGGCTGTCCGATGGAGATCATGCGCACCTCGGGGAAGTCCGCCTCGATCTCCTTGCCGATCTCCACCGTGCGGTCGCGCGAGCCGTTTTCGCAAAGAACTAGTTCGTAGGTGAAGCCGAAGGGCCGCAACTTCTCGCGCAGTTCCAACACGGAACCGCGCAGGATCCCCTCCTCGTTGTACACGGGGATGACGATGGAGACATGCGGCTTGGCGGCAGGCTGGGAAGATTCGGTCATGATGTCTTGCTCCCGGGGACGGCTTCGATGCTGCCCGCGACCTCGCGGCCAGCCAGCAGGCAATCCTCCATCGCATTGTACGTCCACCCGCCGTAGCGGCCGCGTGAATAAATAGCGTGCGATTCGAGGAAGCGAAAGATGGCGGTGGTTGCCGCGCGGTAGTGCTCGTCAAACACGACGTAGGCGTACTTGATCTCGCGCGCGTCGGCAAAGCGGATATCGCCCGGCGAGCTGATAGCGCCAATGGTGGCCAAACCCTGCGCCACATCCGACAGGGTGGCGTCGCTGACCGGCCCGCGGTCGGCCAGCTCAACGTACAACGACGCAGCCCCAGGCGGCGCCATGCTGGCGGCGGCGTTGCTGTAGATGCCGACGCGGTAGAAAGGCAGGTGCTTTTCCGGTACGTACACCCAGTGCCAATCCGCCGCCGGCAACGAGCGCGTGGCCACGTTCAGGTAGCGCAGGGTGGTGCAGCGCAGGCGACCGGCGTGGGCCACGATGTCGTCGGGCAGGTCGGATATGCGCGCCAACAGCTCGGGCAACGGCAGGGTGGCCACCACCGCCCGATAGGGCACGCGCTGGCCAGCCACCACCACTTCACGCCTGCCGAGGTCAAGCGATTCCACGCTGCTGCGCAGATGAACCTCGCCACCCTGAACGCGGCTGGCCAGTGCTCGGGTCAGGGTCTCGATGCCGCCCTGCTTGGGGTAGAGAAAGCTGACGTTGTAGCCCATGCGCCCGGCATCCGCACCCACCGCGCCCGCCACCACTTGTTCGAGATTAGGCAAGGGCACGAAGCGCGAGCACCAATCCGCGGTGATGGTGCGCGGGTGCACGCCCCACAGCTTCTCGTTGTAGGGGATCATGAAGTGCCGGGAAATGCCGGCGCCAAAATGGCGCAAGCAATACTCCTCGAAGTTGCGTGGCTCGGCCCCGGTCGTCTGCAGCTTGGCCTCGATAACCCCCAGCAGGCATTCCTTGATCACGTCAGGCGGCAGCCCGTAGAGGTTGGCCTGGAACGGATACAGCGTGGTCACACCGTGGGAAAAGATGCGCGCCCGCCTCTGCACCGACACCATCTGATGTGGGAACCCTGAAAGGGTTCCCATGCCCTCCCGCGATGGTGCGCGGCCGGCACGGCCGGCCGGCTCCCCACGCGACTCGACGGGCAAGACCTCGGCCACCAATTGCTTGATGGCCGGATCGCGCAGGTGCAGCCAATGCCCGGTCAGATCGAAGTGAAAACCGTCGCGCTCCTCGGTGATGGCCAGGCCGCCCAGCTTGGCCTCGCGTTCGAACAGAACCCAAGGCTGGCGCAAGTGAAGGGCCGCCGAGATCCCGGTGAGACCTCCGCCCAGGATGACAACCTTGCGCGGTTCTTCGGACATGGCTGAAGTGGGGACCTGCCTATCATGGGTGTCAGGGGGTGTCGACATTCGGCAGGTACACGCGGGCCGTTTCGCGCAGATTCAGGCCACGTTTCCAGGCACCGACATTGTCCTACTATCACGTGTTATGTCGGTGTATGCCATACAGTGGCATTTGTAATTTTTTGTTTCCCATCGACGGCTTGTTGACGCATTATCAGCGCGTTCAGATTGGCGGATCGCATCCAGGCGGCTCGCTGGCCATAGCAACAACCATCCCTGTGGGAGGAATATCATGACCCGACTGTTTTACGGATCCACTGTCCTAGCTGGCTTGTGCGCGATGACGTTGGTCATCGGCTGCGGCGGCTCGAGCAGCCCCAAGGTCACCTGTGATGGCGGCAATTGTGGCGATGCCAAGAAGGATACGTCTGGCGCAAAACTCGATGGTCAGGCCGATGTCGTTGTCAAGCTCGACGGCCAGGCCCCGACTGACGGCCTAGCCAAGCTCGACGGCCCGGCTCCCACTCTCGACGGCCCGGCTCCCACTCTCGATGGCCCGGCTCCCACTCTCGACGGCCCAGCTCCCACTCTCGAAGGCCCCGCTCCCACTCTCGAAGGCCCAGCTCCCACACACG
>PMJO01000075.1 GCA_003158455.1 Myxococcales bacterium | reverse complement strand
CTGGCTTTCCTGCGTCGCTGCGCCGACCGAGCTCACGATGCCACTACGGGCGTCTCCTTCACTTCTTGCTGGCCGGCCAGACCTGCTTGCCGTCAGCGCCCTTCAGATCCTTCTCCCAAGTCTTCTCGACCAGGTCCACCACACCCGCCGGCATCGGGATGTAGCCCAGTTCTTTCGCCGCCGCGCCGCCGTTGCGGTAGCCCCAGTCGAAAAAGCGCAGCACCGCCCGACCGGTATCAGCATCCTTCTGTTGCCGGCGAACCAGAACAAAGGAAGCGCCCGTGATGGGCCACGCGGCAGCGCCCGCCTGATCGGTGAGAACCATGTAGAAGCCGCGAGCGTGCGTCCAGTCAGCGCCCTTGGCGGCGGCCTGCACACTGTCATCCGTGGGGTCGACGAATTTGCCGTCGTGGTTCCTGAGCTTGGCGTGGGCCATGTGATTCTGGATGGCATAGGCCGATTCGACATAGCCAATGGCGCCGGTGATGCGCTGAACGTATGAGGCTACGCCCTGGTTTCCCTTGCCCCCTACCCCAGTCGGCCAGGCAACCGATTTGTCGCTGCCGACCGCCTTGGACCATTCGGGACTGACCTTGGCTAGATAGTTTGTGAAGATCCAGGTCGTACCGGATCCGTCCGAACGATGCACGACCGTCACAGCCGCGTCCGGAAGCTTGAGCGCAGGGTTGCTCTGTACCAGCCGCGGGTCGTTCCACTTCTTGATCTTGCCCATGAAGATGTCCGCCAGCACGTCCGGCGCCAGCTTCAATTCACCCGCCTTGATACCGGCGAGGTTGATCACCGGAACCACCCCGCCCATGACCACCGGAAACTGAAGCAGGCCGGCCTTGTCCAACTCCTCGGGTGTCAGCGGCGCATCGGAAGCACCGAAATCGACTGTCCCCGCGGTAATCTGTTTGATGCCTCCGCCCGATCCAATGGCCTGGTAGTTCAACTTGATGTGCGTGTCTTTCGCGTAGGTGTCGGCCCACTTCGAGTAGACCGGATAGGGGAACGTCGCCCCGGCACCGGAGATGGTGGTCGCATCGTCCGCAAACGCTCCTCCACTCAGCAGTGTCATGCCGACGGCGGCGGCGAGCAGTCCTATGGATTCTAGCTTGATCATGCGGCTACCCTTTCCTACGTCTCGATATGCGAGGCGGGAGACGTCCCACCTTCCGCACGGCAGTCTGGGGCTTTGGTGCTCAAGGAGTTGTGTCAATTACGTTACAGATCCGATGCATACGAACTGCGTCTTGGAGTTGGCGCAGAACTTGAATGCGGCTGCGGATCCCGTGCAATGCCGCCGGGTGGTCTGCTTGGTCCCGTCTCACAGGGGGAGCTACGAAGGAGAAGCTGTGCACGATTGTCACACGACGGTCGCGCGGGCGGTGTGACACTGCACCCCTCGGGAGGGAAAACATGCAACGACTCCTGCACGCCGTCTGTTTCCATCGGCCGGACTTGCGAGCCCACACCGTCCTTGCGTTCTTGGCTCTCGGCAGCGCTTGCAAGAAGAACGCGGGCCATCCTCCGCCACCCACAGCTCGGGCCGAGCTGCCGCCACGCGAAGTGCGCAAGGATTCGGCGCTGCTCTTTACCTACGTCGAACCCAATGGAATCTTCGCCACGACCGACAAAGCCGAAAAGGTGCCCGACGTGGCCCGACGACTGGTGCGGGTCATGGGCCGGGGCAAGGGCGAGGGCCAGTGGCGGAACAACGCCAATGTCGACGTCATCGATCTGCGCGAGTTGCTTGCCAAAGGCAAGACACGGACGCGGGTGATTCCGCGCGAGGCATTCGAGACCGGCGCGCTGGCACAGTTGCCGCCCGGCGATTCCTGCGCGCTGGCAGGTCTACACGACCCGGTTCCAGCCGAGCAGTCCGAAAAGACTGGGCCCCCGGACGAGCCGCCCGTCGTGATTCTCTACGGCACACCGTGGTGTAGTGCCTGCAAAGCAGCACGCCAGTACCTGGTTTCCAATCTCATTCCCTTCGTCGGTAGAGACATCGAACGTGACCCCTCCGCAGCCCGCGAGTTGCAAGAGAAAGCCTCGCGTTTCGGAATTCCGACGGATCGGGTGCCCGTCCTCGACGTGCGCGGTCGCTTGCTGGTCGGATTCGACGAGGCGCGAATGGATGGACTGCTGGCCGACTGGTAGGGTGCACAAAAACAATACGGCCCTGGAGCCGGTGAAGGCGCCAGGGCCGTTTGAGTTTCTAGGCTAGTTGCTGCTGTGGCGGTTAGAAGCGCGCGACCGCGAATCGGCCGGTGTGATTAACCACGGCCCACGCGGTGTTCGTGGTGGTATCCACGCCATAGTCGCCCAGCCCGTAGCTCGCGCTCCAGGCGCCGAGATGGAATGCGGGCGTTCCGCCCACGTTCTGCACGACTGCGTTGCTCCAGTTGCCCGAGATGTCCTGCTGCGAGGCCAAGCCGAAGCCACCGCTGGCCAAGGTGGCAGGGCTGATTGAGCTGGGGTCGAACGACATCGAGAGGACGACGGTGTCGCCGCTGGCCGCGCCCACGTCGGCGGTGCCCCACAGGTACATGATGGCGCTGGCGGTCTCGCAGGTGGCGGTGTCCCAACCGATGTCCACCGCATGGGGAAGCGCGCGATTGGTGTAGTCCTTGGCGGTGCTGGTGTTCGTGCCGGCGAGGAACTGCGCCGTGGTGCCGGAGAAGGTGTACGGGGCGGTGGGGTAGGAAGCTGCCTGGGCAACCAGGACCTCGGTTCCGTTCTGGCTGTAGCCCCAGCTCTGCTTCTTGACGAAGTTGAAGAGCGGTGTGACGTTGGTGTCAGGACGGCCGGCCCCGAGCGGGTAGCTGCCGTCAGACTGCCAGCCGCCGTGGTTGTCAGCGTAGAAGTCCACGGTCACGTTGGCTCCATCCACGGTGAAGATGTAGTAGCCAACCGTGTACATCTCTTGCGCCACGGAAGTCTCGCGCGTCTTCTGGCCGTACCATTTCGAGTCCGTGAGCGACTTTGGGGTGTAGAACTTGCTGCTGTCCGAGGCGCCAATGAGTTCGTGCACGCTGGACAGTGTGTCAGGGCTCGTGATGATCGAATGCTGGTTGATGTGGTCGTGGCCGGCCAGGAAGTACTTGACGTTGTTGGCCTGCAGACTGGCGTAGAAGGCATTCTGCATGTCCGGGTTCGCATTGGTATAGCCCTGGAACATGGTGTCCTGGTGGTTCTCTGCCATGAGCGGCTGGTGGGACATCACGAAGGCATGGTCGGTGCCGCGCGTGCTCTTGTCGAGCTGGCCGCTGATCCACGGCTGTTGCTGCGTGATCGAATAGCCGAAGTCGTATCCTGCCTGCGCAATGTCCACACTCGGCGTCACCCATGGATCGATGATGACGAAGCGGGCGTTGTTGTAGTCGAAAGAGTAGCTCATGCCGTCCAGCTCGGTGCTGACCGAGGTCGGGCTGCTGAAGTTGATGGCGCCGAAGGTGTTGCCAAGGCCACGCGTTTGTGGGTAGAGGGTCTTGAGAATCGGGATGGAGAAGCTATTGCCTGTGCCATAGGTTTCGTGATTGCCGCGCATCGGGAAAAAGCCGATGCCAGCGTCGTAGAGCGGCTGCGCAGCTTGGGCGCGCACGGTCTCGTCGGCGTCGTTGCCGGTGTCGGCGAGGTCACCCACCTGGATGACGAACTTGACGCCGGCCTGGATGAACATCGGGTTGAGCTGATCGATGATCGACACCGCCACGGTGGTGGGGTTCTGGCCCGCCGGATCCGCGGTCGTCCATTGCGTGTCCGCCATGACACCGAACTTCCACGCGGTAGGGGCAGGCAGCGCGCAGACGCTGGCGGAGAAGTCGTACTTCGTGCTGGCGCCGAGTGCGTCGGTCACGGTCACGGACACGGACACGTCGCTGCTGGTGGCAGGAGCAGTCAGGGTCACTTGCGAGGTGGTGGCGGTGTCACTCTGGCCCGAAAGCGAGCCAGCCGGGGCCGATGTCGACCACACGAAGGTCATGGTACTGCTCTGCGGATCCGAGGCCTCG
>PMJO01000252.1:11034-11729 GCA_003158455.1 Myxococcales bacterium | reverse complement strand
GCGCTCTCTTTCGGAATGGCTCTGGTTCTGTCGGTCACCTCGTTCACCCGCATCGTCATCGTGCTGTCGTTTCTGCGCCAAGCGCTGGGCACGCCGCAGTTGCCACCCAACCAGGTGTTGATCGGGTTGTCGCTCTTTCTTTCTCTCTTCATCATGGCGCCCACCGTCCGCCGAGTGCACGAGCAGGCCGTGCAGCCTCTCATGGATGATAAGATCTCGATGGGCGAGGCCCTGCAGCGGGCCCAGGGGCCGCTTTCCGATTGGATGCTGAAGCAGACGCGCGAGGAGGAATTGCGCCTGTTCTTCGAGGTCTCGGCCTCGGCGCGGCCAGCCCGGGGTGAATCGGTGCCATTTACCATATTGGTGCCCGCCTTCATGGTATCCGAGCTGGGCACCGCCTTTCGTATGGGCCTCTTCCTCTTCGTGCCCATGCTTCTCATCGATCTTCTGGTGGCGGTAGTTCTCATGTCTTTGGGCATGATGATGGTGCCGCCGACCATGGTGGCGCTGCCGCTCAAGCTGGGGGTGTTCCTGCTCGCGGGCGGCTGGCATCTAGTGGTCTCCTCGCTGATTCGGAGCTTCTGATGTCGCTTGACCTTCCTTCCGCCTTGCTGCGCGAAGGGTTCGCCATGATAGCCACGGTAGGTGGGCCTTTCGTGGGCGCATTGCTGGCGGTGGGTCTGGTGGTCGGGCTG
>PMJO01000252.1:0-10979 GCA_003158455.1 Myxococcales bacterium | reverse complement strand
GCCATTCCCGCGCGGGTGCGCATGGCCGCGGCGGTGTCGGTGTCGGTGGTGGCGTTCTTGGGTGCGGGCGCGCCGTCCTTTGCCGCCTGGGATCACGCTGACCGTTTCATCATCGCTGCTCTGTCCGAGGCACTGGTCGGCCTTTGCGCCGGCATGGCCGCGCGTTTGGTCCTCGACGCCACCACCGCGGCTGGATCGGCCATTGGCATGTCCATGGGTCTCAGCATGGCCGCAACCTATGATCCGGTGCACGGTTCTGAGTCCCCCGCGGTGTCGCAGGTTCTCTCCCTCCTGGCGCTGGCCTTGGCGGTAGCGGGCGGCATTCACCGCGAAGCGGTGGCCTGGCTGTGCCGGTCGGTGGTCGAGATGCCGCCCGGCTCACCCGTCAGCGTCAGTGAGCTGGCGGCGCGGGTAGTGGGCCAGGCTGTGGGCGCCGTCGTTTTGGCCATACATCTCGCCTTCCCGGTTCTTGCCGCGGTGACCATCGGACATCTGTCGCTCGGCCTACTCAACCGCACCACGCCGCAACTCGGCCTTTCCAACATCGGTTTTTCGGTGGCACTTTTGGCGGGGGTTGGCGCCCTCTACCTGGCCGCGCCACCGGCTGCTCTGCTGGCGGCCGAGGCTGCGCGTTCGGCCCTGGCCGGCCATTGAAAGACTTGCACCATGGCCGACACTCAGAGAGAAGACCAAACCGAGCAAGCCAGCCACCGGCGACTCCAGCAGGCGTGGGAGGAAGGCAACATTCCGGTGAGCCGCGACCTGGCCATGTGGGCGGCGCTGCTGGCTGGGCTGGTTGCGCTGACCTCGGTGGGGCCTGCGCTGCGCGACGCCCTGGTGAATCTGGTGTGGGCATCGGCCGATGGCTTGGCCCAGGCCACCCCCGGACGTCTCGTGCCCTTCCTGGCGCGGCCCCTACTCATCACCCTGGCGGTGGCGGCGTCCGTTGCCCTGGGCGCCTCCGTCGCCATGGCTGCGCAGACCCGCTTGGGCACCTGGGCGCAGCTGGCCCTGCCCGATTTCTCGCGGGTCTTCGGCGGCGGCCGGCTGGGGCGGCTTTTCCGCAAGGAGATGCTGGTCGATCTGCTGCTCACCGGCGTCAAGGTCGTGACCCTGGTGTACGCGGTGTGGAGCGCGTTCCATGACGACTTCCTGACGCTGCCCCGCATGCTGCAGCAGTCTGCGGCCACGCAACTCCAGTCAACCTTTGCCCCTTTGGCCCACGGATTCGTCAGGATCTTGGCGGCGCTCGGCCTGCTGGCCGGCCTGGACCTTGCAGTCACCCGCTATCGCTATAACCAGCGCATGAAGATGACCAAGGACGAGGCCAAGCGTGACTATCGTGACGAAGAAGGCGATCCAATGATCCGCTCGCGTCGCCGCCGGCGCCATCACGAGCTGGCCAAAGGGCACGCGCGGGTTGAGGTGCCACGCGCCGATGCCCTGGTGGTCAATCCGACCCACGTGGCAGTGGCCATCCGTTACCGGCCGGGCGAGGACGCCGCACCGCGGGTGACCGCCAAGGGCAAGGGCAGGCTAGCCGACATCATGCGCGAGCTGGCCCGCGAGCACGGCATTCCCATTATCGAGGACGTTCCGCTCGCCCGTTTGCTCTATCGCCGGGTGAAGGTGGGCCGCACGGTGCCGGCGGAGACCTACCGCGCGGTGGCTGCCATCCTCGCCTTTGTCTACCGGGTGCTGGGGCGTAACGGCGCCGCCCAAGTCAGGGTCGCGCGAGGGGCCGCATGACTCCTGCCGCCTCGCCTGCCGGAGCCGCTGCCGGGGCCCCCGCGCGCGGTGATTTACTGCTCGCACTGGCCGTGCTGGGGGTGGTCGCCCTCCTGCTCTTGCCCTTGCCACCATTCGCGCTCGACGGCTTGCTGGCCACCAGCATCGGCGTGTCGTTGCTGGTGTTGCTGGTCGCTCTCGGCGTGGCCCGGCCGCTCGATTTTTCGGTTTTCCCCACCCTGCTGCTCATCGTGACTTTGTTCAGGCTGGGGCTCAACGTGGCCACCACCCGCCTCATCCTTCTGCGAGGTTCGGAGGGCATCGGGGCCGCGGGCCACATCATCCAGGCCTTCGGTCAGTTCACCGTGGGCGGCAGTCTCATCGTGGGCGCGGTGGTCTTTCTCATCCTCCTGGTGGTGAACTTCGTGGTCATCACGCGCGGTTCCGGCCGAGTGGCCGAGGTCGCCGCTCGTTTTACTTTGGACGCCTTGCCCGGCAAGCAGATGTCCATCGATGCCGATCTGGCCGCCGGGATCATCGACGACCGCGAGGCGCGCGCCCGCCGCACCAACCTGGAACGAGAGATTGAGTTCTTCGGCGCCATGGACGGCGCCAGCAAGTTCGTGCGCGGCGACGCGATCGCCGGCCTTATCATCACCCTCATCAACATCGTGGGTGGCCTGCTGGCCGGGGTGGCGCGCGACCATATGTCGCTTTCCGCCGCCGTCGAGACCTACACCATCTTGACTATCGGCGACGGCCTGGTCAGCCAGATGCCGGCACTGCTGGTGTCGACCGCAGCGGGCATCACGGTAACCCGCGCCAGCTCGGGTTCGCACCTGGGCACGGAAATGGGCGCGCAGATCTTCGGTCACCGACGCACGCTCCTGCACGCAGCCGGTGTGCTCCTGGTGCTGGGGCTGCTGCCCGGCATGCCATTGTTGGCGTTTGGCGGTCTGGCCGGCGCGGCCTTTCTGCTGTCACGCCGTCGCGTCGACCAGCCCATGACCGCCGCACAGGCCGAAAAAGCTGCGGCGCAGGCTCAGGCCGGCGTGTCCGAGAAGCTGGGTGACCTCGTCGGCTTCGACACCTTGGAGTTGGAAGTGGGACACGGGTTGTTGCGGCTCATCGATTTGGAAAAGGGCGGTGAACTNNGAGTACCGCATCAAACTGCGCGGCGTAGATCTGGCCAGCGGGGTGGCCTACGCCGACCGGCTCATGGTTCTGGACCAGTCCGGCAAGAAGCCGCAGTTGCCCGACCTTGATGGGATAGCGGCCAAGGAGCCTGCCTTCGGCCTGCCCGCCTTGTGGGTGCTGCCCGGCGATCGTCCGCGCGCTGAGGCGGCCGGCCTGACTGTGGTGGACGCGGCTTCGGTCATTACCACCCAGCTCTCCGAGGTGCTGCGCCACAACGCACACGAGCTGGTGGGCCGGCAAGAGATACAGGAACTGCTCGCCCATTGTGGCAAGGACGCACCCAAGCTGGTCGAGGACGTGGTGCCCAACACCATCACCCTGGGCGAGTTGGTGCGCGTGGTGCGCGGTGTGCTGCGCGAGGGGTTGTCGATTCGCGACTTCCGCAGCGTGCTGGAAGCGGTTGGCGATGCAGCTCCGCGCAGCAAGGACACCTCCTTCCTGGTCGAGCAGGTGCGTCGGCGCTTCGCCCGCCAGATCACCTCTCGCCTTGCCGACAGCAAGGGCACGGTGCACGCCCTGACCCTGGATCGCGCGGTCGAGGAGAGCCTGCGCAAAGCGCTGGGCCAGACCGACGGCGAGGCGGCCTTGGCGCTGGAACTGGCCACCGCCAAGCGTTTCATCAGCACCCTGGAGGCACATGCCTCGGGCCTGGCCGCGAGCGGCCACCCCACCGTGCTGATCAGTCCGCCCGACCTGCGCCGGCCGCTCTATGAGTTCGCGTCTCGTTTCGTGCCCGACCTGTGGGTCGTCACGGCACGCGAGCTGGTACCGGGCACCCAGGTCGAGCCGGTCGGCACCATAGATCTTTCGCCTTCGCCCTGGAGCAAAGCCGCATGAGGAGGAACGTGCAATGAACGCCAGTGTCAGGACCTTCCGTGGCCCGGATCCGCGCAGCGCGCTCGACGCCGTCCGATCGGCGCTGGGAGAGGAGGCCATCATCCTCAAGACCCGCGAAGTGGGGGGCTTCTTTGGAAAGAAGGAGATCGAGATTACTGCCACCGGCTTGGGCAATGGCGATCCAGACTCCCGCAACCGATCGCTCGATTTGGAGAGCGAAATCTCGGCGTTGCGTCGCATTGTCGAACAACTGCGCGCCGAGGTTCGGTCCAACAAAGCCGAGCCGCGCATCCCGGCCGGGCGGAGCGCCAGTCCGCTGTCCCCAGCCGCGGCCGCGGTCACGCGCCGCCTGGTGGAAAGGGGCGGGGAGCCGGTCATTGTCGACGAGCTGGTGCGCGAAGCGGTGCGCGCAGCCGCCGGTCACGGCGAACGCGAGATCCTGGAATCGTTGCGCGAGGGGATTCGCCGGCGTCTCAGCCCGGCCCTGCCGCCATGGCGGGGCGAAGGCCGGCGGGTGATTGCTCTGGTGGGCCCACCCGGGGTGGGCAAGACCACCACCATCGCCAAGATCGCGGCGCGTGCGCTGCTGGAAAGCAAGCTCAAGGTTGTCCTGGTAACCGTCGACACTTATCGTATCGGTGCCAGCGAACACATTGGCCGTTACGGCGAGATCATGGGCGTGCCCACCCACCTGGCGCGTGATCAGGCGGGTTTGCGCGCGGCGATGGCCGCGGCTGCCGACGCGCAACTTGTGCTGATTGATACCGCCGGGCGATCCGATCCCGCGGCGTTGGAAGCGCAATCCCAGTTGCTGAAAGCGGCGCCCGAAACCGAACAGCACCTGGTGTTGTCGGCCGCCACCGGGGGGCGCGAACTGCGCGCCGCAATTCGTCGCTTCAAGTCGCGCGGAGTTTCCCGTTTCATTCTGACCAAGCTGGACGAGACCGATGGTCCGGCCAGCGTACTGTCGGTGACGACCGAAATGGCCTGCCCAATTTCCTGCGTGACCAACGGTCAGCGGGTGCCCGACGACTTGCATCCAGCTACCTCACCGCTGCTGGTCGAACTGGCGCTGGGCAAAGGAGACTAGCCATGGACCAGGCCGACAACCTTCGCCTGCGCATTGTCGCCAGCACACCCACACCCGCGCCGGTAGCCGTGCCCGCGCGCGAAGCATTGCGGGTTATCGCGGTCACCAGCGGCAAGGGCGGGGTGGGCAAGACCAACATCTCGGCCAATTTGGCCGCGCTGGCCGCGCGCTCGGGCAAGCGGGTACTGATCATCGACGCTGATCTAGGCCTGGCCAATGTCGACATTCTTTTCGGAATCAAACCCGTGCGCCACATCGGCGATTTGTTACAGGTGGGCGTGTCAGCCAACGACGTGCTGGCTCAGGCGGCACCCAACATCCACATCTTGCCCGCCGGGTCGGGGGTGCAACGCCTGACTGAGCTGGACCGCAAAGACAAGCTGCGCCTGGTGGCTGCGCTCGACACACTGGAGGAGCGCTTCGACCTGGTGATCATCGATTCGGGCGCCGGCATCGGGGACAACGTGCTGTTTTTCGTGGGGGCGGCGCAAGAAGTGGTGCTGGTGCTCAGCCCGGAGCCCACCTCGCTGGTGGACGCGTATGCGGTGGTCAAGGTGCTGTCGCAGCAGGCGGGCATTCGCAACTTCGCCGTAGTGATCAACCCGGTGGTCGACGAAATGCCCGCGCGAGACATGTTCCAGAAGCTCTCCACCGTTACCGGCCGGTTTCTCACCGCCAAGTTGCGCCACCTGGGCTATGTGCCGCGCGATGAGAATGTGCACCGGGCGGTGATGGCGCAGCGGCCGGTGGTCGATCTGTTTCCCATGGCGCCGGCCAGCCGCGCCCTGGTGGACGTGGCCGAACGTCTGTTCAGCGAGCCGGCGCCCCAGATTCTGGAAGGCGGGATGAAAGTCATGTGGCAGCGCCTTCTGCGAGAAGCGGAAGGACCTCGATGAGGACGGCAACCATGCACAGGGCAATGGCAAGCTATGCGAACGGAGCACCCGCAGGGGCCATGGACGACACGGCTGTCCTGGAACAGTACGGTGTCATGGTCGAGCGGATAGCCAGGCGGCTGATTTCGCGCACTGGACTGCGCAGCGCCTACGACGATTTGTGGTCGGCCGGGGCCATCGGCCTGATTGAGGCGGGGCGGCGCTTCGATGTGAGTCGGGGCGCTTCTTTCGCCACCTTTGCCGAGCATCGCGTGCGCGGCGCCATGTTGGACGAGTTGCGCCGGCTCGACCACTTGCCGCGGCGACTGCGCAACCGCACCGACGATTTGGTCAAGACGCGCAAGCGACTGGCGGGCAATTTGGGCCGCGAAGCCACAGTGGAAGAGGTGGCGACTGAACTGGGCGTAGACGTGGAAGAGGCGAGCGACATGGCCGCCCTGTTGGAGCCGCCCCTGCCGCTCGAATCCATTCTGCCCACCCTTGCAGGAGTTGAGACCACCGACGCGGCGGTGCTGCGCGCCGAGGCCGTGCGCCGCCTGACCGAGGCGCTGGAGAAGCTGTCCGAACGCCTGCGCATGGTACTGTCATTGCACTACATCGAGGATCTCACCTATCGCGAAATCGCTGGCATGTTGGCGGTAAGCGAACCGCGGGTGTGCCAACTGCACAGTGAGGCCCTGGCGCAATTGCGCAAGCTGCTGGCGGAGAAGTGAAGGTTCATCGCAGCCGGTGGATTCCGAGTTCCTTCTCGACCGCCTTGGTAAGTCAATCGACGAATAGTCGGAATTGACTGGAGCCGGCCGCCTTCGTCTACGGCCGAGCATCCGGCGCGGCCGGGCCTCCTTCAGCTCTTGCCGCAGTCGAAGACGGGCAGGTCGGATGACGACATGCCGGTTAGGGTAAGGCTGACGCTGCTGTCGCTGCCCGACCACGCGCTGCCCGGTATGCTGTCAAAGCCGCCTGGGCAGCTCAACAGGCTGAAGGCGTTCGAGTTCGCGTAGCTCGTGCCGTCGGGGCAGGTGAAGCGAATACCGGTCGCGCCCGTCGCCGCCGTCGTGAAAGTCTGGCCCTCGACGGTAAGGCTGAAGTCGCCGCCGGCCGTCTCCTGGTAGTGAAGGCACGTCTGTCCCGCCGAGCTGACGGTGAAGTTCCAGGTTTGGCTGTCCGGGATGGGAAAGGTGAGCGCCGGCGTGAAGGTTACCACCTGCCCACTGGCGTAGGTGCAGGTTGCGCCATCTGCACTCATCGTGCCCGTGGCGGTCGATGGCGGCAGACAGCTTTGCGCCACGTTTCCCGTTGCCTTCAAGCAGTTGTCGCCGGCCAGCCACGCACAGTCAAGGCTGCCACTGCCTCCGCCGTTGTCGCCGGAGGAACCGCAACCGAGGACCATGGTGACAGCTATGAACAAGACTAGGCGTGCGCGCATGCTGCAAGGATAGTCGCGACGGCCTGGCAGAAGCAATAGCGAAACACTCAACCGTGGTTGCCAATCGATTGAGCCGGATCGTACCGGGAAGGATCGTCTGCGGCAACGGCACTCCGGGACCGGCTTGCCGGTTGGCGCAGGCTCATCAGCAGGCCCACACCAGCCACGACCAATCCGAGCAGAAACGGAAACAGTGAATGCTTGGGTTGCAGTCCCAGTGCCAGTCCGAAGTTGGTCGCGGACCCGCCGGAGCTATCCCAAAAACCAGCATTCAGCGCCACCCGGCCCTCGCGGAAGGCAGGCCAGAGAAGCTGAGAGAACGGCTTGGCAACGTCGTCGGGGGTCATTGCGTGCGTACTGACCGCGACCACGGTCAGAAATACCCCGCCAAGGAGTGCGGCCAAAGCCAGGGGCCGCAAGCCGCGCCAAATGGCATCGAACAAAGGAGCAAGGCCCAGCGCAAGGAAGGGAAGCGCGATGGTCAGGTGGCGTGGCCCGTAGGTGTACCCGCCGTTCCAGTAGGTGTAGGAAGCGTTGACTAGGATTGAGTAGACGATCACCGCCAGACTCAGGATCGGGACCCACCGCTGGCGCGCGCGCGCGATCGAAATCCCGTGTCCGACCAGGCCGAGGAGCAACAACGGAGCCACGTGAAGGATGCCACGCGGGCCGATCAACAATTCGTACAATGCCTCGGCACGCGGCCGAGTCACACCGAAAAGCCCTGATCGCATGCCGTCGAAGCCCTGCACACTGGCGTAGCCCAGGTGAAACGGCGATCCAAATGCGGCCAGGTTGTAGGCACCTAAGACCAGCATTGTGGCCGTGGCCGCTGCGGCGTACGCCGTCAATTGCCAGGCCCAACGCGACCACGGTCGTAGCTTCCACACCAGCAGAACGGATAGCAAGAACGCCCCCGGCGCGGCGGGAAACTCGGTTACCACCGCCCACCCAGTCGCCAGCCCGGCCAGAAACGCCGTTCGGGTACCTCTGGCTGCTGGCCGCTGGGCAAGGGTTAGGACTCCCCTTGCGCCGTAGAGGAGACAGAATGCCGCCAGCACATGGCCCCAGAAAAGCGTGGCGTAGGCCCACAGCGGGGAAGTCAACCCGAGGGCCACGGCCGCAAAGGCAGCGCCCTTGCGGGAAAAGCCGCGGCTGATGGACCAATCGAAGAGCACCAGACACATCAGCAGCGCGGGCAAGCCAGCAACCCACGCGGTGGCCAAGTGCACTTGCGCCAACAAGCCCGGATTGCTGACCGGATCGATGCCCACGAAGCGCAGCCCTACCCGTGCCAGCGCCAGGACCGGCAACGCGGTCAGAGACGAGCCAGGAGCCTTCTCGGAGTAGTGATGGCCGCGGAAGAAAGCCTTGTCGATGGTGTTGTCCTGGTAGGCGTCGATGAAAACCTCGCCCTGCTCCAACAGGGCGCGATCCAGGTCAAAGCGTGAGGCTTGGTTGGGCCCGCCACCTGAGTAGAAGTAGAAAAACGCGAATCCGAGCAGTAGCGCCAGCCACGTGCGCGCACCAAAGCGGAGGAAGCGCCTATCCGCAGCGCCTTTCGGGGCGGGCTTGCTGGTTTCAGGCTCGGGCATGGGGTATCTCCGCGGACTGCAAAGACGCATCACATGATAGCCCGGGGAGCCGGGGTTTCACCAAGGGGAATCGACGGAGAAACCGCGCGCGGTGTGAGCAAGCACACAGGGCAGCCACGTCTGCGACCACGACCTTCTGCGGCTAGCGCGGGATCGTCAGGGATTGCGTGCGTGGACCAGGTTTGTTCTACTGGGCGTCCCCTTGCCGGGAGGAGCGACGAATGTCCACGACACCTGCGACCGCGGAAAGTGAGAAGCTCTCATTCAAAGAGAAGTTCGGCTACGCCTTGGGCGACACGGCTTCCAACCTATTCTGGATGACGTTCGTGTACTTCGGCACCTACTTCTACACCGACGTGTTCGGGCTGGCGCCGGCGGCGATGGCCACCCTATTTTTCGTGACCCGCATCTTGGACACGGTTTTCGATCCGGTGATGGGGATGATCGCGGATCGCACCAACACGCGCTGGGGAAAGTTTCGCCCCTACATTCTGTGGATGGTGGTGCCCTTTGGCGTGTGCGGCACCCTGGCGTTCATCACGCCGCCCTTTGGGGCAGGCGGAAAGCTGGTCTGGGCCTATGTGACCTACGGCCTCGTCGGCCTGGTCTATAGCGCCATCAACCTGCCCTACTCGGCCTTGATGGGGGTCATTTCACCCAGCAGCGTGGAACGCACCAAGGTGTCTTCGTTCCGCTTCGTGGGCGCCTATTCTGCCGGTCTGGTGGTCAGCCTTTGCACCATGTATCTGGTCGACTTCTTTGGCGGCACCAGCAAACAGACCGGATTTGCCCTGACCGTCGGCCTGTACGCGCTGCTCGGCATGGTGATGTGGATTGTGTGCTTCGCCACCACGAAAGAAAGAGTGAAGCCACCGGTGGAGCAATCGTCGTCGTTCTTGCGCGATCTGGGTGACGTGGTGACCAATGTGCCTTGGCTGGTGCTGTTCGTGCTCGGCATCGCCACGCTCAGCTACGTGTCCATCCGCAACGGATGCTTCACCTACTACTTCAAGTACTACGTGGGCAACCAGAACGTGCTTGGCATGAACCTGACGGCGAACGCAATGCTGGGAACCTTCCTGGTGGTGGGATCGCTCGCGAACCTGTTCGGCACCTCCCTGGTCGCGCCGGTTGCCCAGCACATCGGCAAGAAGCCTCTCTACATGATCATGATGGGGATCTCGTCGGTGTTGACCATCTCGTTCTTCTTCTTGCGGCCGCAGGATGTGGTCGCGATGTTCGTTCTGCAGATCCTGGCCAATCTCATCATGGGCCCCACCTCGGCCCTGGTTTACGCCATGTACGCCGATGCGTCGGACTACTCGGAATGGAAGACCGGTCGCCGGTCGACCGGCCTGGTGTTCGCAGCCTCGTCGTTTGCGCAGAAGATGGGATGGACGGTGGGCGGTACGGTCACTGGTCTCATTTTGGCCGGATTCGGCTATCAGGCGGAAATCAAGCAGACTGCCGAAACCTTGACTGGGGTCAAGCTGCTGGTCAGTTTCATTCCCGCGGTCGGCAGCGTGCTGGCCACCATCCTGCCGCTGTTCTATTCGCTGAACGACAAGCGCATGAAGCAAATTGAGAAGGACCTGGCCGAACGGCGGGCTGGTCTGGCGGCACCGGGCGCGCAGCCGAGCTAGGCGGGGAATCGTCATGAGCAGCAAAGCCCTTTCGAACCCCTACGGCCACTTCGACGCCGAGGCGCGCGAATACGTCATCACCCGACCCGACACCCCCACGCCCTGGTTCAACTACCTCGGTGAGGGTCGCTACGGTGGCATCGTCTCGAATACCGGGGGCGGTTTCTCCTTCGACCGCGATCCCAAGAACCGTCGCGTCTCCCGGTACCGCTACAACGCAATCCCCATGGATCAGCCGGGTCGCTATGTCTACATCCGCGACATGGAGAGCGGGAAGTTCTGGAGTCCAACCTGGCAACCAACCCCGGGTGTGAAACTCTCGTCCTACGAATGCCGTCACGGTGCTGGCTACACGCGAATTGCCAGCACCCACAGTGGAATTGCGGCCAGCTTGCTGTATTTCGTTCCACCTGCGCCCAACGACGAATCGTGTCCTTGCGAATTGTGGGTTTTGAAGCTCAAGAACACGGGCAAGAAGCCGCGCAAATTGCGGACATTCTCCTATGTTGAATTCAGCTTCCGCGACGCGCTCGGCGACCAGCTCAACCTCGACTGGTGCCAGCACAT
>PMJO01000123.1:1673-2883 GCA_003158455.1 Myxococcales bacterium | reverse complement strand
GTTCCTCGGTGGCTCATTTCAGGAAGCTCGGGCGGCGATCAAGGGGCGTCATCGCTGACTTGAGTGTCCGCAACTTCTCCCACAGCGTCCAGCTCACGTGGGACATGGCGGATATCTATGGGGTCCGCTTTCATGGCGGCGGCTGGTACCTGAAGCTCACCGTTNNGACTTGGGACCTAGTCCCATGCATGATTCATGGGAGTGAAGGCCAAGATCCCCCACTTCGCGCTCGAACGGGTGAAGTCGATGGTCGAGGCTGGGCAGTTCATGATTCAACAAGGCAGGGAATTAAGCCATGACTCGCATGACAATAAGGCGATGCGGCCAGTGTGGAGCACGCGCGGTGGTTGGGGTTGCGCGCGCCGGACGGCTGACCATGTACAGGAACCTCGAGCTCGAGGTTCCTGCGCACGTCGTCGTCCCTACCTGCGCGAAATGTGGGGCGGAGTGGATCGACGAGGCGGCCGCCAAGGCGCTTGACGAGGCTCTGGAGCGCGTGTACGAGAGCAAGCTGCGGACTCGGCTGGATGCCGCCCTGGAGAAGATTTTGCGCGAGGAGGGAAGCCAGGCACGCGTGGAGCGCGTTCTCGGAGTCTCGCCCGGTTACCTGTCGAAGTTGAAGCTCAGGAAGAGAAACCCGAGCGCGGAGATGGTCTCGGCGTTGGCCCTGGTGTCCGCGAGCCCCAAACGCCGATTGGCGGAGCTGGACAATTTCTACAACCCCACCGGGGCACGCAAGCGCGCCGCCGGCTAGATAACCACTCACGATGCCCTTGGCCTCCCTGGCTGAGGCCAAATGGATGGCGTCGTGGGCAGCGTGAATCGTTGAGTCATCACCGATTCTCGGACCATAGAGCCTCCAGCGGCACGGCCCACATCCGGGGGCCGAAGGGCAGGGTTTCCCGGCCTGCGTACAGGACGACGCCCGCCCGCAATCGCTTGCCGGCCAGATCCGCAAAGGCGTGCAAGCCGCGGAAATCTCCGTCGGCCACCGTGGCCGCTGCTTTGATTTCCACGCCCACGAGATCGCGCCGACGATTCTCCATCACCACGTCCACCTCTTGGCCAGCGCTGGTGCGGAAGTGGAACAGCGATGGCCGCGCCTCCGAGTTGGCGGCAAGCTTGATCAGTTCCATGACCGCGAAGTTCTCGACGAGCGCGCCTTTGCTTACCGGCTGGTGTTCTAGCCCGTCGGCGTCGACACCCAGCA
>PMJO01000123.1:0-1596 GCA_003158455.1 Myxococcales bacterium | reverse complement strand
GTCAAGTAGCCATCGAACCAGCGCGCGCGTGCCTGGGCCGCCACGCGCGCAAGTGCCTCAGGATAGCCACCAACCAGCACGCGCTGGATCAGGGTCGTGGGCGATCGGCTCAGACGAAGCGGCGCGCCCACCTGGCCGGAGAAGCAAGCATCGATGAATCCTGGGTGTGTCCCCTCGATTTCGGCCTGGGCCAGCGGCCATAGGGTCAGAATCTCCATGCGCCCCGCCAGACTGTCCGACACGCGGGGCAGGGCCAGCACATTGGCCGAGCCGGTCAAGACGAACCGGCCAGGCCGGCGATCCCGGTCAACCGCGACCTTGATGGGCAGGAACAGCTCGGGGGCACGCTGGACCTCGTCGAGGACGGCCCGGGAAGGCAACCCTGCCACGAAGCCCTTTGGGTCGCGCCGAGCCGATGCCAGGGTGTTGAGGTCGTCCATAGTGCGATAGCAGCTATCCGGCAAGCCGGCCCGCACTGCCTGCACCAGCGTGCTCTTCCCGGTCTGCCGCGAGCCCGCCACGAACACCACCGGTGTGTCGTTCATCGCTTCCAGCACCTTGCCCTGAAGCATGCGCGTGAACATGAGATACAATCTAACATCAATTGTTGGAATATCCAACACTCCAGGGCACTTTGGCGCTGCTCGGTCCCCTCGACGCGGTGCTGGCGGTTTTCGCCACAAGGGATAGACTACCGCCATGCTCGATCGCATCGCGCGCGCCTTGCAGGGAACGCCGGTGGTGGCTGCCTACCTGTTTGGCAGCCGCCAGTGCGGTCGTGCGCTCCCTGACAGCGACACCGACGTGGCGGTGCTCNNGCCGACTACGAAGCCTGGGTCACGTTGCGATACCTGGACTTTGAGCCGTTGCTGGCTCTGCAATACCGCATACAGCGCCGCCGTCTGGCGGCAGAGGGAACCCTTGGTCGTCCGGGCCGTCGCGGACCGCAAGCTCACGCAGCTTGACGCATTTCTCGGCTTTCTCGAAAAGCTGGGGTCGCAGCCGGCGGACGTGTTTCTGGCTGACTTCGTGGCGTGCGGCGCGGCCCGCTACTACCTGCAAGCAGCCATCGAATGCTGCGCCGACATCGGCGCGCATCTCATCGCGACCGACACCAAGCGCCGGGCGGAGGACTATCGATCGATCTTTCGCATTCTGGGTGAGGAGGGCGTGATCGCAGCAGAAGTCGCGACGGCGATGGAGCCCGCGGCCTCGCTGCGCAACCGCCTGGTCCATGCGTACGACCAAGTCGACGATCGCCGCGTGCACGAGATGTTACGTTCCAGTCTTCCCGTCCTGCGCTCTTTCGGCAAGGCCGTCGCGACCTACCTCGAGCGCGTCGACCACGCCCCACCGTAGCCAGGCACCCCCTCTTCTGGCTGATGCCAAAGGGATGGCGTCGTGGGTAGCGGGAATCGTTGAGTCATCACCGATTCTCGGACCACAGAGCCTCGAGCGGCACGGCCCACATCCGGGGGCCGAAGGGCAGGGTTTCCCGGCCTGCGTACAGGACGACGCCCGCCCGCAATCGCTTGCCGGCCAGATCCGCAAAGGCGTGCAAGCCGCGGAAATCTGCGTCGGCCACCGTGGCCGCTG
>PMJO01000172.1 GCA_003158455.1 Myxococcales bacterium | reverse complement strand
CGCGAGGAGGTTTTGCGGTGGCGTGGTACCCGACGAAAGGGTGCGCGCCCGTACACAGCGGAGATGAAGACCAGGGCTTTGCAACTGGCCAAGGATCTGCAAGCGCAAGGGTTGGCGATGGACGTGGTGGCGAAGCGGATCGGCATCTGCGCAGCGACGCTGTACTTGTGGCGAAGCTCGTCGAAAGGAAGCCGCATGGTGCCCGTGAAGGTCGTTCGCGCAGAGCCACCCGTGACAGCTACCCATTGCTTTGCTTTAGTATCGCCGCGCGGGTATCGGCTGGAAGGTTTGCCGGTCAAGTTGGCGCTGGCGATGCTGCAGGAGCTTGGGTAGCCGGTGATCGGGCTGACCCGCGCTGTGCGCGTGTTTGCGTATGGCGGGCCTGTGGACCTGCGCAAAGGATTCAACGGTCTGTCGGCGTTGGTGGAGCAGGAGATGAAGCACAAGCTCCTGGACGGCGATGTCTATCTGTTCCTCGGACGCAAACCGCGTCGGGCGAAGGTGCTGTACTTCGACGGCACGGGCCTTTGCCTATTGGCGAAGCGGCTTGAGCGAGGGCGATTCGCGCGACCGTGGGAGCGCTCAGCTGGCGGCGTGGTGTCACTGACGCTGAGCGAGCTGGCGCTGTTTCTCGAAGGGAGCGAGCTGGTCGGAAGAAAATCGCTTGCGCCGCCCACTTTCAGCGAGAAAGAACTTGCAGTGAAGATCCCAATGTGAGCATTAGGAAAACGTGGTTTCCACCGTCGAGAAACTCGATGACCCCGCGCTGGTGAAGCAGGCAGCGCTGCTGCTGGAGCACGAGAACGCGCGGCTGCACACACGGCTGCAGGAGCTGATTGCGGAGAATGCAGAACTGAAGGGCAACAACGGGCCCAAGCAACTCCAATTGGAGATTGTGCGCTTGCAGGAGCAGATGGCGACCCTGCGCCAGGAGATGTTTGGAGCGTCGAGCGAGAAGCGGAAGACCAAGGACGAGGCGGCCATGCCACCTCCGCCGCGCAATGGTCACGGGCCGCGCCAGCAGATCGAACTGCCCGTCGAAGAACACGCACACGATTTGCCCGAGGCCGACCGCGTATGTCCTGACTGCGGTGCTGTGCTTGCCGAGTGGGAAGGCCAGACCGAGGATTCCGAGGAGATCACGGTGGTGGAGCGGCACTTCATCGTACGCAAGCATCGACGGAAGAAGTACCGCTGCAAGCATGGCTGCGCGCCGGTGACAGCGCCAGGGCCGCTCAAGCTCGTCGAGGGCGGGCGGTATTCGGTGGAATTCGCCGTCTATGTCGCCATCGCCAAGTACCTGTACCACCTGCCCCTGGAGCGCCAGGTGCGGATGTATCTGGCCAACAGCCTCGTCGTCGACAGCCAGACGCTGTGGGACCAGATCGAAGTGCTGGCGAAGCACTTGGCCCCAAGTTACCAGGCGCTACGCAACGAGGTCTTCGCGTCGCCGCTCATCCACGCCGACGAGACGTACTGGCTGATGCTGAGCAAGGGTTCGGGCAAGAAATGGTACGCATGGACGGTGGCATCGCCGGCGGCGGTGTACCACCAGATTTTCGATAGCCGCTCGACTGCAGCGGCACGAGACGTGCTTGGCGACTACCGCGGCAACGTGGTGGCCGACGGCTACGAGCCATACCAAACCGTCGCGCGGGCGGGACCCGATGGCTTGGCTCGCTTCATCCTCGCCTTCTGCTGGGCTCACGTACGCCGCAAGTACGTGAAGGCGGAGCCCTTTGCGCCGACGTGTGCCGAGGCAATCGATTTGATTGGCAAGCTCTACGAAATCGAGCGGGACTTGCCCAATCCACACACGCTGACGGGACCGGAGCAAGAAGCAGCGCTGGCCCACATCCTGGCAGTACGCCACGAGCGATCCTTGCCCGTGGTCGAGGAAATCAAGGCGTGGGCCGGACGCCAACAAGGTCTCCCCGAGAGCACCTTCCGCAAGGCCATCAAGTACATGCTGGATCTCTGGCACGGCCTAACGGTGTTTCTCGAAAACCCGTGGGTGCCGCTCGACAACAACCTAGTCGAGCGGCAGATCAGGCCCTTGGTCGTGGGCCGAAAAAATCACTACGGCAGCAAGTCGAAGCGCGGAACCGAAGTAGCAGCGCTCTTCTATTCGCTGATCGAGACAGCCCAGATGCGCGGCGAAGATCCCGCGGCGTATCTGCAGCGGGCGGCACTGGCGGCCATCACGACGCCCGGCACGGTCACGCTACCCACGACGCGCGAGTAGTCGGGGATCGGTGGTGACGGTCATGCCGGCACCCTGGGGGCAGCGCGAGGTCATACGCTGCAGCGCCTGCGCCGCGAACCAGGTCCCGGCCGTCGGATCGATCATGCCCCACAGCGGGTCGAAATGGTTCTCCGCATCGCCGCTGCGTCCCCATGGATTGTAGGCGGCGAAATCCCAGGCGCGAGCGCCACCGGCAATATCGCAACTGCCGTCGGATTCGCCCGGGACTTTCACCCAAAGATAGGCATCCAAAAGCGCGACGCCGGTGTTGGCCGATGGCCGCATCCCTGCTCCCGCGCCGAAGGCATTGCACCAATTGCCGGTATTGAGCCCGCTGACCACGGAGGCGGACTGATTGTACGGCGCCAAGGAGTAAGGTGTCGCGTTGAGTGGCCCCTGCCCGTTGCGGCCCGTATCGATCACGAAATGTGTCGTGGCCACGGCGCTGCCCATGAAAGATTGGATTTCCGCCGTCACCGTCGCTGCATAGTCCGGGCTGTAGTTGACGGTGTAGTTCGTCGCCGGATCGTATTGGCTTGGTAGCCAGTCGAAGTGGAAATTGCCACTGCTGTCGAAAGCCGATGCCGGTGCTCCCGACGGTGCGGCAATGGCCATCGATACCCAGGTACCAAACTGAATCGAATCGCTTGTCAGGTGGTAGTTCGAGACGTTGAGGAAGAACCCCTGGGCACGCGCCACACCTGCCTTGGTGAGACGGTAGGCGGCCTCCCCGACGCCCAGCCAAGCGCTGTGCGTGGAATCAAGATAGACCGCAGCCTGTGGCGCGTGGCTCTCGAAGCTGTCGACAGCGTAGTTGATCTGCGCGTAGCGCTC
>PMJO01000346.1:21979-60167 GCA_003158455.1 Myxococcales bacterium | reverse complement strand
TGCCGACTGGCCTTGGCTCGCGCCCGACTTCTTCATGTTCTTTCCGGCCGAGATAGCCGCTGGCGTTGCCGGTACTGCCGTGTCCGTCATTACGGGTCCTCCTTCCTCGCTTTCCATCCTGGGTAGAATCGCTCTGAGAGGGCGCGGAATCCGTTTATCGTTACCTGGCGAGTACCGCGCCCGCCACGGCGGCAGGTCGAGGAGCTGACTCGGCCACTTGCCTCAGATTCGCGAGCCCGCGCTCGAAGTCACCGCCCACCATCTTGTCCATGTCCATGAAGAGATGGAGCATCTTGCCCAGGAAGCCATTGTGCCCGTCCATAGCCCATTTAACCCTGCTACCGTCCCCCAGCGGGTCGATGCTGAAGGTAACGGTGTTGGTCGCGGCAAATGGTTTGATGAATTCGAGCTGGACCACGAGCAGGGAGGGAAAATCGCTCTTCTCAATAGTCATGCGCCCCTGACCCACCTTGCTGTTTTCGCTATTCCACGAGTACGCCGCACCCACGCCCGCCGGCGCCCCCGAATGCGTCCTCGCCATCTTTGGATCCAGCTTCTCCCAAGGAGACCATGCTGCCCACGCGTGGAAGTCGTTGAGCTGCGCAAAGACCAGGTCGGGGGCGGCCAGGACTGAAGTAGAGCGTTCGATGTGAAACGCGGACGGACGCTTCGCCACTATGGCGACGAACACAACCAGAATGACCACGATGCCAAGCAGAACTTCGCCAAACATAACAGCACCTCCGCTGCGTGAATCGTGCCATCAGTGAGTTCGCGTCAGCACGACCTGCCAAGGCTGACAGATGTCGCCCAAGACGTCCGTGAGCTCCTCCGGCGCGATGTCCCTCTTTCCCTGGATGCGCTCCCGTTCGGCCTCGCGGGCGATGTCCGCAAGCGACAGTATGCCAACCAGATCTCCCCGGCGGTCCAGAACCGGCAGTCTGCGCACTTGGTTCCTACGCATAATGCGCTCCGCGTCTGCGACGGTGCCGTCGGGCGAACAGAAGAAGAGACCGTCGGACATTGCCTCCGCGACCAAAATACTGCTCGGCGGCCTGTCCTGGGTGAAGCAGGCCATGCAGATATCGCGGTCGGTGATCATGCCCTTGACCGAAGCGCCCTCACCCACGACGGGGATCGCGCCACAGTCGCAGTCCCACATCAGCTTCGCGGCCACGTTCAGCATGTCGGTCGTCTTGCAGGTAACCGGGATTCTGCTCATAAGATCCATCACACGCATGGGTCCCCTCCTTTGCAACTTTTGCGTCAAGTCAGCGCTTCGCCCTGAAGTCGATCGGGCTGAGCGGGATCGGCGAACCTGCGACTTCCACGCTGTTGCCCAGATCCAACTCGAAGGGGTGGTGGCAGTCCGCGACGCCGGTGGGCATGAACGCCACGCGAACCTGCTTCGTCTCTCCGGGTAGAACCTCGATGACCTTGGACCTTCTGGGGGCTGCCGCCGTGGTCATGGGAAAGTCGGCCTCAGCCAGCCGAATCTGGCCTTCCGACAACTCAGCTACCTGGTCCGAGCTGTTTTCGATCCGCAGCTTCAGATCGAGTCCAGCTTGGTCGTCGTCGGTTGTTGTCATGGGATCAGCGTCTGAATTCACGTAACAGCGAACGCCCGCAATGCCCACCTGTACGCCCTGATCTGACAAGGACGGCCCTGACGTTCTATACGGCGCATTGTACCCGCAACCCGCGGCAACAAGAAGCGCAGCGGCTCCAAACACTAACGTGCCTTGGTTCTTCATGGTCACTTATCTCCCCGCCGGAGAAACAAAGGATGCGACGGAAAAGCACCTTCTTCTCTGCCCCACCCTCGCACTCCAGCGAATGCTTCCCGATGTCCCGGGAATCGGTTCCAACCATAAGATGCCTAAGGATCGCCAGCGGAGCACGGATGCTGCGCGCGACAATGAAGCGGAATATCGCGCAATCCGTGCGCACGCTCTCCGCCACATTCCGCAGAACATCACTGCGATTTCGACAACTCTGTGTCCTCCCCTCTCATCTCTGCGTTCTCAGCGGCGGGTGGCTGACGAGATGAATCGCCTCACACCCTTTGGTTGTGGCCGCGAGGCTGTCTAGCCTTGATGCCCGGTGCTCGCGAGGCTGGAGGATTTCCTACGTAGCGATGAAAGCAATTCCTCCAGCTTGTCCAGGGGTGGCGGTTTGGCAAGGTGTCGGTCAAAGCCGGCCTCGGCCGACCGCAGCACATCCTCCGGCAGCGCGTACCCGCTCAGGGCCACTAGGAATACGTCTTTGAGCATTTCATCAGCGCGAAACGCACGCGCGACCGCATACCCATCCATACCCGGCAGCCCAATGTCGCAGAGTACGACCTCAGGACGGAACCCGCGCGCCCTGGCCAGGCCTGCAGGTCCGTTCTCTGCGACCTCGACCTGATGGCCGCAGAGTTCGAGCGCCTCGCGCAGACTGCGAGCCGCGTCGGCCAAATCTTCGATGATGAGCACGCGCCGGATTCGGCGTGAAGTATCGACGGGGGTGGGAGTCTTGACGTCGAGCGCGCCATTGAGTGGCAATCGCACGATGAACTCCGCACCTTTGCCAATACCCTGACTGTGCGCGCTGACGTCTCCGCCGTGCAGCTCGACCAGCCCCTTGACCAAAGCCAATCCCAGTCCCAGGCCGCCCTTGCTTCGATCCATGGAGTCATCGGCCTGGGCAAAGGGTTGGAACAGGCGCGGCAGCAACTCCGGCGAAATGCCGACTCCAGTGTTGGTGACCCGGATGATGGCTCGCCCCGCCGCCGCATCGACGGCGAGCGACACCTGGGCGCGCCCACCTTTGTCGGCGAACTTGGCCGCGTTTTCCAGCAAATTGCCCACCATCTGCGCCAGGCGCGTCCGGTCGGCGTTGACCACAATCCGTTCGGCCGGCAGGGCGGCCTCGAGGTGGACCTCGCTCTTCTCGAAAAGCGAACGGTGATCCTCGACGGTTCGCCGCACCAGATCAGTCAGGTCGAGCGGCTCGCACTGCAGCCGGATCTTGTCCCTCGCGATGCGGGTCACGTCGAGGAGATCATCGATCAGACGGGTCAGATGCCCGACCTGGCGATCGATGATGGCTTGCGCCCGGCGCGCCTGCTCTCCACCCGGGACCGCCCGATCGAGAATGAACAGGCTGTTGCGGATGGGCGCGAGCGGGTTGCGCAGTTCGTGGGAGAGCACGGCGAGAAAATGGTCCTTGCGTTGGTCGGCGTCGCGCAGCGCCTCCTGGGTGCGAATCAGGTCGGTGATGTCGGTCCAGACCGTGACCGCTCCACTAGCCTGGCCGCCCAACTGCAAGGGAGCGGACGAAAATGATACGACCATCTCCTGCCCGTCGGGTCGGGTGAGAACAAATCGCTCACCAAGAACTTGCGTGCCCTTGAGCGCGCGGACGGTCGGCAGCTCCTCGCGCAGCAGCGGACGCCCATCCAGCCGCCGAGATGACAGACGTTTGGCCAAAGTCTCGATGTCAACCCCGAGCGGATCGATATCATAGAGCGCCCGCGCCGCAGCGTTGCTGCGTACCATCGACCCGGCGGCGTCGTACACCATGATCCCGTGGGTCATCGCCGCAAACGCGGATTCCAGCTCAGCTGCTTTCTGCCTGGCCGCCGCTTCCGCCCGCTCGCGTGCGGCGATGTGCTTCTCCAGCCCTCTACCCCACAGGGACAGGCCCACGACACCTAGCAGCCAAAGCAATCCGTGCGCAATCACGGTGCGCGCAGTCTGCGGTCTCTCGATAGCGAGGATCGGCTCCATCGGCACAGAGACGCTGAGCCCACCTCGGATATCTCCTTCCCGGTAGCCCTGTTGCGCGTGGCACTTGAGACAGGACTTCTCGACCAGGAGGGGTCGCATCAGGCGAAGGTCATGCCGCCCGTCCTTGCTGTCGAGCCCGCTAATCTCCTTTGCTCCGCTTTCGAAGGCGGTCAGCGCAGCCATCTCGAATCCGTCGGGTGCGTTTTCCGGGCGCAACGGTTTGAGGCTGGTGAGGTGACCTCGGCTGCCACGGCCCTGCTGCGCCAGTTGGTTGACCTGGCGGACCATGTAGGCGGGATTGAGCAGGGTGAGCGACAGGCCGGAGGTCGTCGCTACATCCCGATCGGGAACGTTGAGATAGGGATTGGGAGGCGTGTGCTCGGAAACCGGTACGTACACACCGCCATGCTGGGCGGCCCATCTGCGGAAGAGGAGGTCGTTGTCGAAAGTTACCTGGGCGCTGATCCGCGCGATGTCGACAATCTTCGCCCTCTGCTCGTGGAGGTTCCAAATAAGCGAAGTGGCCAAGCACCCTGTCCAGAGTGCAGCCAAAAGACGGGCCTGATGCCTCATTCGGCAGTTAGATGATGCGGTGTCGGCAGATATGTCAGCGGTTTGAAACTGTAGCCGGGCTCTCCAAGTCAACCTGCGGCAAAAATACGCTGATGGCCAAGACGGCGCATGGTAGATATCGCGGCGACGGAAGCAAGACGCGATCGCTCCAACGCCGTGAAGACTGGACAGATCTGCCGGTGCATCGTGCTCGCTGGTTGACGAGCCGGCCCCAGGTATGTCCATGAGTCGCCCGCCACGAAAACCGTCCGCGCCAGGTGCGGATGAGGGCGGCCAGCCCCAGAGCATGGCCGGGATGGTTCAGGACGTGACCGAGCGCAGACCGGCGGATGCGACGCTGCGCGAAGCCCACAACCGGATAACCGCGATCCTGGCGAGCATCGCGGATGCCTTCTATTCGCTCGACGACCAGTGGCGCAGGTCGCGCGCGCCTTCCGGGCCGATGAGGCCCTGAAAGGCGTGTTCCTGGTCGCCTTGAGCGGCTACGCCCTGCCCGACGATCTGCAACGGGCATGGGAGGCAGGGTTTGCGCGCCATCTGGCAAAGCCGTCGAGTCTGGAGAAGCTGGAGGAGTTGCTCGCAGATGCCCCTGCGGAATGGCGGGGCAACCGATAGTTTAGATGACACTTCCATCGGGGAGAATGCCGTCCTTGGGAACGACCACGATCCCCTCGCGGATGAAATAGCTGTCCCCGTCCTTCTCCTTGACCTTGGCTTGGTTGACAATGCGAACCCCACGGCCGATGCGGGCGTTCTTGTCGATGATGGCGCTCTCGATGATCGAATCGGAACCCACGCCAACTGGCGGTATGCCGCGCGCCAGAGTGGCGCGTATCTCATCCAATGTCTCGTACCTGTCGGCGCCGATGAGCAGGCTGTCGCGGATGCGGACATTCGTGCCGATGCGGCTGCGGATCCCGATCACGGCGTGGTCGATGTTCGCACCGTGCAAGATGCAGCCTTCGGAGATGAGGGCATTGTGAATCGTGCATTGGTCCAGCTTGGAGGCGGGGAGAAAGCGCGGGTTGGTGAAGACGGGATGGGCGGCGTCGTAGAAATCGAACGGCGGAATTGGCTGGCACAAAGCCAGGTTGGCCCTGAAGTACGATGGAATGGTCCCGACATCCTCCCAATAGCCGCGATAGATGTGCGCCTGTACGCGCTGGTTCGGGACGGCATCAGGGATGACGTGCCGGCCGAAGTCGACCAGCTTCGGGTCGGAGACTGCCTTTTCCAGAACCTCTCGCTTGAAGATGTAGATGCCCATCGAGGCGAGGTAAGCGGGCGGGTGCCCGGGGATTTCGGAAACCAGGGCCGGCAGTCGCTCGCGCGGCGGCTTCTCATCGAAAAGCACGACGCGGCCGGTTCCGTCGATCTTGAGAATGCCAAGTCCGCTGGCGTGCTCCTCCGCCACGGGAATCACCGCCACCGTCGCATCGGCGCCGCTCTCGCGATGGGTGCTCAGCATTTCGCGGAAGTCCATGCTGTACAGTTGGTCTCCGGAAAGCACCATCAGATCGCGCGCCGGTCTCCGGTGCATGTGGCGCAAACCCTGGCGCACGGCATCGGCCGTCCCCTGAAACCAGTCGCCTCCCTCCTCGGTCTGCTCCGCGGCCAACACGGTCACGTAGCCGGAAGAAAACACGTCGAACTTGTAGGTCCGCGCGATATGGGTGTTCAAGCTTTCCGAGTTGAACTGGGTGAGCACGAAGATGTGGCGCAGCCCTGCGTTCAGACAGTTGCTGATCGGGATGTCAATCAGGCGATACTTCCCGCCAATCGGGACGGCCGGCTTCGAGCGCTTGAGAGTGAGGGGAAACAGGCGCGTCCCACGCCCGCCCCCTAGTATGATTGCCAGCACATCGTCCATGCCGCGCAGGCTACCTCGGAACGCGCGCAAGCGCAGGTTTTGCACATTCGCCGCTTGCGACCAGCGGGCCGGGCGCGGGTCACATCACCTACTCGCCAGAATCTCCTCCAGCTTCTCCAGGCTGGGCGGCTTCGCCAGGTGTCTCTCGAACCCTGCCGCCGACGCTCGCTCGAGATCCTCCGGCATGGTGTAGCCGCTCAGAGCCACAAGAAAGGTGCCCTTGAGCGCGTCGTCGGCGCGGAAGGCGCGCGCGACCTCATAGCCGTCCATGATGGGAAGGCCAATGTCGCAAAACACGATGTCAGGGCGAAATTCCTGCGCCTTGGCAATTCCCTGCGGGCCGTTGTATGCCACCTCGACCTCGTGCTCGGCAAAGGCGAGTACGTCACGCAGGCTGTCGGCTGCATCGACGTTGTCCTCAATGATGAGCACGCGCCGCCGGCCCCTGCTTGCAGTAGCCGCGGGTCGCGGCGAAAGCGAGTCCTCCTTGGCAAGCGGTAGGCGCACGACAAACTCGGCCCCTTGGCCGAGCCCCGCACTGCGAGCCGTGATGTCGCCCCCGTGCAGATCGACCAGCCCCTTGGCCAGAGCCAGCCCGAGGCCAAGCCCGCCTTTGCTCCGGTCCAAAGTGGAATCCGCCTGAGCAAAGGGCTGGAACAGGCGCGCTATCATCTCGGGCACCATGCCGACTCCGGTGTCTGCCACCTGGATCACCGCTCGTCCTTTCGTCGCATCGGCACTGACGGTGATGCGCGTCTTGCCACCCCGGCCGGTGAACTTGGCCGCGTTTTGCAGCAGATTGCCAATCACCTGAGCAAGGCGGTTCCGGTCACCGTTAGCAAACACGGGGGCTGGGGCAGGCTGGAACTCGACATGCACGTCAGCCTTGTCAAAGAGCGTGCATTGATCCTCCACGGTGTGGCGGACCAACTCGTTGAGATCGAGGGTTTGGCGCTGAAGTTCGATTTTGCTTCGCGTGATGCGAGTCGCGTCCAGCAGGTCGTCCACCAAATGAGCGAGCTGTCCGGCTTGGCGGTCGATTACCGCCAAAGCGCGTTTCGCCTGCTCGCTGCCGGGTGCCGCGTGTTCGAGGATCTGAACGCTGTTCCTGATTGGGGCCAGCGGGTTGCGCAGTTCGTGCGAGAGCATCGCTAGGAACTCATTCTTTCGCTGATCGGCTTCGCGCAATGCCTCTTCGATCTTCTTGTTCTCGGTTATCTCCGTTCCGAGGACGGTGATTCCCTCTGCCGAGGGAGAAGCAGTCATTCGATACCAGGCATCGGTGTACTTGCCGCCTATCTCAAAACGCCGTGTCTCCCGCTTATCCATCGCCGCACGCAAGTTCTCTTCGTAGGCCGTTCCCAGGTGTTTGGAAAACATCTCCCAGATATTGTTGCCAATGAAGTCTTCCGGCTGCTTCCCTATTCTTGACGTAAACCGCCTGCTGGCGAAGATGAACTTCCAGTCGCGATCGAGGACATAGAAGTCGTCCTGGATGCTGTCCAAGACCTCGGCCAGTTTCAGGTTGCTGTGTGCAAGCGACTCCTCCGCCCGCTTGCGCTCGGTCACGTCGAGTACCAGCGACAGAACGGAGAACTTGCCGTCCGGGTGGTGCAGCGTCGAGTTGTACCACTCGCAATGGATCACCATTCCATCCTTGCGGACATTGCGGTTCTTGTTCACGTTGCGCGGACACTTGCCACTCAGCATGTCCCCCATCACCCGCGTTACCAGCGGCCAGTCCTCGGCGTAGACCCAGTTCAACTCGTCGATTCGTTTGCCGACGGTTTCCTCGGCGGTCCAGCCGAAAACCCTGGTCGCTTCGTTCGACCAACGTACGATCCGGTAGTCCGCCGACGACCACTCGATGACCGCCAACGGAGAATTCGCTAGCAGGGACTCCAACCGCTGTTGTGCGGCGCGAAGCTCCTCTTCGGCTTGCTTGCGGTTGGTGATGTCGGAGAAGGTCACGGCGAAACCGTCGCCGAGTTGGACCGCACATGTCTCGAACCAGGTCTTCAGCCCCTCGTGCTCGTAGTAGTGCTCGTGGTGCAGCGGCTTGCCGGTCTCGACGACCACGACGTACTTGTCGAACAGCCCGTCTGCCTTGTTGCCGGGCATCTCCACCAGCAGCTTGCGGCCGACTAGGTCAGTGGCACGCCGTCCGACCATTCGCTCGGCGGTGGCGTTGCACAGTTGCCACTCGAAGTCCGTGATGCGGCCCTGCGCATCGCGGATCGACTTGAACGCCATAATGCCAGACAAAGAGCTGGTGAGCACGCTGTTCAGCAGCGTGCTGCCGGCGCGAAACTCCTCATCCGCGTGTCTGCGTTCGGTGATGTCGCTGAAGAGCGTGAGGGCACCGACCCGTTCGCCGGTAGAGGTGATGATAGGCGCCGCTCCGACGGAAACCCAGCGCTCCTCCCCGTCCGGGCGCTGGAGTCGCATGATCTCGGACGCGACCGTATCGCCGCGTAGAGCGCGCGCGGCCGGACTCGCATCGGCATCAACGGGCAGCCCAGCCTCGTTCCGGACCTGCATAAGGCGGGCTCGTTCGGCGATGGTGCGCGGCCAGTCCTCGGCTGGCACCCCGAGGATACGATGTGCTGCTGGGTTGATCGTCGCCCCAGGCGCGCCTTGCTTGTAGGTGATGAGGCCATCGGGCATGGACGCGACGATCGCCTTGAGCTCGGCGAGCAAAGCCTCCCGCTGCGCTCCTGCTTGCTCGCGCTCGGTGATGTCGCGCAAGATCACGAATGACGTGGCCCGGTCGGGTAGGATGACCGAGCTGACCTCGGCGGTGAATTTCGTGCCGTCCTTGCGAACGTAGCCCAGTTCGCGGCGCAGGTGCCCCAAACGAGCCCGCTCGGCCAAGGCAGGGCCATGGCGCGGGTCGGACCAGTCGGTAATTCCTTCACGACCCGCGCGGATCAGTTCCTCCTCGGTCATGCCGAAGGTCTGGCAGGCGGCCTGATTCGCGGCAAACACCCTTCCGTCGGGCGCGGTTGCAAAGATCGCGTCGATGCTGTTGTCAAACAGTGTGCGATGCTGGGCATCGCTTTGCCGAAGCGCGCGCTCGGCTTGCTTCTGCTCGGTGACGTCGCGAATGTTGCCGTCGCGATAGAGCGGCCGGCCCGAGCTGTCCTTGACCAGGGACATATGGTTGGAGAGCCAGCGGTAGTCGCCGTTCTTGGTCTTCTGGCGGTACTCCACGTCGGCCTTGCCGGTGGTCTCCAAGCGCGCCGCCGCAGCCCGCATGGCAGGCGCATCGTCAGGGTGAATCATGGCCTGCGACGTCTCGACGTCCATTCCTGCTAGTTCATCAGGCGAGAAACCAACGGCGGTTTCTACGGAAGGGCTGATGTAGTCGTAGTGGCCGGTTTGCACATTGACTCGATAGATGACATCACGGGAATCTTCCAGCACCGAGCGGAAACGCGCTTCGCTCGCCCGTAGCACCTCGTCGGCGCGTCGGTGCTCCGAGACATCGACCATGTTGATCACGCAGCCAATGATCCGCCCGTCTGCCGTCTGCAGCGGGGTCGCACTCAGCAGAAGATCCGCTTTCGAGCCGTCGACGCGGGTGAGCGTGGCCGGCTCCGCGCGAAGGATCGCGCCCTTAAGCGCATTTGCGGTCAGGCCACCGCCGAGCAAAGGCGAGGTGAGTACCACCGGGAATGCGGCATCAAAATTGGCACGCAAGGGAGAGCAGCCGCACAGTTGCTCGGCAGAGCGGCTCACGCGTGTGATCTGGCCCTTGTCATCGCAGACCACGATGGCGTCGGCGGCCTGTTCCAGCACCGAACGCGCCAGCAGCCCCTCGGCGAGGATCTGCTCACTCTGCTTGTGTTCGCGGAGATCCGTGGCCAGCGGGTTCCGCGCGACGCGCGCGCGTGGCTTCTTGCTAGTCATTGTCAGTCCTGTCGGACTTCTTCCGGGTACATTTGCTACTCTTCTACCCGCAGGCTTTCGTTTCTCCGCATCGCTTCCGCGAGCACCTGCTCGATCGCTTCGATGCTCGGGGGCTTGGCCAGGTGGAAATCGAAGCCCGCCTCCTGCGACTTGGCAAGGTCTTCCGGGGCGGCGTAGCCAGTCAGGGCAACCAGGGTAGTGGCCGACAGGCTGGCATCGGCGCGGATGGCCCGCGCGACCTCGTGCCCATCCATCCCGGGCAGGCCGATGTCGCAAAGAATGACGTCAGGCCGAAGCGCGCGACTCTTCTCCAAGCCCTCGTCGCCGGAGTACGCAACCATCGCCGAGTGATTGAGGAGATCCAACACCTCGCGCAGGCTGTCGGCGGCGTCGCGATTGTCTTCGATGATGAGAACCCGCCGTGGTTGAGCGGGAGCTTGCTCGATTGGCGGACGAGGCTCGGCGATCTCTGAAGCCGGTATCGTGGGCAGGACGACCTCGAACTCCGCGCCCTTGCCTGGCCCTTCGCTTCGCACCGACACCCTACCGTCGTGCATTTCCACCAAACCCTTGACCAGGGCCAGTCCTAGGCCAAGGCCGCCCTTTGAGCGGTCGAGGGTCCGGTCCGCCTGAGTGAAGGGCTCAAATAGGTGCGGCAAGATGTCCGCACCGATCCCAGCCCCGGTGTCGCAGATTCGAACGGCTGCCTGGCCATCCCCGCGGCTCTCGATGGACGCTGTGGTGGCGCCGCCCTTGGGCGTGAACTTCACCGCGTTTTGTAGCAAGTTACCGACCACCTGGGTCAGGCGGGTCCGGTCTGCGTGGACCATCAACCTGGCGCCGCTGGGCCGCAGCGCAAGCTTCACGCCGGCTTTTGCAAACAGGTCGCGGTGGTCCTCGACCGTCCGGCCGACCAGCTCGTCGAGGTTCACCTGCTCCTTTTCAAGCCGGATCTTGCCGCGCGTGACCCGCGTGACGTCGAGAAGATCGTCGATCAGACTGGTCAGGTGCGCAACCTGGCGCTCGATCACCGATTCAGCACGCTGCACTTGCTCGCCATCGCCGCGAACATGTTGAAGGACGTACAGGCTGTTCTTGATGGGCGCCAGCGGGTTGCGCAGCTCATGCGAGAGCATCGCGAGGAACTCATTCTTGCGCGCGTCTGCGTCGCGCAGTTCGCGTTCGCTTTCTTGCAGGGCATGTTCGGCCTCGGCACGCTGGCGCTCGGCATCGATCGCATCCAGCGCATACGAGACATCGGCCGCCAATGCCAGCAGCAACTCGACCTGTTCCGAGTCGAAGGCGGCCCGTTGTTGCGAATACAGAGTGAGAGCGCCGATTGCCCTTCCGTTCTTGCGCAGGGGAAAGGCGGCAGACGCCCTGAACCCGTGGTGCAGCGCTGATTCGCGCCAGGGCGACGTCGAGGGGTTGGCATCGAAGTCATCGTTCACCACGGCCCGATCCTCGCGGATGCAGGAGCCGGTCGGACCTTGGCCGAGCTTGCCCTCGACTTCTACCCTGATTCCATCTAGGTAGTCGCTAGCGGTGCCGCTGGCGGCCACAGGCTTCACCCAACCCTCCTCGACCAGACCGATCCAGGCCAATGGGCACGTCATCTGTTGCGTGACGATCCGGCACACTTCCTGGAAAAGCTGCGTCTGGTCGCGGGTGCGGACGATCATCTCGTTTGCTTGACTGAGGACTGCGTAGAGCTGGGTAAGCTGCTGTACTCGACGGGCCTGCAGCTCGCGCTCGGTCACGTCCCGGAACAACACCGTAAGGTTGTCCGCACCCGGATAGCCAAACAGCTCCACTGTGCGGTCGGTGGCCACCGAAGGCGCGTGGACACGGATCGAGGTACCACTTTCCATGGCCCGGCGCAACTCGGTCTCGAACACGCTGCCGGCGAACCCGGGGAAGAGTTCTAGAAGCGAACGCCCCAGCACCTCTTCGCGCGCCTTGTGGAAGTAGCGCAGGGCCGTGTCGTTCATGTGGGTCACGCGCCACTGCCGATCAAGGGCATAGAAACCGTCGGCAATGCTGTCGACAATGGCCGCCAGCCGCGTCTGCGAGTCGTGCAGCGCCTGCTCGGCCTGCTTGCGCTCGCTGATGTCGTGGCTTGAGTGGAGAACCCGCTCGATTCCATCTTCGCCGTGCACAAGCTGCATCCGAACCGAGACCGTCACCGGACGGCCTTTCTTCGAGAGGTTGATCAGGTCCCCTTCCCAGTGGCCAACCCGGGCCAGGATCGCGTCCACCTCTGCCAAGGAGATCGGGCCGACGGTGTGCAGAACCTCGTAGAGATTCTTGCCCAAAACCTCCTGCTCGGCGAAGCCGTAGAGCTCGTCGGCTCCGTCATTCCAGAACTCGATCTGCCCGGAAAGGCGGCGCACGTGGATGGCATCCTGGGATAGCCGCAACAGGCTCGCGTAGCGGCGGACCATGTCTTCCGCTTGTTTGCGTTCGGTGATGTCGTGTGAGATCGCGCCGACCCCATACAGCCGCCCGGCCGAGTCGGTGAGCGGAAACTTGCTCGCCAGGAACACGTGGTGCCCGTCGGGAAGATCGGCAACCTCTTCGAGGTCGACGGGCCTCCTGCTCTGGGCAACCTGGCGATCGTGCTCGCGGAATAGATCGGCGCGCTCCGTCGGGAAAAGATCGTAGTCGGTCATGCCCTTGAGCCGCTCGCGGGACATGCCCAGCATCCCTTCCAAACGCTTGTTGATGGTAAGAAAGCGCCCTTGCAGATCCTTGAGGAAGATCGGAGAAGGGCTTCCGTCGATGATGTCTTTGAGCAGTCGCTCGTTTTCGCGCAGCGCTGTTTCCGCGCGCTTGAGCCTGGTTACGTCAGCGAAAGTGATGATTGTGCCCGCGATCGAGTCGTCGAGCGCGCGGTAGGGCAGCACGCGCAGCACGAACCAGGACTCCCCGGCCCGGATCTCCCGCTCTACTGGCACCAGAGCGCGCTGCACCTCGCCGACATCGGCCCGCAGATCGGTGCCCGCAAACCTCGGGGCCAGATCGTGCAGCGGCCGTCCGAGATCTGACTCGATGAAATGAAAGAGCGCCGTGGCGGCGGGGGTGAACTTCGCCAATTTCTGATCGCGGTCGAGAAAGATGATGGCAACCTGGGTTGCCGAGAAGAGGTTCTGCTGGTCGGTGTTGGCGATGACCAGCTCGTGGACCTTCTGGCGCAGCTCACGGTTTGCCGACTCCAATGCCGCATTCGTCGACCAGAGTTCTTCCTTGGTAACTTCCAGTTCCTCCCTGGAGGACTGCCACCGCGCGTTGGCGGCGATCAGATCTGCATTTGAAGTTGCGAGGGCGCCGAGGCCTACCGGCCTGGGAGCGACAGCAATGGCCGGAGTAGGCGGCGTCTTGCGAGCCCGGGCCTGAGTGGAGGTTGAGCCAGGCTGAATTGCCCTTCGAGATTCCCGGGGCTTTGTTTTCCGCTTGGCCATGCGAACTCTCGGCGTGGTGTCAGGCTGCTGGAGACTCTGCCATGTTACTCAGTGTCACGCACTTCTTGCGCCGCCGCTGGCTCGCCGGTTGGTTCTTGCGCACGCCGCTCGTCCAGCTTCTCTGCCCGGGCGCTCGCCCTGTGGATGCCTGTATGTGAGTTCGAGGTCGGCATCAGTATTCTCCCTGAACCTCTTCCGTCGCGAAAATGAGGTCCCCTCGTGCCCTTGGCCACGAGCCAAGAGAAGCAGCTGCGCCCTTGCGTTCCAATTGACGCGCCCCCCCCATGCCCTAGAGTCTTCTTAGCACAATTCGCAGGTTGGCGACAGCAGCGCTTGCCACCTTGCCGCTCCGTCGGCGGCAGTTGTTTCCATAACGTAAACAACTGAGGCCTACGCGAGATCGCGACGAGCCGGAACTAACACACCTGCATCATCACAGCGAAAGGCGCTCTGGAACGCATGCTGGGTACTCTTCATCGCCGGCGTCCCAGTCCCTCTTGTCGAGCCCGAGCCGGATCCGATCGATTGCTTCCACGAAATCTTCGAGCTCGATGATCGGTTGGCAGCGGCGGCGGCCGGCTGAAGCTGCCTCGTCTACCGCGTTGGGCACGTGCAGTGTCGGCAACATGGAAACGCGCAAGACGCGCACGCGCCAGGCCGGCGACGCTGCGGGCCTTGCCGACACTTCCAGGCGGGCCACAATGTCTTTGTGTGGGGTGAAGAGATGCAAACTGACAGCGCATTCCCGTCGGTCGAGCACGAGAGCGTCACCTACGACGTGGCCATTGTCGGTGGCGGCCCGGCCGGGTTGGTGGCAGCCACGCATTGTCGCATGCGCGGGCTGAGCAGCATTACCTTCGAGGCGCAGGAGTTCGGCGGCCAATTGGTCAGCCTGTATCCCAGCAAACCGGTGACGAACTTTCCGGCTCACCTGGAAGTGGCTTCCGGGGAATTGGCGCGACGGCTGGCGGAGCAGGCGGCGCATTTTGGTGCCGAATTGAGGGAACACGAGGCAGTGGAATCCGTCGGATACGCAGGGGACGGCAGCGGCTTCGTGGTGCGGTCCACCCGCAGAGTGGCGAGGGCGCACGCGGTTCTGCTTGCGCTCGGCCTGGGCCGGTTCCGGCCGCAGCAGCTTGGCCTCAAAGACGAGTATCGCTTCGCCGGGCGCGGCCTGGTGTACCGACTACCGTCGCGCGACAACATCGCCGCCCACCACGCCGTGGTAGTGGGCGGCGGGGACACGGCAGTGGACACCGCCATTGCCCTCAAGGCGATTGTGCCCGAGGTGACACTGGTGCACCGCCGCCTCAACATTCGCGCCTACCCACATTCGCTGGAGCGACTGAACGCATCGGGGGTGCAAGTGATACTGGATGCGGAGGTGGTCGGGATGGGCGGCGACAGCGTGCTGGACCACGTGCTGGTGGCCGTGCGCGACCAGGAGGCGCGGGTAATCCCCGCGGATCTGCTGCTGGTGAGCGTGGGCCAGGTGCCGGATCTGGGGGGACTGTCCGGATGGGATCTGAAGCTGACCCTGGATGGCGGCCATCTGCCGGTGGGCTCTTCCATGCGTACCACGATACCCGGGGTATTTGCGGCCGGCGACATCGTGGCGTACCCGGGCAAGATCAAAATGATCGCTACCGCGGTGGCCGAGGGCTCCATTGCCGCCGCTTCAGTGGAACGCTACCTGCGGGTCGATGCCTGAGGGCGAAAGCCTACCCCGGAAGCGCTGCAGCTCGGGGATCGCATCGTAGCAAGCTTTCAATCGATAATTGGGTATGCCGTACTGAAGATGATGAACGAAGTGGTAGCCAATGTTGCCGCTGAACCATCGCAACACTGCTGGCAGCTTGTGGAACGAGCTGCCCTCAAACGCGGCCCGTAGGGGATCCCACTCGTCGGTTCGCGCCCAGTAGACGCCTTCGAACTGGTGCTGGACGTAGAACAACCAGATTCCGGCCGCTCCCGCCAGCCACAGGACAGGAACTTGGATCAGCAGGTACGTCTTCCATCCGATTGCCCACGCGGCGAAAAGGCCGATGGCCACCATGCCCAGATTGGTGATGATGACACTGCGGTGCTCGGCCCGGCCGGTATTCCAGGTGGGAAAACGTTGGTTGAAGAAGAAGTGGAAGACCGGCCCCAGACCGAACAGGATGAACACATTTCGGTACAGGCGGTATCCGAGGCGACGGCGAAAGCTGGAGTTCTTGTACTCCGTCAAAGTCATTAGCGTGATATCCCCATAGCCTCGCGCATCGAGGTTGGCAAAGGTTTCGTGGTGCAGAAAATGGCTGAACCGCCAGTCTTCCAGCGGCGTGAAGACCAGCAGGCCGCACACATATCCAAGAATGGTGTTGGCTCGGTCCGAGGCAAAGAAGGATCCATGCACGCAATCGTGGAAGAAGATGAAGATGCGGGCCAGGAATGCGGCGGCCGGCAATGCGAGCGCGAGGGTGAGGAGATACGAATAGCCCAGCTTGATGGTTCGGATCATCAGGTACCAGAGAAAGAAGTAGGGGATGAAGGTGTCCACCAGTTGCCAGATCGCCTTGCGCAGGCTCTTCTCCTGGAATTTTCTGAGGTCCCCGTACCAGGCTGGCCAGGCATACCTGGCGAGATACTCAGCGCTACGGCGAGATACGGTTTCTTCGGGCGTGGGAACCAGGGCAAACGCTGTTGGCATTTCCTGGCAATTTGATGCTTGCCGCCCGCAACTGCTGCCGGATTTCTTGCGGCCAGCGCGACGCGGCGATGAATCCGTTGTCGAGCGCGGCCAGCAGCACCACGGGCAGGACCTGAGCCAGGTGATACCCAGTGGAGCGAGCGCCGCCACGTCGCCTCTGGGAATGCAGGGGGGCGCATGTCACGAGAATGGTGGCCGCGGTGGTCAGGGAAATTGCACAGCACGCCCTACAGCGCAGGGCAATTCTGGTCAGCCCTTGCGCAGGTCAAACACTTCATCGACAGCAGCGTACCCGCTGGCGCCGTCGTTCCTGATGGGCGCAACACAGTGATTCTCTGGCCCATGTACGTGCCTTGGCAGCCTGCCGCGGTAGTGTCGTAGTAGAGGTACCAGCAAGGCCGAGCTGAGTCCGGGATGTGGCCGACCTGTGGACTTGTCGGGTCAAGCGGGAGCCCCGTAGTTGAATCTATGCACTCCTTGCGTGAATACTCCTCGTACCCGCTGGAAAGGCACTGACCCTTGCCCGGAGTGTCGCAGGAGATGCGGTCGACAACCTGGCACTCGGGCTGCACGCCGGGCGCGTTGGGATTTGTGTCGATCAACGGGTATTGCACGCAGCCGGGTTTTAGCACCTGAACGATTGCGTTGGCGATCTGTGTCATCGCGCTCGTGAAATCCGGGTTGCACAAGCTGAAGGCATTCTGAATAGGATTGCCCCCGAGGTCGGTCTTCTGGAATGCATCGAGGAACTTCTTCAGGCGGAGTCCGCCATAGGTCTTGTAGACATTGCCATCGCTCGCCTGGATCGAGGGAATTGAACAAATGGGCATGTAGTCCCACAGGCTTTTCTGGTCCGCGGGCATCGAGGTCGAATCCTTTCCAACCTGGTATTGATCAGTGGATGTAACACCGGCCAAGCTGGTGTCCGGGGGCCAGCCGATGATTCCCGAAACGAGAATCTTGTCGGGCGTCTTCTGGATGGAGACGTGATTGCCGCTTGTATCGTAGACGTAGTTTCCGTTCGCGTCGACGGCCCATGCGCTCACCGTGCTCACGCTATCGATCATGTCCTGCACCCTGATGAGTGGAAGATAGTGGTGATCCGGGTGGTTGGGGTCAAGCTGGTCCCTGGGCGTGCAGTCGGCAAAGGCGTGTGAGAAGCCCGATCCGGTGTAACCCACCGACGGGTCGGTGTAGTCGGGGATTACTTGGCCGCCGCAATTGTGGCCGCGCGTCGCGCACCGCAGGCTGGCGGTCTCGGTGAGCGGATTCTCCAGGAACATCCCATCGTTGATTGTGTCGTCAGGATCAGCAGAGCAGTCATCCTCGTCGGTGATTATGACGACCGCCAGGTAGCCCTTCGGCCGCACGAAGCCAATGTTTCCTGGGTTGATCTGATTGTTGGCATAGTCAGGGTTGAGCGCCACGCGGGTCGATTGCAGCTGATGCTCAAAGCCGCAGCCGTCGGTTCCCACCGCAGTGGCCAGGCAAGAGAATACGTTTTCGATATTTCCGTCGTAGTTCTTTATCCGCTGTCCGGTCCCGTTGGGATCCGCAACATCTGAGATCCAGCGCTGGCCCGAGTGGAGGCCGCACCCATTGGGTTGCGGGTGACCGCCCTGATTCGGATCAGCGTTGGGCGCGACAGACGCGAGCGAGTTGTTGGGGTCGTTTCCGTACAGGAGGCCTCGGTCGCCCAGCACCGTCCGACAGTTCTGTCCGATGCTTTCTGACCCAGATCCCATGTCGCTGCTGATGACGCCGATGTGCACGTCAGGCAAACTGGTACCCCCCGCAGGGTCTGGAATCTGCTCCAATACCTGAATCATCTTTGGAAAGTTTTGCGCCAAACGAGTCTGCTTGGGGTCCATCGACGGCGAGTTGTCCACCATGAACAAGATGTCGACTTCGCGCTCCGGGCTAACCAGAACCGAGAAGTCGGTTTCTTGCTGTGGATTCGGCAAAGGCTGCTCCAGCGGGTGTGAATTGCAGGCCCACAGCGCCAAGGGAAGGGCAGGGATCACCAGCCCCCAACGCAGGTACTGCCAACGAACAAGAGGCAGGAATTTTGCGAGATTGCGGTCCATGGCAAACCCTCCTTGTCAACGTGCGTGAGTATTTGTCAGAAATCACCTCCACGTGATTTAGATGCATGATGTGCGCCAACAGGAGCCCTGGTTTGTCGAGGTTCAGGGGAGCTTGTCGCTGCGCCCTTGACTTCAATATTCAGGCCGACTGGAAGCCTAGATTCCGGGGAAAACTCGGCTGGGCGTGGCGAAAGTGCACAGATGGATCGAAGGGGAACGGCGGCCGTCAGAGTGCACGACCGCGCTTGTCTAGCAGCCCCCGGTGCGTCACAGGACCGTTATGTTGATCGTACAATTTGTCTCGCAATAGACCTGGGCATCGGGGGCATCTGATTTTTGCATGTTGGCGTCCACGGGTACGCCGTTAAGCGGCCCCATGTCGCATTGCTCGCCCGAGTCGATGATGCCGTCGCCGCAGTAGTGAGGAGTCATGCATCCGAACGTGCATGCATCTGGCCCCGAGGTATTGTGACCATTAGCCTTGCCGAGATCACATTGCTCCGGGGGATTCTGTACTATGTTATCCCCGCAGAAGGGGCCCCACTTGCATTGCGTCGTGCAACCGCCGTAGGTGCTGTCGTTGTTGGGCCCCGGGCAGCTAGCAGGGACCGGCACCGTTCCATCGCCACAGTCGCATTCCTCGCCCGCTGATACGACCCCGTCCCCGCAGCGGGGCTGGCAGGTCGATTCGGTTGTGGAAAAACCACTCAAAGTGAGTTGGAAGTTCGACTCTGTCGGATGTCCGTCGCGTTCGAACACAGCGATCTCGTAGGTATTGCCGGTTTGCAGGCCGAGCGCGGCAGCCGTTAGGGCGCGCTGCCGGCAGTCGCAGGTCGTGTTGCCGCTCGCGCAAGTCGAGTTGAATGCAACCTTTGTCACGGGGTCTTTTGCGTTTGCGCCCCCGTCACAGGGCACCAAATCGCCGACGTTGTAGCCCGCCGGAATGACAGGGCATACGGTCTGGCCGGTCGGGTTTGTGCACGGCATGTAGATATTGCCGCCCTCTTGGATGGTCGCGTTCCCGGTGGCGTCTACTTTCACGCTGGCCGGAAGGCGCTGATGGACGCCACCGAGGTCGAGCACCAGCACGCCGTTGATGAACACGAAGGTGTCGTCGTCGCCGAAGAACTGCAGTTGGAACGGGCCATTGAATGCGAAGAGATAGCGCGCTTCGACGGAGAACCAGGAGTCGTGGAACCAACCCTGGGCCTGCGGGATCCAGTCGCCATTCGGGTGCTGGCCGAACCAAGTAGCCGGATCGACGCCAGGCGCGAAGCTGGGCGGAAAGACGTACTGGTCTGCCTTGCAGTTCGCCCCTGCACCGAATGACGTCGAGCTGTACCAGTACGGCCAGACGTTGCAGAGCAGCGGTTCACTGTTGCCGGTGCTCGAGGTCATTACGGGGCCTGGCCCGGTCGTGCTTCCAGTCAGAGAATAGATGGGAAAGCTATTGGCCGGCGGATCGAGGGGGAAGAAGCCGCCGTATACGCTATGCGGTGCGCTGGAAAACCGGTAGAGGTTGGTCGCCCCTGCCACCGGACCGAGCTCGAGCGTGGCGACCGCATGCTTGTTGTTGGTGAACGAGCTGTCGACCCACCACTGGGCGAAGGTAGCCGCGCTGGTCACTATGGGTGCGGGACCCTTGTACAGCGGATGTCCGTTCGCGCCTCCAACGTAGGTGAGACCATTGAGCGGGCTGTTGGCCATTGAGTAGCCCGGCACATGCCCGCCATTGGTGTCGTGGCTCCAATCGGTGAATTGGCAGTCACACAGCGTCGCGTTGGCGCCTCCGCCATTGCGGGTCGTGTCGAATGCGGGGCGGCCGTTCGCGTCCAGGTTCGCCTGGGCCATACCCCAGCAACGCGCCGTCGAGTCATTCTGTCGCGCGGGACCGGCCGAGTTGGGCACGCAGTAGCGCTTGTTGAACGACATCGGGCTGGACTGGCTTTGCACGCCATTCACGCTGGTTACGCTGGCCGCCTGCAGGGTCGTGCCGTAGTAGAAGAAGTCCGGGTGACCGCCGGTTTCCTTTTCGCTCTTGAAATCACGATACTTGACTGGCAATTCCAGACATTGGCCGCTGTAGATGGTTTGTGTGCATTCCTGGGTGTCCGGGTTGGTTCGCGTTGTGCAAGTGAACCCGGGTTCGATCTTGCATGTTGACGAGCAACCATCGCCGTCAACCAGGTTGCCATCGTCGCAATCCTCGCCAGGTTCGAGGTTGCCGTTGCCGCAGGTGGCCGCGCAAGCGTGGGTAGGCCCGGTCCCGTCTGTTCCTCGGCAGATCGGTTCCATCGTGCAGGTTTTCGAGCAGCCGGTACCGTCACCGTTGAAGAGGCCGTTCGGTCCCGTGCAGCCGGTGGGAAGCTGCGTTGGATCGGTGCCGCAGTCGCAGGCTTCTCCGGTTTCAAGAACTCCGTTGCCGCACACCGCCTTCGTGCAGACGCTGGGCGATCCGGTGCAGCTCCAGCCCGGCTCGATCTGGCAGGTCGACGAGCAACCGTCGCCATTCGCTGTATTCCCGTCGTCGCATGGCTTGCCAAGCTCGACCTTGCCGTCGCCGCAGATCGGCGTGCAGGGCCTTCCTGGCGCGGGACACTGCCACCCGGGTTCGATGGTCTGGCAGTCTGCTGAGCACCCATCGCCACTTACGGTGTTTCCGTCGTCGCAAGCCTCGTCAACCGTGAGTACTCCGTTCCCACATTTCCTCTGACTGACGCAAGGCTGCCCCGGCGTAGGGCACAAGTAGTCGGCTTCGGTCTGGCAGAAGGCATTGCAACCATCATCCGGAACAGCATTGGGACCGACCTTCTGGGCAGGAGGAATGCCGTCATCGCATTGCTCGCCCGGGTCAAGAACGCCGTTGCCGCAATTCTTTACGTTGATGGTACCTGCGTCAGTGGGATTGACACAACCGACAGGTCCACAAGCACTGCCGCCGGTACCACTGCTTGGCCCTCCCCCACCGCCCCCGGCCCCTCCGCCGCCTTGGCCTTGCCCGCCACCTGTCGATGCAATGTTTTCGACCTTGGCGGGGCTGCAGTTGCCCCCGGTGAACAGAACGATGGCACCTGCGAATACTAAGGCACCAGGGTTGCTGAGAGGGCGGGCACCGACATGGATAGAAGCCACATGTGCTGACATTGGACAGACCTCCTCGGGCGGAAGGCAAAGGCTGAAGCCTTTGGGCTACAGTCCAACCATCATTCAGCGAAGCAATTAGCGTGCCTTGATCCGCACGGCGATGATTACGTAGGGAGGTGGCTACAGATGGAGAATGAGTCATCACAGCTCAGCGGAGGCTCTGTTCAGGCAGTGCGGTTCCTTTCCCTGTGCATTTCTGCCTCGGTTGGCAGGCGCGCATCTTCTGCGTGCAGTTCACGCCACTCCGCGGCCCAGGAATTGGCGGCTTCGCTCCCGTGAGCGCCGCTTGGCGACATCTTGGCCATATTGGTCTCCTTCTTGCGCCCAGCGCGACGCTGGGCGACCGCAGCGGTCCGCGCTCAGAAGGCGACGAAAGGGCCGTTCCCTGCTGGTGTGGACTGATCCTCGATGGCCGTGAAGACATTCCTGCCGAAATGGAAAGGGAGGCCCCAGTCGAAATACGTGGCCTCGTTCGTTGTCCCCCCTGATTGCGAGGTGACACCCGGCCCGCCCAGATTGTCGAAAGCGACGTTGCTGTAGTTGTTGTTGGCAGACAAGCCAACAGCGTTGGCGATGCTGAAGTCAACGCCGACTGGAACCGAGCCGTAGGAATCCAGAATCTTGGCAGACAGATTTACAGTGGAGGTGGGACAGTAGAAATCCGAGTAGTCCGCGTCAGAGCAGGTCGGAATGTGGGTAGTGGCGCTGTCGAGGAAGTAGATTGCGTTGGAGCCACTGTCGACGAAGGCGGTCACTGCGCTGCCGTTCGAGGAAAACGTGGTCAGAAGATCGCCATAGGCGTCAAGCCGCAACACTGCCGCTTCGCCCAAGGAGTTGTTTGCTTGCGTGCCAATTCCGAAGACCAGGGCTCCAGTTACGCTTGGCGCCCCAGCAGCGGGGATCCCGGGTAGCTCGATAATGCTGCCGTTGTTGTCTTGGCTGAAGAAGGCCACCGGATTAGAGACCTGTTCCACAACCGGCACGGCCACGGCCTGACATCCCCCCGCCGCGGTGGAAGGGCACTCGTAATACATACCAGGGTTTTCGGAGTTGGCGCCAGGGGCTGCGGCGCAGGCCGGCCCACAATCCTGCAGAAACGCACTCACCCCAAGCAAGCCGTTGGCTCCCAAGTCCGTAACATTGCTGGCGTCCGAGCCAGTACAATCCTTCGGCACTGGATAGGTTGACTCGCCTATGACCTGGATGGCGAGTCCGTCGGCCAACTCGCCCGCTACTCTGAGATCGGCGGTCTGCAGCGGGCCCCAGACGAAGGAATCGATGAATTGACTGCATTCCGCGAGAACGCCCCCGGTGGCGCCCGTCCGGCTTGGCAGCGCAAGCGTCAGCACCGAGCTCAGTAGGCGCAGGCCTGAGGAGCCAGTGTCGACCAATAGGTGGTCGACTTCTTGACAATCGCTGGTTCCGGGGACGCAGACGGTTATGGTCGCAAACAGTCCGTTGATGTACGGGCTGCTGGGCAACCCATAGTCGACGGAAACCTCGGCCACATTGTCAGCAGGCGCAGCAATGGTGTTCGGAATGTGGCTAGAATTGCTGCTGCTGCATGCCGCGCCCAGGCCCAGGAGGGCGGGGATCCACGAGATCCATACGGCCGCACAAGTCTTGTAATCCGCTGTCACAGGCTATCCAGAACTGCGCGTAGCTCGCGCGCATGGCGGCCGGTGGGAGCAAGCTCTAGATACTTCCTATACGCGGCCCTGGCCTCGGCGGATCTTCCCATCTCCTGTTCGGCCCCGCCCAGGAAGACGTATGCCTCCGGCAGATCGCTCTTGATCCGTAGTGCCTTCTTCGCCCAAGCCTGCGCCTGGGCCGCGCGTCCGAGATCGATCTCCGCGCGGGCCAGGATAACCATGATATCAGCCGCCTCGGGCTCGGCCTCGACGGCCGGGCGGCACGCGGCCAAGACCAGGGCCGGCTTGCCCTTTCCCCCGGCATCGATCTTGCGGCAACGTGCACCGAGTCCCTCCATAGTGGGCGGAGCCGTGCCCGGCGTGGGTGGCGGGTCTTGGCGGCCAGCGACCGCTGCGCTCAGCGTCGCGCCCGATGCCCGCTGAGGCTGGCTTCCTGTTTCTCGTGCGGCGACGTTCGCCAGCGTGGCCTGGCTGTCCGCGGGAACTGCGACCGGGCCCGCTTTGACGGGCGGTGCAATGGGCGGCTCAGCCCCCGCCACCTGCTCGACAGACGGCGCGGCCCCTGGCTTGTCCATGCCCTGGCCGGCACCGATCCCTGGTGGAACACTTGCAGCCGGGATTCTGACTGCCGGCGACGCGGAACAGGAAGATCCCGAGGCTCGGCCCCTGGTCGGGCCGACCCGCATGGCGTACGAGCCTCCGGCGGCGACCAAGATGCCGGCCGCCGCTACCAAGAATGTCCATCGGCGCGCGCGGTGGTGACCTCCGCTATCCGGCTCGTCGAGAATGGGCCAGTCCTTGATGAGCTGTTCTTCAGCCAACGAGGCGAATTCCGTTGTGTTCTCGGCCATCGTGGGTGATTCGTCGTCCTGCTGTGCCCGAAGTGCTTCATTGGCAGCGGCACCATCATTGACCCTCTCTTCGGCCAACCGGCGCGCAGGCTCGCTGCTTGGCCCGGCCTCAACCAGTTTGCCCGCCGGTCCGCTCACATGGATTATGCCTTGTCTGGTGCGCCGCGACTCAATCAGCGCGCCTTGGACACGTTGGAGCGCGGTGCGTATGCAAGTGCCGATCTCCTCAAGCAGGAGACGCTGTTTGTCTTGCCCCTTTTTCATGGACTTCGCCGCCCATCTTGTCGGCTTGCTTGCGAGGCAGAAATAGTCGCCTCTGGCACGTGCTGCTTCCTATGTGAAATGATTCAACTTGAGGTGTCGGTGCCGCTACCCCCCCTGCTACGGCCGGTGGCTGTCCCGATGCCAACCCCGGTACCGCGCCCACCAAAGCTCCCGATGCCAGTAAATGTCCCGATGCCAGTTGGCGTGCCGATTCCAGTGAATGTCCCTATGCCGGTCGCCGTAGGTGGCGTACCGATTCCGGTGAACGTCCCAATGCCAGTATCCGTACTGCGGCCACTGGATGTAAGCCCGCCCGTGTCTGTCCCACTTCCCGTATCGATTCCACTTCCTGTATCGATCCCGCTGCCTGTATCGATCCCACTTCCCGTATCGATCCCGCCGCCCGTATCGATCCCGCTGCCCGTGTCTGTCGAAGTGGTTGCGGGCGGCGACGTCCCAATAGCCCCGCCAGCCGCTGTGACACTTCCTGTGTCGACCGGTTGCCCATTCTGGGTTCCCCCTTGCGCGGACTGACCGCCGCTGTCGTTGCCCGTTGCCTCAGCTCCACCTGAACCTGTGAGCACCCCTCCCACGCCACCGGCAGCTACGCCTCCTGGCGTGCCAGCCGTACTCGTCCCGCCCGAACCAAGGTCTCCTGAGCTATCCAGATCCGTGCGAGCGCAGGCGTGCAGCAAGACCAGGCCGGCAACCAGCGGCCAGGCGAGCAGAAGCAAAGCGCGATTGGTCTTCATGTTTTCCCCCGTGCTGCGCTGGATTGGAGACTATGTACACGAATCCTTATCAGCGAGTACCTGTTCGTCGATGCCACGTGCTCCTCCATGGTCGGAAGCCGCTGGGTGCTGTCCTGCGCATATATGAGATGCCACGCGCGCGCGGAAAACGTATTGCGTGAAGGTAAAACTGCGTAAAGTTATGTAAAGGGAGGTTTGGCCCATGGCTCACGACTTGTGGAACTGAAGGGCGACGGCCACTTCACTTCCAGGACGGCCAGCCCAGCCCAACCGCGTGGACTGCGATCAGAATCGCGGCCGGCGACATGGGCCCCCGGCGGCTACGGTCACGTGCTTTACCGGACGCCCTCAAGGCGGAGGCAGGCACCAGGAGCAGGTCCACGCATTACTCAGCCAATCGTAATTGCGTGTGTCGCCGAGCGCGCAATCGCTGTCGTTCAAGCAGGTTTCCTGCCAGAATTCTGAGGGCAGCCGCGAGTCCTCAGACTCTGGCTACGTGATCATCTGGTCGCCCCATTCGTGAATGTCGTAGGACTTGATCAGTCCTTCCAGCACGAAGGGGTCCTGTTTGACGAACGCTTCGGCGGCTTCGCGACTGCGAAAGATCGCGAGATTTCCGCCCTTGTCGGCGAAGGGGCCAATGCCGATCACCTCGCCACGCGCGACAAACGCATCGACCAAGGCCTTGTGCCGGGGATACACGGCCATGATCGCGGTCATGCTGGCGCCGCTCCCGATTCCGATCACGACTGTCTTCATGTTGGGCCTCCGGCGAATGGTGAGTCGGATTTCCGCGAAATGTCGTTCTTCTTCATGTCGTCCGCCTGTCTCGCCGATCGATTTCCTGGTCTTGCAAATGCCCCCAATCACTTGGCCGGCACGGTGACGGTTGCGCGCAGGCGGATGTCGCGGGATGAGCTGGCGGCGCGGATCTCGAAGGCGCCGGGGTCGATGTGCCAGGCGTCGGGTTCGGGAAATTTGGGATCGAAGTAGGCGAAGGCGCGAACCGGGAGCTTCAGGGTGACTTCGCGCTCCTCGCCCGGGGCGAGGTCGACCTTGGCAAAGGCGCGCAGCTCTTGCTCGGGACGGGGAACCGCCGCGGATGCGGCGTGAAGGTAGACCTGCACGACTTCAGCACCTGGTCGTGCGCCGGTGTTCTTCACCTTGAGGGAAACGCCGACTCCGCGCTCGGGATCCCAGGCGGAGACTGTCAAATCGCGGTAGGCGAAGGTTGTGTAGGAAAGCCCGTAGCCGAACGGGAAGAGTGGCTTGATCTTGCGCGTGTCGTACCAGCGGTAGCCGACCAGTATGCCTTCCCGATAGGCAACCTTGCCGTCCTTGCCGGGGAAATTGTCGAAGGCGGGTTCGTCTTGCAGGCGCTTGGGAAAGGTCACGGGCAGCTTGCCCGACGGACTCACGTCGCCGAAGAGCACGTCGGTGAAAGCCGTGCCGGCCTCCTGGCCGGGAAACCAGCCGTGCAGCACGGCGCGGACCTGGGCGAGCCAGGGCATGGCTAGCGCCGCGCCCGCGGTGGTGATGACGACGATCTTGGGATTCACGGCCGCGGCGGCGCGCACGATCTCGTCCTGCCGGCCGGGCAGCGAAAGCGACGCGCGGTCGGCGCCCTCGGTTTCGTCGCCCATGCCGTCCCCGACAGCGGCAATCACAATATCCGCGCCGCGCGCGACTTGGGCCACGCGACGAAGCGGATCCTTGTCCGCCATCTGCCACAGCAGTTCGACGGAGGCGCCGATGATGCCCTCGAAGTATTCCAGGCGCACGTCGTAGGCCTTGCCCCCGAGCAGTTCGATTTCGGTGGTCTTGAGGGTTGGAGGGTGGTCGCCCCAGTCGTCGATGACCAGCTTGCCGTCGAGGTACAGACGCGAGCCATCGTCAGAGCGCAGCCCGAGCGCGTACCGGCCGGACTTGGGCGGCGTCAGCTTGCCGGTCCAGCGCACGGAGAATCCATCCTCGGGCAAGCCGGGCGCCGGTGCGGCGAGCTCCCAGTGAAAATCCACCGTGGGATCCACACGTACCAACTTGGGCGTTCCCGCGCGCTCCTTCCCCACGAAATATTCGCCGAGCAGCCCCGGCCCCGCGTGCCCGGGCGGCGGCGTGAGCACGGACGCGGGGATGGGTGCAAGTCCCTCCGGCGTGATCTCGCCGGGCGCGAAGTCAACCCGCACCTTGTTGCCCAGGGCTGCGCGGAGCGCATCCACGAGCGAAACCGTGCGCGTGGCCGTGACATGGGCGCTGCCCCCGCCTCCGTCGACCAAGCCCCCGCGCGGACCGACCACTGCGATCCGACGCAACTTGCTGCGATCGAGCGGCAATGTGCCAAGGTCGTTCTTCAGCAATACGAAACCAGAACGCGCGGCCTCGCGGTTGAGCGCGCGATGCTCGACGGTGTCGGTGGCTTCGGGATGCTCGCTCGCGTCCTCGTCCAGGCGCAAGCTGGCGATCGCACGCAGTTGCCGCCGTACCATCTCGTCGATAACGGCCGGCTCGATCTCTTTGCCGGCAAGTGCGCGGCGAATGGCGGCGGGCGAGAATCGCTCGCCCTTCGGCATTTCAAGATCGAGCCCCGCGCGCATGGCCGGCGCCAGACTGTGGGTCGCGCCCCAGTCGGACATGACCAGGCCGCGGAAGCCCCAGTCGCGTTTGAGGGTTTGCGCGAGCAAGCCTGGGTTCTCACAGGCGTACACTCCGTTCACGCGGTTGTACGCGCACATAACCGCCCACACGCCAGCCTGCTTCACCGCGGCCTCGAACGCGGGTAAGTAGATTTCGTGCAGAGTGCGTGCGTCGACCTCGGCACTGACCGACATGCGCTCGGTTTCCTGGTTGTTGGCCGCGAAGTGTTTGATGGTGGCCACGACCCCCTGGCTTTGCACGCCGTTGATGTAGGCGACCGCGGTGCGCGCGGTCAGTTCGGGATCTTCGCCGTAGTACTCGAAGTTGCGCCCACAAAGGGCAGTGCGGGCGATATTCACGGCCGGGCCCAGAATGACGTTTTTGCCGTGCGCTTTGGTTTCGCGGGCAACGGCCGCGCCCACGCGCTCTACCAGGGCGGGGTCGAAGGTCGCGGCCAGCAGCTCGCCCGCGGGAAACGCGGTAGCTTGGCCGACGCGCACCCCCAGCGGACCATCGGTCATGCGCAAGCTGGGAATGTGCAGCCGTGCAACCCCGACGGTCTCGAACCCAGTGCCCGAAACCAGCGCGATCTTTTCGTCGGCGGTCATGGCGGAAAGCCAGGCTTCCACCTGCCGATCCGCCGAAGAGCCAAGGGCGGGCAAGTCTTTCGCGGCAGTCGGTGGCGCGGGAGCTGCGGCCGGCGCGCTGGGATTTGCGGGTGCGCTGGCCGCACACCCAAGCGCCAGGGGCGCGACTCCGAGCGCGAAGACGGCGCGGGCATCACGCTTGGACTTGAACCGGGCATCTGTGGACATGGTCCGGACTCCTTCGGGCTGGTTCGATGCAGAAGCGTAACCCAGAGTCGGAGACTCTGGAGAGATTTCGCTCGGGCCCCAATCTATCCCGCCCGACCGCTACCCGCTTGTGCCCGCCCGGTTGACTTCAGCCCCGGCGCAACGGAACATTGCCCCATGGGTATCTCACTTCTCGAGCCGATTGAACTTTGCCTCGAGGAACTTGACGACGCGAGCGACGCGGAACCGTACCTGCGCTGTGTTGCCGTCGCTGGCGGCAGCCCTGGTCTCTGCTTTTCGCCTGCGGGCGATGTTCTCTGGCGTTTGAACGAAAGTGCCTTGGCCGAGATCTGGGTGTCGCGCGACGGCCGGCTGATGCTTTTCCGCAAGAGCCCGCAGGGCCAAGTGTCGCTCACCCGAGTGGAGCGGCATCTTGAGTTGCCATTGGGCAAGCCAGTCATTGTCCTTGGCGGTGACGAGATCAGCGTCGCCGGCAGGCGCTTTCGCGTCCATGTCCACGGCACCACGGCTGAGGTGAAACCTCCGGAGCGTCTGAAGCTGCGCCGCGCACGCAACCTGGCTGTCGCCGCAGCCCTGGCTTTTGGAGCCCTGACCGCCGACTGCAAACCGAGTTCCAAGGGAGGGACTACCGGCCGCAGTGCCAGGGATGCAGGGGCAGAAGTCCGGACGGCGCCGGCCATCGAAGTTCGGAGCCATCCACCCGCACCGGAGCGTCTACACAAGCACGAACCCAAGCCGTCATCACGCAAGCACGATCCCTTTCCAATCGAAGGCTTCTAGGATGGCGAGTCACGCGCCTCCGTCGGGTGACGCCCGCCTCTTTCCCGCGGACAGCGTCCTCTTGCCACTGGCCGAGGGCCAGCTACTGGTATCTCGGAGTCACGCTATTTTCTGTCGAATTCCCAGCGCCCAAGTCGATGCCGTGCAGACCGCGCTGCGGGACGCCTCCCGCGAGGGTCAACTTTCGCAGGAACTCGTCGCGGAGCTGACCCGTCACGGATTTGGTAGGCCGCCACGCCCGGCGGCGCCCGCGAGTCCCTCCGTGCAGCTTCAGCTCACCAACGAATGCAACCTGAATTGCGCCTACTGTTGCACCGATTCCGGCGTTGCCCGCGCCAATGAGGTCAAGCGGGACCAGCTATTTCAGGTCGTGAATGAAGCCCGCAGCACTTTCGGCCCCACAACGCGCTTTGGACTGCTTGGGGGTGAGCCATTCCTGGTGCCTTGGGCGATCGAACTGGCGGAATACATCTGCGAACTGGGTTCGCCGCTGGTCATCTTTTCCAATGGCCTTCGCCTCGGCGAGCCGGACCTCGCAACGCGGGTGGCGAGCCTGGTGAGGCGCGGTGCCGAGCTGCGCATCAGTCTTGCCGCGGTCACGCGAGAACTCTGTGATTCGCTTTCGGGCGCGGCGCGCTTCGACCGAGCCATTGCCGCGGTCAACACCCTCTGCCAGATCGGCATCACGCCCTTTGTCGATGTCATGTTGATGCCCGCAGCGGTGGTCGCAGCCGCGCAACAGCTTCCAAGTTTGCGCGCCCAACTTCCGGCGGGCACGCCGATCCATTTCGGCATTCTCTATCGCGGCGGCCGGGAACAGGGTGCACACCTGTTTGATTCGCGCCGCAGCCTGGAGGCTGCCCTCGATCAGATTGCATTTGAAGCGGGCGAGGTGATCCCCGGTGATCTCAAACAACCCATCGCCAAACGGCGCGAGGGCTGCACCTGCGCCCTGGGACATCACTTGAACGTGCGCAGCGACGGCGCCCTCTACGGTTGTTTCAAGATGGTGGAACGTATTGGGGATCTCGCGACTCAATCATTCGCCGATTTGGCCAAAGGCGCCCAGTCACGCGCCCGTCCCGCCCGCGCGCTGGCGTATTGTCGGGACTGTGCGCTTGCCTCGCTTTGCGGGGGCGGTTGTCGCACTGAGAACATCGAGCTTACCGGCGATGCCGAGACGCCAGTATGTGGGGACTGGCGCTTGCGCCTCAGTGCCGAGCTGCTCGCCGAAGATCGGCCCTATGCGCTGGAATGGCCGGTCGAGCACCTGCTGGCGGAGGCCAGCGCGCGTGCCATTGCCACGCCGATCGGGCTGTTGCCGCCGAAACCATAGGGCGGACGGTGGGGAATTTCCGCCGTTCGACGATCAACACGCAAAATCTGCGCGTTGCAATGGGGCGACCAGCGTTGTCCGTCACTTCTTGCAGGCAGGATAGGGTGAGAATACCCGGCCGGACTGGCTCGTCTGGTAGGCCTGCAGTTCGGCTGCGGTGTAGGAATCGGGGCTGCCACAGGGAAGCTGGCGCGCAATGAACGCTTCGATCACATGCGCCGCGCGCACTCCCTCCGGCGTGCTCTTGGTCTCGCGCCAGAGCTCGAACAAGATGCGCCGACGTTCAGCACCCGAGTAGCGGGAATCACCCCACAGGCTGGCGAGCGCCTCGGGGAGTTCACCCAGGGATCTGCGTAGGTCGTCTCGCCGAACCGCCACGGCCAATTTCATTCGCAGGTCGAAAGTTGCGGCGAGAAAGCGCGACTTCGCTTCCCGATAGGGATCCCGGCCGAAGGCACGCAGAATTTCATCGGTCAGGTCCATGGTCAGGCCAGCAGTGCCGGGCGTGAGGCTGTTGGGCGAGGTGTAGCAGGAGCCGGGCGGGCAAGTCTCCGAAGGCTCCGGCCGGTCAGCCGGCGAGAGCAGCCGGGGGCGAGGTGGGGCCGGAGGCGGTGGGCGATCCTTGGCACGGGCCGAGAAAAGCCCCTGCAGGGTCTCGGGCTTGCCTGGAGGCGGTGTGCTGACAAGCCCCTCCGGATCAAAGAAGATCCTGCGATCATGAAAGGCAACCGTACCGTCGCGCGCGACTATCGCGACAAACGCCCGTTCCCGGTAGACATACCCGTCACCCATAGGTTCGAGCCGGTACTTCTCCTGCAACGGGCTGGTCGGGGGCACGCGTGGTACCACCCAGCTAGGCACCCCGTCATCAGGAGGAACCGCGGCGCCGGCATCTACGGCGAGCGCGACAGCCACTATTACAAATGCTGGGACCACGGTTCAATACTAGTCCGTCAACCCCAGAGCCGCCATTGGAACTTCTGGCCTCACCCGGGCGCGAGAATCGTGCCTGGATTATAATGGCTACCTTGCCTACTCCATCGGAAACGCCGCTGCCCACCGGGCCGCCGGGCGATCGCGCCACGGTAGCCGCGGCCATCGAGGTGCTCTCGGGCAGCGGGAAGCGGCGCGGACTGGCGCGCCTGCTGCCGTTTCTGGGACCGGCCATCATCGCATCGGTGGCCTACGTCGATCCGGGCAACTTCGCCACCAATCTGCAAAGCGGCTCGCAGCTCGGCTACACCCTGCTTTGGGTGGTGGTGGCCAGCAACCTGATGGCGATGCTGATCCAGACCTTGTCGGCCAAGCTGGGCATCGCCACCGGGCGCAATCTCGCGGAACAGTGCCGATTGAGTCTGCCGCGGGGACTGTGTTTTCTGCTGTGGGGGGTGATGGAGATCGTGGCCATGGCCACCGATTTGGCGGAGTTTCTGGGCGCGGCCTTGGGTTTTCATCTCCTCTTCGGGTTGCCGCTCGGGATTGCTGGCATTCTCACCGCGATTGTTACATTCATGCTCCTAGGCCTGGAGCGCTACGGATTCCGCCGCTTGGAGCTGGTCATCACCTTGCTGGTCGCGGCCATCGCGGGTTCCTATCTGGCCGAGCTTTTTCTGGCCCGGCCCGACTGGAGGCAGGCGGCGCTGCATTCCGTGGTCCCCGCATTCGGCGGCAATTCCGGCCTGCTGCTCGCCTCGGGCATTCTGGGCGCCACAGTCATGCCGCACGTGATTTTTCTGCATTCCGCGCTGACCCAGGGCCGCATCGTCGCCACCGGATGCGAGGAGAAGAAGCGACTGCTCCGCTACCAAACGCTTGACGTGGTGCTGGCTTTGGGGGTGGCAGGTGCCATCAACGCCGCAATGCTGATCATGGCCGCATGCACATTCCATGCCCACGGCCTCACCAATGTGGACGCGATCGAGAAGGCGCACCTGACGCTCCAGCCGCTCTTGGGATCGGCCGCGGGCACGCTGTTTGCGATTGCGCTTCTGGCTTCGGGCCTGTCGAGCTCGGCGGTGGGCACGATGGCCGGCCAGGTGATCATGCAGGGGTTTCTGGAGTTCCGCATTCCGCTGTGGGTTCGGCGGGTGGTAACCATGGCGCCTGCGCTGCTGGTCATCTGGCTCGGGGTCAACCCGACCCGAACCTTGGTGCTTAGTCAGGTCGTGCTCAGCCTCGCCCTGCCTTTCGCCATCATCCCCCTGGTCGTGTTTTCGAGCCGCAAGCGCTTGATGGGCCCTCTGGTCAATCGGCCCGCGACCACCGCCATCGCAGTTGGGATCGGCGCCCTTATCCTGGCTTTGAACGTCTATTTGCTATGGGAAACCCTTTTCGGGGGCTGACCGTCATGTTCAAACATCTGCTTTTACCGCTCGATGGGACCGCGATGGCCGAACGGGTGATCCCGGTGGCGCGCGGTTTGGTCCAAGGCAGCGACGCCCGTATCACCCTCTTGCATGTGATTGAGCGTTCGGCGCCGAAGCAAAGGCATGGGCAAGCGCACCTGCAGGACAAGAATTCCGCCGCAGCCTATCTGCGCGCCTTGGTTGCGCGCGAATTCCCTTCCCGGCCCGGGGTCGACTGGCATGTGCAAGACGACCCCGTACCCAACCTGGCCGAGAGTCTCGCGTTACACGCACGCGAATTCCATCCCGATTTGGTCGTGATGTGCGCCCACGGCAGCCAATGGTGGAAGGATCGCCTGCGCGGCAATCTGGCCCAGCAATTCCTGCACGCGCTCAAGCATCGCTCACCTAGCAAGACCCGGGTGCCCGTGCTGCTGGTTCAGTCCGACGAAAACGGACAGGTGAACTATCCATTTCACCACATTCTTGTTCCCATGGATGGCGCCGAAGAACACGAACAGGGATTGGATTCCGCGGCACAAGTGGCGCTGCAGCTCAAGATTCCTATGCTCCTGTTCACGGCCATCCCGCCTTTCGATGCGCTCAAGGGAGAGGATTCCGCCACTGCCGCCCTGCTGCCCAGAGCCACCGAGGAAGTCCTGCGCCTGGCCGAGCAAGAGGCCGCTCGCCATTTGACCGTCCACGTGCGCGAATTGCAGGAAATGGGTGTCTCGGTTTCCGGTCGGGTGATGCGTGCTGATCCCGCGGAGGGCCTGCTCGCCACTGCGCGAGAAATGCGCTCCGACTTGATCGTTCTTGGAACGCACGCCCAGTCCGCCACGCAGGCGTTCTGGTCCGCCAGCATGACACCGAAGATCCTGCACCAGGCCCACGCCTCTTTCTTGCTCGCGCCAGGCGAGGGCGATCTGCTCCTGCCGCCGTCGGCATAGAAATCGCCCCTGCACAGTGGCGGAGCGTTGCCTGAGGTCCCACCGAACACGCACCCCCGGAACCCGCCCAGGCAGTCACTCCACCACGATGCTGAGGCTCCACCATCCTCCCACGGCACTTTTCTCCCATTACGCCACCCACGCCGCCCATCCGGAACCCTGGCCTGTCCCCGCCATCACACAGTACCCCCGCAGGCCCCACTTCCCGTGCCGACCGATTCCCGCCCGCAGCTAATACAAGTCCCGTGCCATCGCCAGCGAGTGAAAATGGGCGCGATTCCTCTTACGAGCACGAGCCGGCGCTACTGGGCGGTAATGTTCCGCCTCTTTCACGGCACGGAAGGGGGACATCGTGCCGCTGTCTGGAAACGCGTGGTTTGCGCATCTAATGTATCGACTCACGGCAGGGGGGCGCAGCTTTTCCGCTGCCCTTTTCGCACCAGGATGCATCATAGCAAAGACCGGCCCGCGGCCGGCAGAACGGGGTGTGGCACCGATGACGCAAGGGAAACCGGCGGACCGAGATCCGCAAGGCAACGCACAACCGGACGCGCGCGACGCGGATCCGCTGGAAACACAGGAGTGGATCGACGCGCTGGAATCCACACTCGCGCATGCTGGCGTCGAACGCGCGCACTTTTTGCTGCAACAACTGGTCGATCGCGCGCGCTGCGCGGGTGCGCATCTGCCTTTTGACGCTACCACCGCGTACATCAACACCATCCCGCCCTCGCGGGAGACACCTGCGCCCGGCGACGCAGGCATCGAGCGCCGCATTCGCTCGCTCATCCGCTGGAATGCCCTGGCCATGGTGGTGCACACCAATCGGCAAAGCGCGGAGCTGGGCGGACACATCGCCAGCTTCGCGTCGGCTGCCACCCTATACGACGTGGGCTTCAACCATTTTTTTCGCGCGCCGACCGACCAACACGGCGGCGATCTGGTCTACCTGCAGGGCCACTCGGCGCCCGGGATCTACGCGCGCGCCTTTCTCGAAGGCCGCCTCAGCGAGGACCAACTCAACAACTTCCGCCAGGAGGTCGCTGGCCATGGCCTCTCGTCCTATCCGCATCCTTGGCTGATGCCGGATTTCTGGCAGTTCTCGACCGTGAGCATGGGGCTCTCGTCCATGCTGGCCATCTACCAGGCGCGCTTGCTGAAATACATGCACAACCGCGGCCTGCTCGATGCGCAGGACCGCAAGGTGTGGGCGTTCTTGGGCGACGGCGAGATGGACGAAGCCGAGTCTCTCGGCGCCATCACCCTGGCTGCGCGCGAGAAGCTCGACAATCTGATCTTCGTGATCAACTGCAACCTGCAGCGCCTGGATGGGCCGGTGCGGGGCAATGGCAACATCATTCAAGAGCTGGAGGCCCTGTTCCGGGGCGCCGGCTGGAACGTGATCAAAGTGGTGTGGGGTTCGTATTGGGATCCATTATTGCAGATCGATCGCAAGGGCCTTTTGCGCAAGCGCTTTCTGGAATGTGTAGATGGTGAATACCAGGCCTTCAAGGCCAAGGGCGGCGCCTACACGCGCGAAAAATTCTTCGGCAAGTATCCCGAGTTGCTCGCGATGGTGGCCAGCCTCTCCGACGAGGACATCTGGCGTCTCAACCGTGGCGGCCATGATCCGCACAAGGTATTTGCCGCCTATGCTGCGGCGGTATCGACCCATGACCAGCCGACGGTGGTGCTGGCCCACACCGTCAAGGGCTACGGCATGGGCGAGGCCGGCGAGGGCCAGAACGTTACCCACCAGCAAAAGAAGATGGGCGAGGAAGCCTTGCGCGCGTTCCGCGATCGCTTCGACATTCCCATCACCGACGAAGACATCGGCAAGGCACCATTCTACCGGCCGCCCGATGACAGCCCCGAGATTTGCTACTTGCGCGAGCGGCGCCACGCCCTGGGCGGCTACCTGCCCGCGCGCCGGCCCGTGGCCCCGGCGCTGGCGGTGCCGCCGCTCGAATCCTTTGATTTCTTCCTCAAGGGCAGCGGCGAGCGCGAGTACTCCACCACCATGGCTTTCGTGCGCATCCTGGCCCGCCTGACCCACGACCCCGTCCTCGGNNTTCCGCCAACTCGGCATCTACTCGTCGGTGGGCCAGCTCTACGAGCCGGTCGACGCCGAGCAGCTCATGTCGTACCGCGAGGCCAAGGATGGCCAGATCCTGGAAGAAGGCATCAACGAGGCCGGGGCGATGTCGTCCTTCATCGCGGCCGGCACGGCCTACGCCAACCACGGCATCAATCTGATTCCATTCTACTGCTTCTATTCCATGTTCGGCTTCCAGCGCACCGGCGACTTCGCCTGGGCGGGCGCGGACATGCGCATGCGCGGCTTCCTCATGGGCGGCACCGCGGGCCGCACCACTTTGGCGGGCGAGGGCCTGCAGCACCAGGATGGCCACAGCCACCTGCTGGCTGCCAACATTCCGACCTGCGTGGCCTACGACCCCACCTTCGCCTACGAGATGGCGGTTATCATCCAAGAGGGACTGCGCCGGATGGTCACCCAGCGGGAGGATGTCTTCTATTACATCACCATGATGAACGAGAATTACGCGCAGCCGGCCATGCCCGAGGGGGCGGCGCCCGGGATCTTGAAGGGCCTGTACCTGCTGCGCGAAAGTCGCATCGGCGCGGACCGGCCCCGGGTGCAACTGCTCGGCTCGGGCGCCATCTTGCGCGAGGTACTGGCGGCAGCCGATTTGCTGGAAAACGAATTCGGCGTGGCCGCCGACCTGTGGAGTGCCACCAGTTTCACCGAATTGCGGCGCGAGGGACTGGGCGCGGAACGCTGGTCGCTCCTGCACCCCGCGGAGCCGCGCCGGCCGAGCTTCGTCGAGACCTGCCTGGCCAATCGCAAAGGCCCAGTGGTGGCGGCGACCGACTACGTACGCCTGTATGCCGACCAGATCCGGCCCTTTGTGTCCCGGCGCTATGTCGTGCTGGGCACGGACGGCTTCGGTCGCAGCGACCGGCGCAATCAACTGCGCCATTTCTTCGAGGTCGACCGCGGCTTCATCGCGCTGGCAGCGCTCAAGGCCCTGGCCGACGAGGGCGCCATCCCCGCGTCCCAGGTCAGTGCTGCCCTACCTAAACTGGGAATTGATCCCGAGAAACCGGATCCGACCCGCGTTTGATCCAAGCGCAAGGAGAAGGAACGTGAGCAAGACGGTTGACGTGTTGGTCCCTGATATCGGCAATTTTCACGACGTTCCCGTCGTCGAAGTCCTGGTCGCGCCCGGGGCTTTGCTCAAGCGCGACGATCCCATCGCGGTTTTGGAAAGCGACAAAGCTTCCCTCGACGTCCCCTCGCCCCACGCCGGTTCGGTCGTCGAGGTGCTGGTCAAGGTGGGCGACAAGGTGTCGGCGGGCGCGCGGCTGATAACCATTGCGGTCGACGAGGAGACAACCCTGAGACCTACGGGTGATGCCGGGCCGGCTGCGGTTCCGGGCAAGCCCGCCCCGGCGGGTCCCTGGCAGCCCGAGACGCCGGCGCCGCAAAAGGACCGCAGCGAAACGGCGCCGCAGTTGGCGCGCGGATATGTGCCCATGGCGTCGGGGGTGATCATGGACAACCTTCCCGTGACCGACAGCGCTCGGGGCGGCACGCGGCCCTCTCCCACCGCGAGCATTCCGCTGGTGGTCGACGAAGAGAAGAGCCAGCACCACGCGGCGCCAGCGGTTCGGCATCTGGCGCGTGAGCTGGGCGTGGCGCTTACCGAGATCAAGGGCACGGGCCGCAACGGCCGCATCGTGGAAGAAGATCTGCGCAACTACATCAAGGCCACGATGGCCCGGACACCGGCGGCCAGCGTGGACAGGCCCGATCTGCCGACGGTGGATTTCGCGAAGTTCGGCCCAGTCGAGCTGCAGCCCCTGGGCCGCATTCGCCGCGCCACTGCGCAGAGCGTGCAGCGTTCGTGGCGACTGGTTCCCCACGTCACTCAGTACGACGAAGCCGACATCACCGACCTGGAGGCGTTTCGCAAAGCCGAAGCCGAGCAAGCCAAACAGCGCGGGTTGCGGCTGACCTTGCTCGCCTTTTTCATGAAGGCGACGGCGGCGACGCTCAAAGAGCATCCCAGCTTCAATGCCTCGCTGGACGCCAGCGGCGAGAATCTGGTGTACAAGCGCTACTATCACATTGGGATCGCCGTGGACACGCCGGAAGGTCTGGTGGTGCCAGTGGTGCACGATGTGGACCGCAAAGGTGTCTGGGAGCTGGCCGGCGAATTGACCGCTGTCAGTCAGCGCTCCCGCGAGAAGAAACTGACCCCCGCCGACGTGC
>PMJO01000346.1:0-21928 GCA_003158455.1 Myxococcales bacterium | reverse complement strand
CTTCGCGGATCTCGTTGCTCGGCTGGACAAGCCGGTTGGCCAGAGCTACCACAAAGGCGCCGAACCAGGAGTCCCGGCCCAGTCCCTCGTCCAGCATCTTGCGCGTCACCAAACGCACCGACACATCGGTCACCGCTTCCACGGTCGCGCCGCGCGGGCCGGGCTGAAATACCGTTTCCTCACCGAAAACCGAGCCAGCCCCCAGTCGGCACACGGCGCTGCGCACTCCATTCTTGTCGGTGTATGCGATGCAGGCTCCGCGCACGATGACGTAGGCGGTGTCTCCCAATTCTCCCTCGCTCACGATGCGCTCGCCGGCCGAAAATGTCTTGATGGGGAATGCGATTCCCCCTTGCAAGAAGCCTTCGACCTCACGCTTGAGGTCGAGCACGCTCTGGTAGCGATCCGCCGGATCGGTGGCCAATGCCTTGCGCGTGATCTGGCACATTCGCTCAGGCAGCGGGACACCCCGGTGCGCGTCGGGCAAGGAAGGCATCTGGCCCCCACGCGCCTTTTCCAACACGTCATCCACCGACTCGCCCAAATACAGCGGCCGGCCCGCCAGAATCGAGTACAACACCGCACCCAAACCGAAAACGTCAGTGCGCTCGCTGACCAGGCCTTGCGCGCCGTTGGCTTGCTCGGGTGCCATGTAGGCGGGGGATCCCACCACCCCTGAAACAACGCCGCCGGCTGCCTCGGGCGACAGCACCACGTCGTCGCTGCTCTCGCACGCGTGCGTGCTCAGTCGCGCTAGCCCCCAGTCCATCAGATAGACAGTACCGAAGTCCTCCATGATGATGTTTTCGGGTTTGATATCAAGGTGGAGCACGCCACGGCTGTGGGCAAAAGCGACGGCGTCGCAGACCTTGAGAAAGGCTCCCAGCATCTCGTGCATCGTCTCGGATGGCGCCGGCGAAAAATGGGCCGAGGAGATCCAGTCAGCCAAGGACCGACCACGCACCAGGCGCATGGTGAAGTAGTTGGTTCCCTCGTGATCGATAGTCAGGTCGTGCACCGGCGCGATGTTGGGATGATCGAGTTGCGCCTGGATCTGCGCCTCGGCCAGAAAGCGCTTGACGTATCTAGGGTCAGCGGCCAGCGAGGGGGCCAGCACTTTGAGGGCCACCTCACGCAGCAGGTTCTTGTCGCGCACGCAGTGAACCGCTCCCATGCCGCCGGCGCCAACCTGGCTCACATACTCGAACCGCCTTGCCGCCTCTCGGGTCAGCACCTGAACCGGAGCGGCGTTACTGTTGGCTGGCTCGCCGCCTACGGGGGGATTCCCTTCCTGCAAGTGCGACTCGCTGAGCGTTACCTGTTCCGGGTCAGCGCGGCTGCGTGTCCCTTGGGTTGATATCAGATCCCACAAGCCACCTGTCACGCCTAGGATGCAATGCAAGCCTTGTTCCCAGACGGGAGAAGACATCGAGCCGCGTGCGGTCTTGGCCACCAAGATCTGGCGTCACCTATGGGTAACGGAAGTTACCCGCGGGTATGGAGAAACTGCAGGCTGACGCTGTCCGACTGTGCTGAGAGCACGTCAGTCAGTGGATCGGGGCAGTCGCAGGACGAGACGCCCCTACTGCACCACGATGGCATCCACGGCCACCGGTCCGGGGCCACGATTGATAATGCTGATGGCATGTTGGCCCGAAGTCAGGCCAGTCACCTGACCCACCATCTGCTGGGCTTGCCGCGCGCCCGTGGTGGAAAGATCCGCCGTCGCGCTGGTTTGGCCGTCAATCTGGATCTCGATCTTTCCATCCCCTGATTCCTTCGGNNGCGTAGACTGAGACACCGGTGCCGGTAAACGTGGCAGTCCAAGTGTCCCCGACGGTCGTGCTGGTGGCGAGGTCGTTGTTGTAATCGCCAGTACCAAGGGCGACTTTGCGAAGCCATCCAGGAGCTGCCGCACCCGAATCGTCGTCGTTGAACCAGCCCTTGTCGTGGGTGATTTTCAGAACGTGTATCTTCGCCAGCCCCGAATCGGAGATCCCCGACAGCGCCGGTACCGATCCGCTGGGCGTCACCGTCAGTCCTGAAGCGCTTTGCGAGAACGTTGCCGCCACCGTGGAGCCGAGCACCTCGACTTTGGACACGGTTCCCAAGGTTGCCCCGCCCGACTTGAGCGCCGAGAGGGTGACCGCGCCGCCGTTCCAAGTGAGAAGCGTGGCATAGACGTTGCCATTGGCGCGTGTGTATAGGACTGTGTTGTCGCCCGAGACCTCGAATGGGCGGGACGCATACACGGCTTCGCCGTTGACTTTCAGCCAGGCGCCAATGTCTTGGGCGATCTGGGTGCACTTGGTATCGAGATTCCCGCGGCCGTGCTGGGTGAGGTTGAGCAGCAAGCTTCCGTTTCGGGAGACGTTCTGCATCAGGGTCGTGACCAGAGATTGCGCGCCCGTGTATCCCGCCCCAGTCATGTAGTGCCAGTTGCCGCCCTGGATGTCGAGCTCGGTCTGGAAGGGATAGGCACTGATCGCTGATTCAGTTTGCGCCTCGGTGCTCCTAACCAAGGCGCGCTCAGCGTAGGGTTCCAGGGTTGAGCTGTTCTGGAAGCTGTTGTATGTGCCGCCCACACCCTTCATGTTCATGACGACGTCCACCGTCTTTCCCTGACTCCAGGTCAACGACTTGTTGTAGTAGTTCGCCAGGATCGTCGTGGCGATGGAACCTAGTCCCATATGGACGCCCAGGTCCGTTTGGGAANNTCGTCGAAGTAGACGACGTCGGGATGATACTTACAGATGGCTTCATCGACTCGATACATGAACTGCGTGCCATAGGCCGAATTGTTACAGGAATTGTTCGAACAGTCGCCGCTGTGCTTGGGCCCATAAAGATCCGCGGGATTCATGCCCTGCCACCATTTACCATTGCCGTCCGCTGTCGTTTGCATCGCATCGTAGGGTCCCTTCGAGTCGCTGGTGTAGCGAATCGGCATCCACTGACCATAAGTTCGAGCCGGAGTGTTGTGAAACCCAATGCCGAAACGCATCCCCTTTTGGCGCGCGATCGGTGCCCAGGTGCCCACCATGTCCTTCTGTACTCCGACCTTGACGGAGTTCCAGGGCTGGTAGCTCGAATCCCAGTTGTCGAAGTTGTCATGATGTGCGCCCATGGCCATGAAGAACTTGGCCCCCATTTGGACATACAGATCCATCAAGGCGTTGGGATCCCATAGGTCGATCTTCCAGTTCTCGCAGATATCCTTGTAGCCGTACGGATTGCTTCCCCCCGGATCACCAAAGTGGCTGACCTGATAGTTGAAATCGGCCGAATTCTCTTGATACATGTGATAGGCGTACCAGTCGCCTTGCTCGGGCATCGATTGCGGATCCCAATGAGCCCACGCGCCGAATTTGGCGTCACGCCACCACTGGGGCGTCGAATAGGCTAGGCCCAATTTCTGCCAGTCGGCGGTATACGGGCCCGTGGCCGGGGTAAACTTCGGCAGGTTCCAGATGTCCGGCATCCCGCTGGGTCCACACGAGCCCGGCTGACCCCCGGTCCCAGGCGAGCCCCCAGCGCCGCCGGTCGGGCGGCTACTCGCGCCGGCGGTGCCTCCGCCTGCGGTACCCCCGGAGGCACTGCGGCCGCCAGACGCAGAGATGCCGCCGCTCGTGACACCGCCTCCTTGGCTACCGCCCTGTACTTGGGTGCCTCCGCCCGAACCGGATGTCTTGCCACCGGACGGTGAAGTCGTGGAACCACCCGCATTGCTCGTGCCGCCACTCCCGACACCACCACCTCCTCCTTGGTTACCGCCTTGGCCCGGGGTGCCTCCGCCCGAACCGGATGTTTGGCCACCCGACAACAAAATCGTGGAACCACCCGAGCTGGTGGTATTGCCTCCTGCGGCTTTGCCTCCTGCCGCTGCGCCTCCTGCCGCTACGCCTCCTGCCCCTACGCCTCCGCTCCCGGGCTTTCCACCGCTGTTGACGCTACCTCCTGCGGCGGCGTCGGGAGAGGTATTCCCACTGCAGGCCACCGAGAACCCCATGACGCCAAAAACTAGAAGGATTGCCGTCTGCCTTGTCATTGCTTCTCCTTGGTACGTTTCCGCTCAAGAGCCGTTCGCCAGTGGAGTCGTCTACAAGGACGTCATCCACTTCCACACGTCTGCCGGGACCCAGCTACAAGGGCACGAGGTCGAGCAGGTCTTGGGAGCTGTCGCGCACGAATTGTACAGGTCCGAAGTCCCATCCACGATAGCGTTACCGTGACCTGATTGATGCACGCACCAACGGAGTGGATGCCCGGCCGAGCATCCACTCCACCCAACCGCGCGAAGACCCCGAAAAGACGGCCGCCTTCCTCGGACGGAATTGTTGCGGCTCACAGGTGCGAACATGAAAGTCAAAAGGCCGTAATGTTGGGCGTGTATTTGTTTACGGTCGGGTCCTTCAACCACGTCCAGATGTCATCCGGCGTCCAGGTGCAAGGACACCCGGGCGAGCAGTTGCCGTGGGGGTATTGTGAGGTGACGTTCGCGCATTCATCATAGAGGCTCGAGCTCCCATCCGTGGTGGCATTGCCGTGTCCCGCCTGGTCGGCGCACCAGCGGACTGCGCCCTTCGAACAGGTGTAATTCGTGCAGACGTGGCCTCCCGGGTTTATGTATTTGCCGGGCGTAGGCGGTTGGGTAGGCTCCTGCGAGACCGTTCCGGTCGCCGATGCGGCCACATTTCCGCTTTCTGATGTCCATCCCGTGCATCCATCGCGGGCAGTGAACCAATTGCGGACAGTCTTCGAATCGTCAAATCCACATGTGCCGTCTGTTAGGCCGGCCTTTTGCCAGATGTCGATAGGGTCGTTGTTTGGGCAACTTCCCTCGACGAGAAAGCTGCATGCTTCGAACATCACGGCCGCTCGGAATTTATAGCCGACCGAATTCGTGCTGGTATTCGCGCGGCTACACGCCAGGGCATGGCTCATCCCACCACCGTAGCTGAAGCCGCTGGTGATGATGTTAGACATGTCGACACAGTAATTGGTGGAAATGGTCTTGACCATGTCGTCGGTGAACGTCAGGTCGCCCGTGCCCCACCCGCCACCGCTCCATTCAGGAGCGACGAAGATCGCACCGTTCTTCGACTCTCTCTGCAGTCCCCAATAGGCCGTGAGGTACCCATTCGCGCCGCCGGTGTCCATGCCGTCTGCGGTCTCGCCGTTCCCATGGAAGGCGAAGATCAACCAATAGGGATGGGTGTTGTCGTAGTTGTCCGGAAGCCTCAGGGCGAAGTTCCGCGTGCCGCCGCTCGTAATGGTCACCCAGCCGCCCTTGCCGGTGCCGAGGTTCGGCCCGCCCGCCGTGGCAGTGGCACTTTCGTTCGGGACCGTCCCGAAGGTCAGCGTCGAGGTCTTACCGCAACCCGCGCTCGGCACTGCCGCGCCGGATCCCGTGCCACCGCCCGCGCTCGTTGCCCCACCCGAACCGGTCGCCCCGCCCGCGCCGGTCGCCCCACCCGAACCAGTGGCGCCGCCGCCTCCCGTTCTGCCACCCGAACCGGTTGCGCCGCCAGGGCCAGTTGCGCCGCCAGAGCCGGTTGCGCCGCCGAGTCTCGTGCTGCCGCCCGCGGCCGTGTCGCCGCCGGTACCGGTCGCGCCACCCATGCTGGTTGCCCCACCCGAAGCGGTCGTGCCGCCGCGTCCGGTGCTGCCGCCGGAAGCCATTGTGCCGCCGCTGGCCGAGCCGCCAGTGCTGGACGTCCCGCCGCTAGCCGAGCCGCCAGTGCTGGACGTCCCCCCGCTGGCCGAGCCGCCGGAGCTGGATGCGCCCCCGCTGGCCGAGCCGCCGGTGCTTGGCGCGCCGCCGCTGCCCGAGCCGCCTCCGCCGCCGGAGCCACTAGAGTTGTTGGTACATGCGGCCGCCACAAGGGCGAGGCACATGGGAAGTTGCGTCAGCGCTGGACGGCGCGACGCGCGCGGAAGGCCTCGATTGTTGTTTATCATGTGTGCAATCCTCCGGGGCGCCCGGCCAGGTTGTTCGTGCCAACGGAATGCCAAAGCGACACCATCATCTTCATAGACCAGGCCCCCTGGCACTTCGGTTCAGCAATCGTAAGGGAAATGTTGACGCTGGCAGCTAGCAGCCCTGAAGATTTTGCTTGCGCGATCGCGCGGATCGGAGCAAGGCGATCACCTAGATCGGTGGGGGGGACGCTGCTGGGGTTGATCCGGTACCACGTCTTGTTCGAAATCGACACGGAAGTCGGCAGCGGAAGACCGCCGTCCGGGAGCGGATCGAATAGTGGTATAGGACGCGGTAGGATGCGCACTATTGCGGCGTCAGGGTGACGACATAGCCATCGGTCGGCGTGGTCCAATTGATCGCTACCGTCAGTGCGTTGCAATTGACTGTGGCGGCAGCGTTGGTGACAACTGTCGGTGCAGTGACGGCGGCCTCGCCGGTCGGCATCTTCTCGAGCAGCACCTTCGTCGAGCCCCCACTCTGGAGCCACGACGGCATGTTCTTGACGACGACGTTCACCGAGCCGGTGGTCTTGCCGTTGTTGCCGACCACGATGATGGCTTTCGCCTGGTCCGCGTCCTGGAAGCCAACGGCATCCACGTTCGTCCCCGCGGTCGAGCTGGTGCGCAGCCCGGTTTGGTCTGCATAGCGTTTGTAGATCCACCATTGGCTGTTTGGCTTCCAGTCGAGGGTGGTCAAGTCGGCCATGGTCTGATACATGGTCGGGCCGCCTCCAGGGCCGCCCCAGTTCGACCGCAGACCATCCACGTTGCCCCGTTCCAGCCGCGCAATGTACCAGGCCGAATGGCCGGGATTCTGCTCGCCGGTGCCGCCGTACTCGTTGTTGTCAAAGTTGGAGACGTTGATGCCACGACTTGCGAGCTCTGACTTGACGGTCTTGACGTCGTTGGCCTGGTCACCGCCGTGCCAGCTGATGTAGTCCGGAACCACATTGTTCGCTTTGACGTAGTCGAGAAAAGCGTTGAACAACTGGCCGCCGACACCGGAGGCGTTGCTCGGGCCCTCTATATGCGCGTTAGGAATCGCGGCGCGGACCATTTGGTAGCCGCGCTTCCACATTTCGAGCCATTGTGATTGCGGGGCGCTCCAGAACAAGCCAACGTCCGGTTCGTTCTGCAGATCCCAGCGCACATCAGGGCCCGTCATGCCGGCGGCTTGAGCGTCGCTGATGAGCTGGGTCATGAACTTGGTGTAGTCACTCCAGTCGCCGCCGTCGCCCGGAAAGCGTGGCGTGGCGCAGGCGGGATCCTCGCCCCACAGGTCGCTCACCAGAATGATGACCGTGGCGCCGATCTCCTTTGCTTTGCTGTAGTAGGCCTTCACGGTGGCCCAGCGCTTGTCGTAGTTGCCGGTCACGTAGCCGCCGCAGCTAGCGTCCGACCCGCCGATGCGAAAGAACTTCACCTTGATGTCGGTCAGCATCTGGGTCGGTGGCTGGCTGGCGTCCATGGCGATACCGTAAAGAAGACCAGAAGCCCGGTAGGTGGGCGCGCCCTCGGTGTTTGCCATGTCCAGCGTGACCGAGTCCTTGGCCGAAGGCGGATTGGGCGGCGTGCAGTTGATGGCGCCACCGCTTCCCGAGCCGCCGGTTGCTTTGCTCCCACCCGCCGCCGTGCCGCCTAGCCCGCTCGCGCCGCCGGTTGCTCCGACACCGCCTGTGCCTGCGGCCGTGCCACCGGTCCCTGTCCCGCCGTTGCCACCCGAAGCCGCGCCAGCAGCTCCGCCTTGGGCCCCGCCTTGTCCTTGCGTGCCGCCTGCCGTCGGCGAGCTGGCCATGGTTGTTCCGCCAGTCCCCGAGGTTCCACCCGCTGCCGACCTTCCGCCCGAGCCATTGCCACCCGATGCGCCGCCATTTCCGACGTCGGTCACTCCGCCTTTGCCGCCTGATGCGCCGCCGCCTCCGACGCTGGTCGCCCCGCCATTGCCACCTGATGCGCCACCACCTCCGACGCTGGTCGCTCCGCCGTTGCCACCTGATGCGCCACCACCTCCGACGCCGGTCACTCCGCCATGGCCAGGGCCGCCCCCGGTCGAATGTGAGCCGCCCGTGCTAGATTGACTGCACGCAGAGAAAGCGGCGATTGCCGATCCCAGAACCAAGAGCGAGCATCGTCCGGAGGGGGCCGACCTGTTCCTCGGACGTCGTTTCAGCGGCGTACCAGGGTGGTTAATGCCAACGCAGGGCCAAGGCAATGCCATCACTTTCAAAGACCAGGCTAGTTGGCACTTCGGTTCAACAATCGTGAGGGGTGTGTGTCGTTTTGTTGGGCGCTGGGCGAAAACCGGGGCTGGCAGGTCAAATAGGAATTGTCGGACGCGGGATGAGCTGACGCCCGTAGCCTGGTTCCCTACCAGTCAGGGAACCGCGACAGCCGCGTCAGGTTGCGGTCGTGCTCTCGCGCAGCAAAAAATAGTAACAATCACCTGTGTCTTCCTGCAACTAGATGACGGTGATCCACATGTACATGCAATCCGGAAGGACGACGAAGCATTTCGATGGTTGTTTGGCCTGGACCCTGCTGATCGCCATGGGTGCAAGTTGCTCGGAGAATTCGGCGGCTCCCGTTGCGGGCGGCTCTCCACAGGGAGGCGCGACGGCCACGGGAGGGACCATCGGCGCGGGCGGTGTCATCGGCTCTGGTGGCCAGGCGGGCTCTGGTGGCGCGAGTAGCACAGGCGGGCGGATCGGCTCGGGCGGCGCCAACGCCGGCGGCTCGACGGGCTCCGGTGGCAAGACGGCCTCCGGTGGCGCATCGGGAGCTGCCGGCGGTTCAGTCGGTGGCCAGTGCGCAAACTCGATTACTCCGGACCCATCCTCGACCTCGATAGCCGGAACCTGGGACTTCACCCCCGCGGGGGGCAGCAAACGGACGATCCAGGTTCCGGGAGGCGGCTGGCTCAAGCAAGGGGTCAGCGCGTCGAGCGGCACGTACGCCACTTCGATCACGGTCCCAGATTCTGGCGCCGCGCAGACCACTCTGATCGAATTCGGCGCGGTCAATTTCCAAGCGACGCTGTCGGTTGACGGCAAGGAAGTCGGAACCAATACGACCTCGTTCACCCCATCCGTTTTCGACGTCACCAAATTCGTGACACCGGGCAAGCAGCATGCGATTTCCGTGCTGGTCAAGGGCGGCCAGGCACTGAAGACCAACGGCAAGTTCATCGTTCCTACCGCGGCCGGCTGGTCGCCAAACGTCGCGCAGGGGATCTTCCGCTCCGCACTGTTGCACGTGTATCCCGATGTCTACATCAGCGACGCATTCGTGCGCACGAGTGTCACTGACGACACCCTGACCTACGACGTGTCGATCACGAATACGGGTACCACGAGCCAGCAAGTGACACTGTCGGGCTCCCTCAGCTCGTGGAACTGCGACGCCTTCACGTATCCAGCTATTCCCGATACACCGGTCACCACGGCCCCAGGTACCACCACGACGACGACTATTGGCCCGATCAAGTGGGGTCTCGGCACTACCTCTTACTGGTGGCCCAACGTTCCGTACCAGTCCGATTACCAGGCCCGTCTTCACAACTTGAAGCTTCAGTTGAGCCGAGGTGGTACGGCGATCCAAAGCAAAGTCGTCCGCTTCGGCTTCCGCCAAAGCGAAAGAAAGAGAGCCGATACTTCGCACGTCTACTACTATCTGAACGGCATCCGAGTGAATTACCGGGGCGACAACCTGCAAGGGGCGGACTACGACAGCATCGACAACGGTGGCAAAGGCGATGCCTACGACACATTTCCCGGCTTTATGCCGCCCTCCGCACAAAACTCGGGTTGGCCGCAGGCGGTGCGAAACTACCAAAGGTTGAACTACAACTTCGTTCGCATCCACCAGGAGCTCGCCGCACCCTACATGCTCGACACGACGGACGAGCTCGGCCTCATGCTCATGGGCGAAACGGCCATTCGGGGTAGCAACAACGACCAGGATTTTTCCGCGGGACACGACAACATGGTCGCCCACGCCCAGGCGATGGTGCTTCGCGACCGCAACCACCCTTCGATCGTTCGCTGGAGCCAAAGCAATGAGCCGAATGATTCCAGCACGGATTCGACTCAGTTCGAGACCGATTTGTTCAACGCCATGACCAAACTGGACAGCACCCGGCCAATCAGCGCGGACCCCTTTCAAACCGGCTCAAACTATGGGCTGCCAAGTCCAGGTTTCGCAACTGCCGGCCACTATATCGGCGGTCTCAGCACATACACCGAAAATGTGAACGCCAACAACAATAATCCTTACGGTCAGGGCGAGTACATTTGGTCGAAAGACAATACCCGCCAAGGGTTGGCGTGGTTTGGAACGTCGGCGATGGCGATGCGCAGACAGGACGCTTCGGACGTTCGGCCATACGCGCTGCTCTCGGGCTGGGGGAGTGTGATCCCGGGTGTCATGGCATCCAAGATGACCATCGAACAAGGCGGACCTCCGCTCTTCGGAGAGGACAATCTACCTGATCCTTGGTCAAGCCCGATCATTAGGCGCATCCAGCACGGCTTCAGTGCCGTGCTGGTCGCGGACCAGTCCTATTGGGAGTCGAACAAGATGTCCAATACCAACGGGGATTGGCCGTCCTCGGTACCGGCGATCGCGAAAGGCGCGACCCGCACGACGAACCTCCTCATTTTCAACGACACGTTTGCGGGAACCGCCATCAACGTCACCTGGGAGGTCCATGCGGACAGTACGACCGGGACGATTGGGGCTACGGGCACGCTGGCGGTTGATGTGCCGCTTGCCTCAATGGTAACCAAGTCGATAACCATGACAGCGCCAGCCTCGGGAACGAAATGCTACCTGGTACTGCGAGCCGAGAAGAATGGAACAACACTCTTCGAGGAGACCGACGAATCGTTTACGCTGCAATAGGGGGGCCGTGAGCTATTCGCGTAAGAGACCACATGTGCAATGGTCCTGGAAGAGCCTCGCTGGTGCTGACTGGTTTGCTGCTCGCGTGTAGCAGCTCTTCGTCCTCATCTGGCAATATCGCCGGGCGAACCAGCAGCGGCGGCGCCAGCAGTGGTGGCGCCAGCAGCGGTGGTGCAGGTTCGGGCGGGGCCACCGCAAGCTCAGGCGGCGCGGGAGGTTCGTCGCCAGCAACGTCACAGAGTGGCGGGAACGCGGGGGCCAGCGCGGGGCGCACGGGCTCCGCAGGCGGAGCTAGCGGAGGATCCTCGACCTCAGGGCGCGATGGCGGCATCCTCGATTGCACCGAGGGCATCTCCTGTCCCACCCCCGGTGAATCGTGCACCAGCTCCTCGGGCGTGTTGTGCTCGTGCAATGGTCCTCCCGGCTCGGCCATTCTGAGCTGCAACATCAGCAGCACCGCTGGCAGCAGCGGGACCGCCTCGGGCGGCAGCAGCGGGGGCAGTGGCGGGACCACGAACGCCAGCGGCGGCGCGACGGCCGGAATCCGCACCGGCGGCGCAGCGACCGGCGGCGTAGGCGGCAGCGGCGGGGTAACCACCGGCGGCCAGCAGACGGGCGGCAGCACCGGCGGCAGCAGCAATGTCGGGGTGACCTGCACCGGCTCCGCACCGTGGGGCACGGGCAATGGTGATGTGCAACTGGTGGTGGACGCCGGGCAAAAGGGACAGGCCTGGAGCCGCTTTTACGAAAAGGGTGTCGCCCTGGATCACGCCAACACCATTCTTTCCACGGCCTATGGCCGCAACGCCAAAGCCGCCCTGAAGAAGGGTCACGACCAGGCCGGATTCCAGTACGTGCGCTTCCACGGCATTCTGAATGACGACATCGGCGTGTACAGCGAGTCCAACGGAACCGCGACCTATGACTGGACCAGGCTGGACCAGGTCTACGACGCCATCGTGGCCGCGGGCATGAAGCCCATCGTCGAGATCAGCTTCACCCCGTCGGCCATGGCCAGCACCAGCAAGGTNNAACTGGTTCTTCGAGGTGTGGAACGAGCCCTCGTGGATGTACGAAACCGGCGACAACGGCTACAATGAGCTATACGGCCACACCTCCAAGGGGCTGGCCGCGGGCGACTCGCAGATCCGCGTCGGCGGTCCCGCGGGCTCGGCCGGGGAATCGCCCGGCCTGATCGCTGGGCTCATCAGCTACGCCAAGAGCAACAGCCTCAAGCTCGATTTCATCTCGTTCCACAGTTACGCCAATGACAACAACGGCAAGGTGGCCGACGCCAACGCCATGTTGTCGTTCTACGATTCCATCAGCAACACCATCTCGTCGGGCAAGTTCACCGGCACGGTTATCAACGACGAATTTGGTTCCAGCTACGACACCGTGGTCACCCGGGACAACGAGGTCGCGGCCAGCTTCATCGCCAAGACCGTGCACCTGATCGGCACGGCCAGCAAGGCGGGGCCACCGGACATGTACGCCTGGTGGGCGCTTTCCGATCTTTATGAAGAATTCGATACGGGAACCGCCACCGCCTTCCGCGAAGGCAACTATGGGTTGCTGCTCAAGGGCGATCCCGCCATCCCAGTGTCCTTTGATGTGGCCAAACCGCCGTTCAACGCATTCCGCTTGCTGCACATGATGGGAGACACGCGCATCAGTACCAGCGGGGGCACGACTTCCGACGGTGTGAACGCCGCCGCCACCGTGTCCAGCGACGGCAGCGCGGTGCAGATCTTGGTCTACAACCATGTCACCGGCGGCACGGGCGATTCCAGTAGCGCCAGCCAGGTTAAGCTGACCGTCAACAACATCCCCGGCACGGGCGCGCTCAAGATCCGCCAATACCCGATCGATCGCACCCACGCCAACTCCTATCAGGCCTGGGTCGGCCTGGGCAAACCCGCCAATCCTTCCGAGGGGCAATGGACCCAGCTCAGCAGCGCCGCTGAGCTTTGCTATTTCGAGACCACGGCCACGAGCACGTCGTGGAGCACGACATATCCGCAGAACGTCTACGGAGTCAGCCTGTTCACCATCGGTCGCTGACCGGCGCGTTATCCGACATCCAGTTCCCGCCAGAACCTGTCGATTTCTGACCGGGAATGCGCGGATACGTGGTCTATCTATTTGAACCTCCTCCTACGTCATGCCAACGCTTCCCTCTCACGTTCACCTGTCCTTGGTAGTCGGCCAAGACCGCCGCGCTGCCAGCGATGGTGACGTCGCACGGGCACTGAGCGCGGGGGAAGCGTGGGCCGCGGTGGAGACGTGGCGGCGGTTCGCGCCCATGGTGCTCACGCTCGCAAGGCGTGCCTTGGGCTCCCATTCCGAAGCAGAAGACGTTGGACAGGAGGTCTTTTACCGCGTGTACCGCAAAGTGAAGACGCTACGCGAGCCCGACAGCTTCCGCAACTTCGTCCATACCTGTGCCGTGCGGGCGCTTCAGACCGAGCTGCATCGCAAGAAGATGCGCTCTTGGCTCAGCTTCGAACGGCCTGACTTGCTGGATTGCGAAGACTTCGAAACGCTGGACGTCGAGTCGCGCGATCTGTTGCGGAAGTTTTATGATCTGCTCGAACGGCTGCCGCCGCGCGACCGCATGGCGTTCGTCCTTAGGCGCGTGGAGTCGATGAGCGTAGAAGAGATTGCCGCCGCCATGGAGACTTCGGAATCCACGGTGAAGCGATCGCTGGCACGTGCTTCAAGCCGTTTGTCCCGCTGGATGGATGACGAGCCACGATTGCCCGACGGGGAGAGACGGGGACGATGATGACGACTACTAGCGAACCCAAGGACTCTCCTGCCCTCACCCAGGCGACCGACCTTTGCCGCGACAACCTGGGGCCGCCGACTATGGCGGAGCTTGACCGGGGACTCGACGGCTTCCTCACACGCATTGCTTCGAAGAAGGCGCGCCAACGGCGATTTGTTCGTTGGTCTCTGGCGGGTGTTGCGGTGGCGCTGTGCACCTTGGTTGCCCTGCAGGTCACTTCAGTCTTTCGAAAGCGCTGGTCTGCGCGTGAGGCACCGCTTGCCTACCGGATCGATGGAGGCAGTGTCCTCGAAGGCGGATATCTGCGTGAATCCGGTCACGCGGGTATGAACGTGGTGTTCAACGAGGGAAGCAGATTGACGCTCACGCCGGGAACACGCAGCCGGCTCCGGGTAGTCGACCGCGACTGTGCCCACGTGGCCATCGAACGTGGCAGAGGATCTTTCCAGGTTGCGCACAAGAGCAATCGACGGTGGTTGGTCGATGTCGGCCCATTCTTGGTCACGGTCACGGGAACCGTCTTCACGGTCTCGTGGGATCCGTTAAGCGAGGAGCTCGATCTCAGGCTGCGCGAGGGCAGCGTCGTGGTCAGCGGCCCCGTCTCGGCGGGAGAAATAGCGTTGCGGGCCGGCCAGCGGTTGGTCGCAAACCTGGCAAGAGTGCAGACCGTGATCACTGAAGAGACGCCGGAGCAAGCGAACAGTGAGCCTCCCAGTGCTCACCCTGCACCAGCCGTGACTCCACCCGGGCTGCAGCCGTCCGCCACCGGCCCCTCGCCAGCGCCGGTTGCATCTACGGTCGCCAAGCTCGCGGGCGACCATCAATGGAGCCGGAAGTTGGCGCACGGCCAATGGGACCGCATCATCGAGGACGCCAAGCGTATCGGCGTTGAGGCGACGCTGAGCGAAGCGTCCAGCGAGGATATCTTCGCTCTTGCCAACGCGGCTCGCTATCGACAACGCCTCGATCTGGCTCGGTACGCCCTGCTCACCGAGCGTCGGCGCTTTCCCGAATCGCCGCGTGCGCTCGAAGCGATCTACCTGCTTGGTCGCGTGGAGGAATCCCGGGAAGCCGGGACCGCCCAGGCAATTGCGTGGTACAATGAATATCTAACCCGTGCGCCGACCGGCACGCTCGTAGGAGAGGCTTTGGGACGAAAGATGACTCTCACGGACAAGCTCGAAGGCCCGGCGAGGGCTCGAGCCCTCGCCGAAGAATATCTTCGTCGCTTCCCCAAGGGGAACTATGCTGGATCGGCGCGCGAGCTTCTCGCCCCGTGACCAAGGCCCATTGAACCGTCTGCGCCTTGCGCTCTGTCTCACGACGTTTCTCGTATGGACGGGGCCCGCCCACGCGGCCACCGTAGCCATCTTGTGGCCACCGACCCCTTCCGCCGATGTGACCCAAGCATTGACCCTCCTGCGTGGAGAGTTGCTGTCGGTGGGCCTTGAGGTCACGATATCCGACCGGGCGGGCGCCCGCGGTGTTGGGGAAGCCGATTCGGTGGCCTGGCTCGAAGCCTTTGCCGCACGGGGTACCAGCGCTGTCATTGACTCTGTCAGAGACGATATGCTGGAGGCGATCGATGTGTGGGTCCTTAAGACGCACCCACAACGATTCGAGGTCACGCGAGTTGCCGTCGAGCCCAGTGCTCCAAGACAGCCGGAAATGCTAGCCCTTCGCGCCGTCGAAGCCCTGCGCGCGGGCCTTCTCCAGATCGATTGGGCAGCACGAAGGCGACGCTACGAACCCGTCGCAAAGCCACCCATGGCCGCAGCGCCCACCGGCGAGGTACACGAGCCCACCAGCCATGGCGAGCGCGTTGGCCTCGAGGTTGGCGCGGTTGCAATCATGAGCCTGGACGGCCTCGGACCTGCGGTGTTGCCGACCGTGCGCTTGGGCTGGGCAGTTCGCCCCTGGCTCGTGATGCAAGCTTCGGCGGCAGGCCTAGGGAGCCGGTCCGCGGTTGCGACCACGGCGGGCAACGCGCAGGTTGCCCAGCAATACGCCGTCCTGGGCGGGTTATATCGCCTTCGCTCGGCCCAGCGGCTGTGGCCCCTTTTCGGCCTCGCTGCCGGGGTTCTGCGCACGTCGGTCGAAGGGCAGGCCGGCTGGGGCACGGGAGGCCACACCGCGGAGCGATGGTCGGGTCTGATCGATGTGAGCTTGGGGGCGGGGCTTCGCCTCTACGGCCGCACCTACTTGACCTTGGCCGCACATGCACAGGTGGCCGAGCCCTACGTGGCCGTTCACATCGTCGATACGGTCGCTGCCACCTCCGGGCGTCCCAATCTCCTCTTGACCCTCACCGTCGGTGCCTGGCTATGAAGTCGGGAACGCGTATCGGACTGCTCGGCGTGTTGGGCATCCTGGCCAACACCGCCGCTTGCTGGCGTACCGACGTCTATGCGGTGACGGCCGATAGTGGCACGGATGCCGGTTCTGGCGGGGCAGGGTCCGGCGGGGCGACCGGCGCAGGCGGCAGCTCTGGCGCAGTGCCGAGCGCGGGGTGCGGCACGACTTCGACGATCACGTTCGCGGCGATCCCGAATCAGGATCCGAATGCGGCTGCGGGGTCGGGGCACACTGTGGGCCACGGCGACGGCGGCTACGTTACGATTCAGNNATGAGGCTTCCCGACAACTACGACCCGAACCACCCCTACTGGTTGAGCTTCACCTTTCACACGGGTGGCGGTAACGCCTACGGAATCGACAATGGCGGAAGCAATGGGTACGTAATGGCCTATTTCGGACTCCAGAAACTGTCGGACAACGGCGCGTTCTTTGTCGCGCCCGAGGGGCTGGGCGGCGGATGGGCGAATTCCAACGGAGAAGACCTGCAACTCGTCGACGACATGGTCAAGCTGATCGAGGACAACTACTGTGTCGACACGACACACATCTTCGCCCAGGGGGTCGCCTTGGGCGGCGGCATGACCTACGAAATCGCGTGCGCCCGGGCGAAGGTCTTTCGTGGGGTCGCGATCTACGAAGGAGCCGAATTCAGCGGGTGCGACAATGGCAACGACCCCATCGCGTACTGGCAGATGGTCGGACTTACGGACGGCACATTCACGATCGACACGGCAAGACCGATGCGCGACCAGTTCGCCAAGAACAACGGCTGCACCATCCCCCAGACCGAGCCGTCCCAGCCGCCTCAGCCTCCTCCCTATTTGAACCCCGGCGGGCATGTCTGCACTGACTACGCCGGATGCTCGATCGGGCATCCCCTGCGTTGGTGCGTGCACCAGTCAGGTCTCGGCAACGCCATAGTGGATGGGACCAGTGACCTATACAATTCGTGTGCGACAGCTCCCAAGACCTGCTCGACCGCGTGCCCTTGTTCCTGGGTCCCGGACGACGTGTGGTCGTGGATGACGAAGAACTTCTAATCGGATCAAGAGCGACAGCCACGCGCCGTCCGTGACCGGGATGGACGCCCGCGCTGGCTACTAGCGTGTTCATCCGTCAGGTCCGCGATCCACTTCGCATCCTGCACGTCGGTTCTTCGGCCGGGCACTCGATGCCATTTCCCTGGTGCGTGGCGTTGTCGCGTAGCCTGTGAAAGGCGAAAGATCCCGGCCGGAGAACGGCCGTCGCATTTCTGCATGGGCACCCGCAGAGCCGTCAATCGCGCGAATCACAGTTCTCGCGCCGCGAACATGTGCGTCCCGGGACCGAGGACGAACTTCACGTAACCGGACGTTTCGCCCGCAAAGGTGACCGAAGTGGAAGGCTCCGACGTCCCGGCGCTGAAGACCACCGTGTCGTCGATCGTGACCTCGAGATGCGCCGAGCCCTGAGCCGTGACGACGTCGATTGGAACTCCGACGGTCGCGCGCGTGGCCGGTGGCACCACGACCTGCATCGCAAATGGCGGGCCACGCTGAATTTCGACTGAAATGGCGCCCTGCCTCGACGCCACGTTTGCAGCAACCTGCGTGAGATCTCCGAGCTCGGGCAGCACCTGAAATTCGGCGTAGCCCGGCTGGGTCGGCGCGATGCCAGCGACGTACTGAGACAGCAGCGTGAGCGGCCCTCCCGTCCAGGCATGATTGATGGTGCCGCCACCCTCGACTGGCACGGCGGGATCGCCCGGGGTCCAGACCTCCCACAGCGTCGTGTATTGGCTTTGAATCATGGAGCTATAGCGCTGGCGCATGCGCGCGAGGCCGTCCTTCGCGTCGTTCATAACGAAGAATGCTTCGAGCACGTATTTCTCCATATAGGGACCCGACTCGGTCACGCTCTTCAAGATCTTGAGCACCGCCGGCCATTCATTGGAACCGAGCAGCCCGGCGACGGTGGCTAACCCGTGGCCGCGCTCGTCGGTGCCGCCCGTGCGTCCGGGAGTGCGTAGCTCGGTTCCGTTCCAGAATTTCGCCAGAAATGCCGTTTTGAACTCCGCCATCCGCGCGCGATAGGTCGTGGCATCGGAAGCTTGGCCCACGACGTCCGCCATGCGCGCGGCCCCGTCCAGCGCCATGTAGTACCAGACGTTCTCCAGTACCGTGCTGTCGATGTTGTTTCCCCAGTCTGCCCAATATGCCCAATCCGGGTCGCTCCCTCGGTGTTGCACCAGACCTTCGCTGCTGCGCTGCCAAAGGCCGAGATACTTCTTCACCGTCGGATAAACAGCGCGCATCGCTACGTCGTCCGCCGTGTGCATGTAGTAGTTCCAAAACCCGGCGCGCCCGATCGAGGCGAGCATTTGTTGCGGCAGCTCTGAGGTCCAGTTGCCCGGGATCGGCGAAAACAGCGTGCCGTCCGAGCGCTGCCATTCGACGAGATTGCTGATCGCTTTGCGACTGAGAAGGTCGGCGCGCCGATCGAGGGCGTAGAACGACTGCCCGATCTCGATGACGGCATCGCCCCACCACTGCGCCCGCTCCCGCGTCGGGCAATCCATGTAGTTGTCGCGCATGACTAGGTAGAGCGTGCGCAGCGCCTTGGTCCAGAGCGTGTTCAGATTGCTGTCGTTGCTGCGAAACGATCCGCTGAGGTCGGTATCGAAACCGGTCTCTCGATAGCGTAGGGCCTCGATGTGAACGCTGCTCGGGATCGTGTACTGGACGGTGTTCCCACTCATCCAGCCAAATGACTCGTACTCTTGCTCGCCGTCACGGGTCGTGTATTCCGCGCGCACGGACGGCCCTTCACCGTGCGTGTCGGTTTGAATGCGTATCACCGCCCCGGCGGGTGCTGTCACCTTCAAGTACGGCGTGACCTGTGCGTTGTAAGGCAAGTTGGCGCTCACCACACCGTCCGTGCCGACGCTTGGGAGCTGCGCAGAGTTGACGTAATCCTTGAGGCCGGAATCGCGCCACTGCGGGATCGGCCGCTTCCACAGGTGTGTCCACGGCGTGGCGGGGGTCCGGCCCTTGACGGTTGCGGTCGCCCAGGCACTGTCGTCGTAGCCGGGCAGCGTCCAGCCGGTGAGATCGAGGCGCGCGTCGAACTGCACGTTCCACTCGGACAGACGAAAATTCGGCCCTGGATCGGTCTGGGCGACGTAGCCCGTGTGGGCGCGGACGCGCCAGGTGGCATCGCTGACGACGCGCGTGCCGTCGATGTCTGCTTGGAAAAGCAGCCCTCCCTTGCCACTGCTCTGGTGCGAGTCGCCGTCCTTACCCCAGTACCACACCAGCACGGCGATGGTGTTGTCGCCAGCCGTGAGGAATGGCTGCAAGTCGATTTCATCGTAGTAGGTGTCGGTGTGGTTCGGACCACGTTTGAGGCCGCCTTCGAAGACCGCGAGATGCCCGTTGATCCACAGCCAGTATTTCGAGTCGACCGCGATGTCGGCGATCGCGCTCGCTGGCGCCGACGCCAGGGTCACGTGTTTCCGAAACGCGAGCCAGGAATTCGCGGGACCGTCGGCCGCTTGCCAGATGAAGTTGGCGGTGAAGGAGCTGTCCGAAGTCGCAGCAGGCCAGGGGGGAATCGCATCTGCGGGAGCACCGCCCTGACCTCCATTGCCGCCGAGCTGGCCGCCGACCTGCTGGCCGCCCGCGCCGGTTCCGGCGGCGCCGCCTCCGGAGCCGCCCGAGCTAGAACCGCCGCTGCCAGCGTCCGCGCGGCCCCCGGTTCCGCCCGAGCCGCCGGTGGCGAACGAGCCCGCGTCGCCGCCGTTGCTGGAGCCGCCCGCGCCGCCGCTGTTGCTGGAGCCGCCCGCGCCGCCGCCGTTGCTGGAGCCGCCCGAGCCGCCGGTGGCGATCGAGCCCGCGCCGCCGCTCGCCGAGCCAGCCGCGCCTCCGGACGCAGAGCCACCCGAGCCCTTTCCGCCGCTGTCGGGAGCGGAGCCGCCGGTGCCAACCTGACCGCCGGAGCTGGTCGCCCCGCCGGATGCGCCACCCACGCTTGGCCTGGATCCACCGTTGCCGCTGTTCTGGGCGTTGTTGGACGAGCAAGAGGCGGCCAGAATCGCCAGTGCGGCAACTGCGAGCTTCTGTGAATATCGGCTGCGTGTCATCGGTTTCTCCCAAGCAACATCATCATCTTCATAGACCAGGCCCCGTGGCACTCTGGTTCACCAATCGTAACGAGCGCCTGTCTTCCTCCTGGGCCAGATGCGATGGCTCGAATTCACGGGCCGTAGCCGAAACAAAGGGCCTCTGTGCGTGTTTGGTGCGATGGCGATCTTGCGATCGGTGGTCTGGAAGCCCAGCTCAGGGGGCGAAGACGGCGGGAACCCCCGGGAGACCAAGCCCTCGGCGGTGGATTTCGCGTCTCAACGTAGACGACGGGTGTTTGGGGCGAGGGTTTCGAGCGCCAACTCCACGCGGTGCGGAGGGCGAAACGCAGCGCTCCAAGAAGGTTCATACACAGGCCGGTCATGGCTGGATCATGCATGAGGTCGGCGGTCATCGCTCCCTACTAATCGTCGCCACCGTCGGGAAACAGGCAGCTCGGATGACCACCTGGCGAACCACCGCCCTGCCCACCGCCGCTGGATGAACAAGCCAGTCTCGACGGCGGCACCCGCAGAGCCGTCAATCGCGCGGATCACAGTTCTCGCGCTGCGAATGTGTGTGTCCCGGGACCAAGCACGAACTTCACGTAGCCGGCCGATTCGCCCGCAAAGGTCACCGAAGTGGAAGGATTTGATGTTCCGGCGCTGAATACCACCGTGTCGTCGATCGTGACCTCGATGTGTGCCGATCCCTGCGTGGTGACGATGTCGATCGGAACTCCGACGGTCGCGCGCGTGGCCGGTGGCACTACGACCTGCATCGCCAAGGGCGGGCCACGCTGAATTTCGACGGAAATGGCGCCCTTCACCGACGCCACGTTTGCAGCAACCTGCGTGAGATCTCCGAGCTCGGGCAGCACCTGAAATTCGGCGTAGCCCGGCTGGGTCGGCGCGATGCCAGCGACGTACTGAGACAGCAGGGTGAGCGGCCCTCCCGCCCAGGCATGATTGATGGTCCCGCCACCCTCGACGGGCACGGCGGGATCGCCCGGGGTCCAGACCTCCCATAGCGTCGAGAGTTGGCTTTGAATCTCCGCGCTGTAGCGCTGGCGCATCCGCGCCAGGCCGTCCTTCGCGTCGTTCATCACGAAGAATGCTTCGAGCACGTATTTCTCCATATAGGGACCCGACTCGGTCACGCTCTTCAAGATGCTGAGCACCGCCGGCCATTCATTGGAACCGAGCAGCCCGGCAACGATGGCGAGGCCGTGGCCGCGCTCGTCGGTGCCGCCCGTGCGTCCGGGAGTGCGCAGCTCGGTTCCGTTCCAGAACTTCGCCAGGAATGCCGTCTTGAACTCTGCCATCCGCGCCCGATAGGTGGTGGCGTCGGAAGCCTGGCCCACCACGTCCGCCATGCGCGCGGCCCCGTCCAGCGCCATGTAGTACCAGATGTTCTCCAGGACCGTGGCGTCGATGTTGTTGCCCCAGTCTGCCCAATTTGCCCAATCCGGGTCGCTCCCTCGGTGCTGCACCAGACCGTCGCTGCTGCGCTGCCAAAGGCCAAGATATTTCTTCACCGCCGGATAAACGGCGCGCATCGCCACGTCGTCCGCCGTGTGCATGTAGTAGTTCCAAAACCCCGCGCGCCCGATCGAGGCGAGCATCTGTTGCGGCAGCTCTGAGGTCCAGTTGCCGGGTATCGGCGAAAACAGCACGCTGTCCGAGCGCTGCCATTCGACGAGATTGCTGATCGCTTTGCGACTGAGGAGATCGGCGCGCCGATCGAGCCCGTAGAACGACTGCCCGATCTCGATCACGGCGTCGCCCCACCACTGCGCC
>PMJO01000175.1 GCA_003158455.1 Myxococcales bacterium | reverse complement strand
ACCGCGCAGGTGCTGGAAAGGCGCGCTGTCCCTGCCTTGCCCCGCTTTTCCCCGCGCTTCATCAGCGCAGTCGCGCTGGCCCTGCTGCTCGCCGCCGGCGCGGGCTCCGCCGCGGTGATTCCCGCGCGCGCGCTTGGGTCAGCCAACGACCGGTCGAAGCCGTTTTCGCGTGCGGCGGCCGAGGTGCATTCACTGCACCCTTTGCGCCTCATCGAGTTCGCCGCCCCCGGCTCCATGGGCGATGCGTATGGCGAATATCCCGCCGCCCACTGGGTGGGCGAGGGCAGCGCCGACGGATTGCCGCTTTCGTATAGCGTGTACATGGGCGCCAGCGTGTTGGCCTTGGCGTTGGCCGCCTTTCGCCGCGGACGTACCCTGATCTTGGTTCTAGCCGGGCTGAGCGGGTTTGCCCTGCTGCTTGCCTTGGGCAAGCACTTGCCAGTACACGCGGTTTTCCGGCGTATCGTGTTTCCGTTCGCATTCATGCGCTCGCCCGAGAAGTACACCATCTTGGCCGTGCTCGGGTTCGCGCTCTTGGCCGGCCAGGGCGGCCGGCGCATCCTGTTTGGACCAGCACAACCCTGGCGTCGGACCGCGATCCTTCTCGGGTTGATCGTCGGTTTCGGGATGGTGTCGCCCTTTGTCTTCCCGTTCCCCTGGTCCGGGTACATGGTGCATGGACTGCGCCACGGCGCCTTGGCCGTGCTCGCTGTGCTTGGCGTCCAGATCGTAGCGGCCCGTGGGTCGCGCCTGGCCCCCGCGTTGCTGTTTGCCACCGTGGCGCTGGATCTGGCAGCGGCTTGCTGGCCCTTGCAGGATTTTGTGCCGCGCGCACTGGCGGTCGAACGGCCGCCGGCCGCGCAGATCATCTTGGCCGATCATGCCGGCCATGCCGAGCCACCCCGGCTGTTTCGCTCGGAGGCAGTGACCGCCACGGTGATGGCGTGGACGCAGGCATCGAACCACGCGCAGGGCGAAGCGCGACTGCTGCAGACTTTGGTCAACAACACGGCCAACGCGTGGGGCATCGCCATGGTGCCCGGCTACGATGCGGCGACTCCCAGTCGCCTGACGAGCGCGTGGGTCGCGGGGCAGTCCAATCGATTGGCCGCCCTGCGGCTTCTCGGGATCGACTACGCCATATTGCCGGTGCGCGATCCGTACAAACCGACCGACCCGCGCCCCGGCTTGCAGCCGCTCTTTGACCCCTTGCCCGGCGCGCGCCTGTATCGCGTAGTCGACAGCTTGCCGCGGGTTTTCTTGGCTGCTCACGCCGAGATTTTGCCCGATGAGGTCGCGCTGTCCCGCCTGTACGAGCCGACGGTGGTTGCGGGCGAGAGCGTCTGGTTGGCCCCCGATGCAAATACCGCTGCATTGCCTGCACCACCGGGCCGGGCCGGCACCTGCCGACTTGACTCGTTCAGCAATCTGCGTCTGGAGGCCCACTGTGACGGTGGGCAGCCTGCTCTCGCGGTGTTCAACGAACAATACGACCAGGGATGGAGCGCGCTAGTAGACGGCCAGCCGGCACCGCTCCTGCGCGCAAATTTGAACATGCGGGCCCTCCGGCTTGCCCCGGGTGCCCACCACATCGTCATGAAATACCAGCCGCGGGGTTTGTGGACGAGTGTGGTACTCACTCTCTTCTCAGTATTGATCCTGCTAGGGCTGGCCTTCGCCCCTCGGGGCAGACTTTTCGGAGGGGAGAGCCCCATGGGCGTTAAGCGGCCGCAGGTAGGCCACCCTCTCCCGCCGGGAGAGGGCCGGGGTGAGGGTACCGCATTGCACGTCGAATCGTGCTGCGGGCGCGGTCACAGCATCTTTGTGACTTCAGTGTCCGGCTCAGTGGAAGCTTCACCCTCACCCCCAAACCCCTCTCCCGGCGGGAGAGGGGTGAGCGATCGACGACTTGTGTCCTCAAATCACGACGGGCCATCCAGTCCCGCCGGCGGGCAGCACTAGAGTGACCGTGAGCGATTCAGGAGGATCGTCGAACAATGTGAGTGCCGCGGCGCCGGCGTGGCGGTTGCTCTGGGTTACGGTGGCAATTCTGTGTGTCGTCTACTTTCCCCTCTGGCTGGGGCGCATTGTCTTTTACAGTGATGTCGCCCACTGGACGCTGCCAGCGCGCTGGTTCGTGCGCACTTCGCTGCTGCGCGGGGAATTGCCGGGCTGGAATCCTTTGCAGGGAATTGGCTTTCCCATTTTCGCTGATCCGCTCTACGGTGTCTTCTATCCGCCCAATTGGCTTTTCCTCCTCGTGCCGCCGGACTGGGTGGCCAGCCTGGTGACCTGGCAGGATTTCGCCCATCTGGTGTGGGGCGGGGTGGGTATGTACCTCTTGGCGCGACGGCTCGCCCGATCGCCGGTTGCGGCTTGCGTGGCAGCCTTGGCCTGGGCGCTGGCTGGCAACAACACCAGCCACTGGACTGCGGGGATGCTCATGGTTGCAGGCGCGTGGGTGCCTTGGGTCGCCGTCGGGTATCTGGCATTGCTCGATAGCCTGCGAGCGGGCGGTCGTGGTTTGCCAGTGGGAGTGGTCAAGGCAGCGCTGCCGACCGCCTTTGGCCTGCTGGTGGGCGAGGTTTTCGTGGCGATGATGGGCGTGGGCTTTGGCTTGGCGACTGCGATCGCCGCGGTTGCAATCGAACGCCCCAGTGGTCCGGCGCACACGGGTTTTCCGACTCGCGGATTTGTTGCGGTTGCACTCGCACTTGTTCTGGCCGCAGGAATGGGTGCGATTTCCCTCATGCCAGCTTTCGCGCTCAAAGCCTCTACCGAACGGTCGGGGCCGCTTTCCCGAGCCGATGCTGAGTTCTGCTCGCTTCATCCGGCCCGACTGGTGGAGTTCGTCGCTCCTGACAGCATGGGCAACAGCGAAGGTTTCCAGCCAGCGGCTCGCTGGATCGGGGAACCGCGTCTGGACAATCTGCCCTTGTCGCACAGCCTCTACATGGGGTCGAGTGTGGTCGCGCTGGCCCTGATCGCGTTTGGCCGGCGCCGATACCTGGCGTCTGCGTTGGGTGCTCTGGGCTGCGGCGCTCTCCTGCTGGCGCTAGGCAAGCATTTGCCAGTCCACGCGCTTTTCCGTCGCGTGGTGTTTCCCTTTGCGTACATGCGTTCTCCGGAAAAGTATGTGGTGGTGCTGGTCGGCTGCCTGGCCGTGCTGGCCGCGCTGGGCACGGTGCGGATACTGGCAGGCGAGCGCCAGCCCTGGCGGCGCGTTCTGGTGTTGCTCGGTCTCATGCTTGTGCTCGCGCTATCGGCGCGAGCGGTTTTCCCCGAGGGTTGGGCCGCCCAGGTCACCCGAGGCGCGCTTGCCGGCAGCCTGGCGCTAGCTGGTGTGCTGACGGTGCAGTTTCTTGCGGCTCGGCGGGCGCGGCTTGCCCCGGTCTTGCTAGTTGCGATTGTGGGCATCGACCTGGCAGCGGCAACCTGGCCGTTGCAGGTCTTTGCGCCCCGCCAACTCGCGGCAGTATCGGCCCCGGCGGCGCGGGTGGTCCTGGCGGACAGCCCGGGCCACGGTGAGCCGCCGCGGCTCTACCGTGCCAGCAATGTATTACAACACGTAGGCCGGTTCGCGCCCGCGCTTCCGCGCGAATTGAGCGAACTCTGGCTGTTACAGACCTTCATCACCAATACGGCCAACATCTGGGGCATCGCCACCTTGCCCGGCTACGATGCCGCCATTCCTGCGGGGCTGGGTCGCATCTGGGCGTCCGGGCTGCGCGAGGGACAATCGGTGCTGCGCTTGCTCGGGGCGCGCTACGTCCTGCTGCCCGTCGACGATCCGCAAGACCCCAAGGAGAAACGCACCGGCATCGAGCCCATGCTCGATCCCTTGCCGGGTACGCGGCTCTACCGTGTGCCGGGCGCGCTGCCGCGGGTGTTCTTGGTCAGACAGGCCTATGTGGTGGACGACCCCACCGCGCTGCGCCGGATTTTCGACCCCGCAATCATTGCCGGCCGCACCGCCTGGATCGCCCCTGACTCGGGTGCCCAGTCACTGGTCGGCCCGGCCGATACGCCGGCGGGTACCTGCAGACTCGATTCCTATGCCGACAACCGCCTGCAGGCGACCTGCCAGGTTCAGCGACCGGCGCTGGCGGTTTTTGTCGAGCAATACGCCAAGGGATGGCGTGCCACCCTGGACGGACAGCCCGCCCCGATTATCAGGGCCAATCTCATCATGCGCGCGGTGGCGGTCGGGCCCGGCGAGCACAGGATTGCGATGGAGTTCAGAACGCCGGGGTTGCGTGCGGGCACCTTGCTGACGTTGCTGTCGTTGATCGTGCTCATGGTTCTGCTGCTCTTGTGCCGACGACTTGCACGACAACGACAATGATGCGGTCGATCGAGTGGGCGCGTCTTCTCGGAATACTCACGTCGGCACTGAGGTGCGCAATGCCTACGCCACGGCCCTGTTTCCATCGACCGCGGCGCAATAGTGCTAGAACTGGCATCGAAGCAAGGCGCCGTCGCCACCAGGCCGCAATTCCGCGGCCCTCAGGGTGGCCTTCGGCGCGGGAGGAGAACCGATGAAACGCAACGCAAGCGCAACTTGGAACGGAGGCCTGAAAGACGGCCAGGGCAGATTCAGCGTCGGCAGCGGCGTGATCAAGGACATGAAATACGGCTTTCGCACGCGCTTCGAGGACGAGCCGGGGACCAACCCGGAGGAACTGATCGCAGCGGCCCATGCGAGCTGTTTCAGCATGGCCCTGAGCGCACAACTTGGTGAACGCGGCATCACCCCGCAAGCCATCGAGACGGCATGCGCAGTCACCTTCGAGAACTTGACGCTGGTCAAGAGTGAGCTTCGGACAACCGTGAAGGCCCGCGGCGCGGACAAGGCCAAGGTCGAAGAGGCGGCAGCCGCCGCCAAGGCGGGTTGCCCGATTTCCAAGGTGCTCAAGCTCGAAATCTCCCTGGATCTGACTGTCGTGAGCTAAAATAGTCCACCGCGATGGACCATGAATTCCGGCCTTAGTCAGCAAGCCTGGTGGCTCTGGGGCATGCTCGTGGCAATCGGAATCGGCGCGTGCAGCCGTTCGGGTGGTGCTGTATCCGGGGGCGCAGGGGGCGGGGCGGCCGGCGTGGCAGGCGGCGCCGCGGGCTCCGGTGGCGGTGCAGGCGGCGCCGCGGGCTCCGCCGCACCTAGCGGCGGCTTCTCGGGCACGGGTGGCGTGGGAGGGGCCGCGACGCTTGGCACGGGCGGCTTGTCGGTAACCGGCGGCGTGGGAGGCAGCGCGACGGGGGGCNNCGCAACCGGAGGTGTCAGCACGACCGGCGGCCTGGCGAGGGGTGGCGCGGCCGCGGGTGGGGGCGCTACTGCGACCGGAGGTGTAGTTCCGACCGGCGGTGCAGCGAGCGGCGGCAAGACGACCGGCGGCGTGGTTTCCACCGGCGGCAGCGCAACCGGAGGTGTCAGCGCGACTGGCGGCCTGGCGACTGCTGGCGCGGGCGGGTCAAGCACCGTCTTGGATCGTTTCGGGATTCGGATGCTCTACCCGAGCATTGCCAGCGGCAAGGAGTGGTACGCGCAGTGGGACACGCCGGCGCGAACCTTTACCGGCAAGGATCCGAACGATCCCTGGTTCGACGCCGATCACGGCGATGCCAGCTACAAGGTTGAGGGCAACGGCACCCTGAAGATCACGGGCGGCGTGCCGCGCATGTATGTGCACGATCCGGCCTTGTTTGACCAGTGGCGTGACGTGGAGATCACCATGTACTTCCAGCGTGTGGCTGACAGTGGCACAGCTTGGGGTGGCATGGTGGCCATGGCCCGCACCAATCATGGAACCATCGGCCAGGAGACGGTCAACCTGTGCGATACGCGCGGCATCGACGCGCGCATGCGCTACGACGGGCACATCGACTTCGAGAAGGAAACCGCGCACCCACAGTCGACTGCAATCCTCAACCAGACCCAGTGGGCCGGCGGAATGCCGTTCAACAAGTGGATTGGCTACAAGCACGTCGTCTACGACCTGGCCGATGGCACGGTGAAACAGGAGCTTTGGTTCGACGACAGCGACGGCGCGGGCGGCGGCAACTGGGTGAAGCTGAGTGAGCACATCGACGCCGGCACTGACTTCGGCGTCAACGGCACCGCCTGTGCCGCTGGCATCGATCCGGCAATGAAGCTGACCCACGACCCGAGCCGAGCAGGGTCGGAGAGCGGCAAGCCGAACATCACGGTCTACTTTCGCAGCGACAACGTGGGCACCGACGGACTCTGGTACAAGAAGGGCAGCATCAGGGAGATTGCACCCTAGCAGCCCGTGCGCCACGCGCAGGCTCTGCGCGAAACACCGAGGTGCGGGCGGCGCGGTCTGGTCCAGCGGCGAACGAGCAGCCATCGGCTCCCCATCTCTCCCGAAACTTCGCCGCCAGTACTACATCTAACCTCGCAGAAGGGTGGCTTCGCTGCGCAGTTCGATGGCACCCGAGGGTTCTTTCCCAATGGAGGAACAGATGAATGGGTTTTCTGTCGGACGGCGGGTGGTTTTGGTGATGGTGGGTTTGGTGCCGTTGGCTGGCTGTGAAGTCAATTCGACCGGTCTGGCGTCTGATGGTGGTGTGGGCCACGAGGCCGGCGTGCCGTCGACCGGCGCCCCTTCTGCGTCTTCTCCGGACGCAGCTCGTGCCACGCCGGCTCCGGCCTTCAAGCCTGGCGTAGATCCAGCCATCTTTCTTCCCCAGCTCGTGATTGGCTACCAGCCCACCGCCCAAGAGCTTGCGACGTCAGGGAAGGCGTGTGTATCTGACGCCGACTGCGCGACCACCGGCGGACTGGTCGTGTTTCACTGCTCGACACCCTACTATGGACACGCACAGTGTCAGGGCGCTTTCCCGCCGGGCGACAAGGTGGTGCCCGGCGTAGCGCCTTCCTGCGCCTACTACGATTGTCCGGCCGGCTACCAGTGCGCGACCGATGCCAAGTCACACTCGGTGACCTGTCTTTCCGCTCGATAGTTGCAGGTGAGCTGAAACGCCCGATCGTCCGTTCGTGCGCGGAGAACCGGAGGCGCGACGGGCTGACAGGCAGGCCGTGCTGTGCTAGACAGGCCCAGTCTGGAAACCCAATATGAGCCCACGACCAGACGTTGGGAAGTCGAAGACTCGCGGACGCCTGCCGGCATTCGCGCGGTGGCTGGCCCAGGAGGCCGCGTGAGCGTTCCTCGGTCCAAGCGCGGAAAACGTGCGGGAAGCAAGGCCAACCCGGCGTCCGCCAGCGGGGATGAGAAGGACGCGCGCATCCGCGAGCTCGAGGCGCGTATCGCCGAACTCGAGGCGAGAGGTGAAAACGCGAATTCCACCACAGCCGCGGTTGTCGCCGAGCCCAAGCCAGCCGAGGAGACATTGCGCGAAAGCGAGCCGCGGCACACGGATGCCCTCGATGTCTCTGCCAGGCCAGTCGCTGAGTTTGGCGCTATTCCCGAGGTTCAACGACGGGAGCTTCGCGATGCCAAGCAGCGATTGGAATACGGGGTTCTGGCCCTGTTTTCCCGCGAGCTGCGAAACCCGCTGGCTCCCATCAAGAACAGCCTTCACATCCTGGGCCGCGCCAGCGCGGGCGGTGATCAGGCGAGCCGGGCCCAGGCGATCATCGAGACACAGGTCGACGAGCTCGCTCGGCTGATTGACGGCCTTCTCGACCTGACCCGGATCGCGCGAAGCGAGCTTAAGCTTCAGTGCGAACGACTGGAGCTCAACCAACTGGTGCGGCAAGCGATAGCGGATCAGCGCTCGCTCTTCGAGAGGGCCGCGGTTTTTCTCGAACTTCATGCCGCCCCCCGACCCGTGTTCGTCAACGCCGACAGGAATCGCCTAGCGCAAGTCATGGGCAACCTTCTGCAGAACGCGGCCAAGTTCACCAGCCGCGGCGGGGCAACCCTGGTCACCGTCCACGCCGAAAAGGCGGAGAAACGAGCGGTCATCCAGGTAGTGGACACGGGAGTGGGTATTGCGCCAGAAATGGTTTCGCGGCTGTTCCAGCCCTTCCATCCAGCGGATTCCAGCGTGGACCACGGCGGACTTGGGCTGGGTCTGGCGCTGGCCAAAGGGCTGGTTGAGCTACACGGAGGGGACGTAGCGGCCCTAAGCGCGGGACTCGGCCAAGGGGCCGAGTTCACGGTTCGGCTGCCGCTGGCGGATGATCGCGATATGGGAGAATCCTGATGGCGCATCGACTTTGTCCCATTGCTGCGCAGAGCCTGCGCTCTCTCCGCTATGGCTTTGCCGCGGGGGAGCCTGCTAGCGGCACCCGGACCGTGACCGTGGTTCCCTGACCGGGCATGCCATTCACCTCGGCCACGCCGCCGAGCAAGGCCGCGCGCTCGCGCATGCCGAGCAGGCCCAGTGAGTCTGGCCGATGGACCTCGTACTCGGTAATGCCGCGACCATTGTCGCTCACCTCGAGGGTCAGGCAGTCGTCCACGTCGATCATCAGATCGATGCTGACGTGGGTGGCCCCGGCGTGGCGGGCCACGTTGGTCAAGGCCTCCTGGCACATACGAAACACGACGGTGCCTCGCTCGGCCGCGATGGTGACGTTGCTGGGCACCGACACCCCACAGTCGATGCCGGTGCGGGTTGCAAAATCGTGCGCGAGCCATTCCATCGCGGCACCCAGGCCCAAATCATCCAGGATGCTGGGGCGCAATTCCGCGGAAATGCGGCGCACGGTCTTCACCGTATCCTTGACCAGGGTTGCGAGCGCCGACACCCGCGCCGCGGCCTGCGCATTTTCCTTGGGGAGCTGCTTTTCCAGAAACGCGAGGTCCATGCTCATGCAGGTCAGCGCCTGGCCCAGTTCGTCGTGGATCTCGCGTGCGATACGCACCCGCTCTTCTTCACGCACGGATTCAACGTGGGCGGCTAGGGCGCGCAGCTGTTCGCGTTGGGCACGCAATTGCTCGTCGAGGCGCTGGCGCTCGGTGATGTCGCGGGAGAAGCCGGTGGTGCCCAGCACCTCACCCCGTTGGTCGAGCACGGGAGTCTTGAAGGTCTCGAACCACTGGGAGCCGCCCTGAACGGAGATCGGCTCCTCGACGTCCTTCTGCTGGCGGGTGGCCATCACGCTCAGATCGTCGTCGACATAGCGCTGCGCCAGCTCCCTCGGCCATACATCGAAATCAGTCAGCCCTACCACGTCGGCGGCGCGCTCCCGGCCGCAAGAACGCGCGAAGGTCTGGTTGACCGCCAGAAAATGTCCGTCGATGTCTTTCAGCCACACCAGGAAAGGGAAGTTGTCGAGCATGGCGCGCAGGTAGGCCTCGCGCACCGCCAGTGATTCCTGAGCTCGCACCCGCGCGCTGACATCGCGAACAATGCCGACCACGGCCCCCACCCCGCCGCCGGTTGTCTTGAGCGGAACCAGGCGGGCGTCGATCCATACATGTGCATCGTGCAATTCCTGGTGCGTTTCGGTCACGACAATCTCGCCGGTGCGGAAGACTTGCTGGATGAACTGGCTGTGCCGCTCGCCCAACTGGGGGCCGAATATCGTGCTCTGCTGGCGCCCGATGAAGTCCTCCGGCTTGCCGCCCAGGGAACGCGCCGCCAGGGTGTTGATGTGCAGGATGCATTCTTCGCGGTCGACCACGAAGACCATGTCTGGGAACATCTCGACCACCGCTGCAAGCGGACCATCGGGCTGGCCAAGATATTTGATTAGATCGTGGATAGTGGCCATGGGCCTCACGCAAGGGTCAACCGCCACGGACAGGCAGAAACAGGATACTCGCATTGCCGAAAATGGTACACGCCCCGCGGACGTCGTGGTCGCGTGGTGCTCGGGAGGTCCGAGAAGCCGTCACGAGCAGTTCGGGCTCGCCCGTCATATTATGAGGCCGTGGCCGTCGCACTTCTGATCACGTTTGCAATGCCATGCGTTGGCAGAAGATCGCCGCCACACCCTCATACTGGGGTGCCCATCTTCCCAAACCCTCCCCCCGCACCCGGGCCGCGCCTTGCGGGTCCACTTCAACTCGCCTTGCTGGCGTGGCTGGGGCTGGTGCTGCCGGCCCAGCGGGCGCTTGGCGAAGGCGCGGCGGATGCGGGAACCGAACGCAGCCCGGCCGCCGCCGAGGAGGAGGCAAAGGATGCACGGCCGGCTCCGCCCCTGGCCGAAACCGCGGCGCCCCGGATTTCCGAGCGCCGTTCCACCGAACGGCAAGTGCGGCGCAGACAGCGGAGCGCATCCAACTCGCGCTTGGCCGATTTGGCCGTGATGCGCGGAAAGGTCGCGGCCGTGGCCCATCTGCACGGCACGGCTGCTATCGAACCTGCCGGTCACATGACTGCGACGGCCGAACACCGGATCAGGGTTCAGCGTCCGGACAAGCCGCCCGATCCCGCGCAACCGAACTTGCCTGCGGTCGCCGCAGCCGCGACGACGCTGGACGAGAGCATCGTGAAAGAGATCACCCAGCGCAAGGTCTTGTTCCGCATGTGCTACGAGCCGGCCCGGCGGCGAGGCGTAACCGCAACTCGCGCCGATGTGAAGTGGATCTTGGCGGCTGACGGCAGCGTGCGCGACGTCGAGGTCGCGGTAGCACAGGACGCGCAGCTGGCGAATTGCATTCGCGCCGTCGCCTCGCGCCCCTTTGCCGGACGGGTCGGCCAGGACATACCGGTGGCGATACCGTTGCTTTTCGTGGGTACGCAGTAGCTGCCGCCTGTCGGGAACTCGTGGCTGGTTGAGCGACCGCGCGGATGGCGGCGGAGCCGGAGGCCGGCTCCGGACCCGGTTCCAGCCTACCGGCCTCCGGCCTTCGGCTCCGCCGACGCAAGCGGTGGCGCTAGCGCAGCGACACCTTCACCGGCGACACTTTCCAGATGCGTTCGCAATACTCGCGGATCGCTCGGTCAGACGAGAATTTGCCAATCCGGGCTGTGTTGAGGATGGACATGCGAGTCCAATCGCGCTGCTTCCCGTACACCTGCCCTACCTTGCTCTGGCACTCCAGATACGCCTGGAAGTCCGCGCACAGCAGGAACGGGTCGCGATCGAGCAGAGAGCGCACCATGGGGGCAAACAGGGTTGGATCTCCGCGCGAGAAATCACCGGCGGCGATGAGGCCCAGCGCCTCGCGCAACTCGGCATTCTGCTGGAAGATTTCCCACGGCCGGTAGCCTTCGGCCTTGCGCTGCTGGACCTCGGCGGCAGTCAAGCCGAAGAGGAAGAAGTTCTCCGCCCCAACCTCGTCCCGAATCTCCACGTTGGCCCCGTCCAGGGTGCCGATGGTCAGCGCCCCGTTCATGGCGAATTTCATGTTGCCTGTGCCCGAGGCTTCCATGCCCGCGGTGGAAATCTGCTCTGACAGATCAGCCGCCGGGTAGATGCGCTGGGCGTTCTTGACGTTGAGGTCAGGCAGAAAAGCGATGCGCAGGCGATCATTGGTTGCCCGGTCGGCGTTCACCACTTCGGCGACGCCGTGGATCAGTCTGATGATCAACTTGGCCGTGTAGTAGCCGGGCGCGGCTTTGCCGCCGAAGATGAGGGTGCGTGGCGCAGCCTCGCCGCCGCGCTTGAGATGCCGGTAGAGCGCTACCGCGTGCAGCACATTCAGGTGCTGGCGTTTGTACTCGTGGATGCGCTTGACCTGCACGTCGAACATCGTGTCCGGCAAGAGTTCGATACCGTGCGCGTGTTGCGCGTAGGCCGCCAGGGCTTTCTTGTTGGTCTGCTTGACCTGGCGCCAGCGTTCGCAAAAATCGCCGTCGTCACAGCGTGACTCAAGCTCGCGTAGGCCGTTCAAGTCATCGAGCCATTTGTCGCCGATGGCGTCAGTGATAAGGGCCGCCAGCCCGGGATTGGCGAGCAAGAGGAACCGGCGCGGCGTCACCCCATTGGTGACGTTGGTGAACTTCTCCGGCTCCAGTTCAGCGAAGTCGCGCAGCACGGTTTGCTTAAGCAGATCCGAGTGAAGCTGTGCCACGCCATTGACCGCGTGACTGCCCACGCAGGCCAGGTTGGCCATGCGCACGCGCTTGTCGCCGTGCTCATCAATCAACGACATGCGTTCCACGCGCCCCGGGTCGCCGGGGAAGCGCACCTCGACCGTAGCGAGAAAACGCTTGTTGATCTCGAAGATAATTTCCAGGTGGCGCGGGAGCAGGCGCCGAAACAGCGGGAGCGGCCAAGTTTCCAGCGCCTCGGGCAGAAGCGTGTGGTTGGTGTAGCCCATGGTGCGCGTGGTGATGGACCACGCGTGATCCCATTCCATGCTGTGCTCGTCCACCAGCAGGCGCATCAGTTCGGCGACGGCCAGCGACGGGTGGGTATCGTTGAGTTGAACCGCATATTTTTCGTGGAAGCGGTCCAGCGTCTTTTCCTTCTGCAAGTAGATGCGCATCATGTCCTGTAGCGAGCACGACACGAAAAAGTACTCTTGCTGCAAACGTAGATTTTTGCCCGCTTCGGTCTCGTCGTTGGGATAGAGAACCTTGGTGATGTTCTCGGTGTGGACCTGTTCCTCGCAGGCGCGCGTGTAGTCGCCAACGTTGAAGGCCTGCAGATCCAGCGAGGTGAACGCCTCGGCCTGCCACAGGCGCATATTGTTGGCGGTGTTGACCCCGTAGCCCAGGATGGGGGTATCGTTGGGGATGCCCTTGACCACCCGGTCGGGGATCCAGCGCACGCGGTAGCGGCCGGTCACATCGGTGTAACCCTCGGTGTGGCCTCCTAGCTTGACCAGGAAAGCGATTTCGGGGTGTGAAATCTCCCACGGATAGCCGAGGCGCAGCCAGCGATCGAGCACCTCGACCTGCCAGCCATCGTGGATCTCCTGGTCGAAGATGCCGTACTCGTAGCGGATGCCGTAGCCGACGGCGGGGATCTGCAGCGCCGCCAGCGAATCCAGGTAGCAGGCGGCCAGGCGACCGAGACCGCCGTTGCCCAGGCCCGGTTCTTCTTCCTGTTCCAGCAGGGCGTCGAGCGACAGGCCAAGCTCGTTCATGGCCTGCCGGGTGGCCTCAAGAATGCCCAGGTTGACCAGATTCTGACCCAGTTGGGGACCGATGAGGAACTCGGCCGACAAGTACGCCACCGTCCGCGAAGCCTTTTCAAAGTAGGTGCGGGCGGAGCAGATCCACTTCTGCATGATGCGGTCCCGAACCGTGTAGGCCAGGGCCAAGTAGTTGTCGTTGGGCAGGGCGACTTCAGGAAACTTGGCCCGGTGGCAGAACAGATTTCGGATGAAGGTCCTGCGGATGGACTCCACGTCCATGCCGAACTGGACGTCATTCTCTGGAGTTGGGCGGCTCTGGCGGTGGCTGGTGCTCATGATTGGTTGCCACGGTACCATGGAGTTCCGAAAAGGTGCAGCGTCGCGGCGGACACGCCAAGCGTAGGGCCAACAACCCGACCACAATCTTGGCACTTGCTGTAGCGTTCGCTACGCTGGAAAGTAGGTGCCAAGATGCCGCGCACGGACCTGCTCCTCAACCTCGCCAAGGCCGGATCCCAGGGTGACCAGGTTGGGGTACGTCGCACGTTGGAGGCGATCGTCGCTGACGAGCGCGGAAAACAACACCATGTGGTGGCAGATCGGCTTCTGGAAGTCCTCTCACTGGGCGAGAGTGCCCGCGCCAGCGCTCCGATCGAGGCCGCGTCAAGTCCGCTGCTGGAGATCGTGCCCCGGAAATCGTTGCGAGACATGGTCCTTACATCTGCCGTCCGGCAAGCCGCCGATGAATTGGTAGAGGAGCAGCAGCGAGCCGACCTGCTCCGCTCGCACGGGATCGAGCCACGGAATCGAGTCCTGCTGGTGGGTGAACCGGGGAACGGCAAGACATCCTTTGCGGAGGCTCTGGCGGGCAATCTGGCGGTCCCACTGCTGGTCGTGCGCTACGAGGCCATCATTGGCAGCTATCTCGGCGAGACAGCGATGCGGCTCGCGCGTCTCTTTGATCGAGTTCGCGCCCGACGATGCGTCTTCTTCTTCGATGAGTTCGACGCCATCGGGAAGGAGAGGGGAGACAAGCACGAGACGGGTGAGATCAAGCGCGTCGTGAGTTCGCTGCTCCTCAATGTCGACGCTCTCCCGTCCTACGTGGTGACTGTCGCAGCCACGAATCATCCCGAACTTCTGGATCGGGCCATCTGGCGACGATTTCAGCTCCGTTTGGAGCTCCCGAAGCCAGCACCGACTGAAATATTGGAATGGCTTGATCGATTCGAGCGCGGGCTTGGCCTACCGCTAGGACTTGCTAAGAAAGCCATCGCCACAAGGCTAGAAGGACTCAGCTTCGCTGAACTCGACGAACTTTGCGGCGATATCCAGCGACGACTTGTCCTTGCTGGGTCTTCACCCGCCCTGAAAGAAATTGTGTCCTCACGTTTGGCCCAGTGGCAGGCCCGGGCGGCTGTTCGCCGGTAATCCCCGATGGCAGACCGCCCTTTTCTGGTCTTGCCCGCTCCCGTTCAAGGACCACCTCCCAGACAACCCGACAGACGAGGTGGCGGCCCACGAAACCCTAGAAAGCGGCGGCAGGTTGAGCGTCTCGGTCCGAAGTTTGAATTGTTGGAGAAAGCTCTGGAAGCGGGCCGGCTCGCGCTCCAGCCCGGTGCTACGGGCGCGGCCATGGAACAGGTCTTGGTTTTCGAGACGAATGGCCCGGTGAGGGAGTTTCTCGACGTCGTGAGGGCGACGCCAGGGCTCTCTTGGCTTGCCGAAGAAGAACTGACGGATCTCGATCCTGATGCTGACTTCTACGTGGTAGGCAAAGAGACACACAAGAAGATCAGTGCCCGGGTGTATGTGGTCCTGACCAACCAGAAGGCGCTGGAGCAGCTACTGGCACTCTGGGCGGCCTGGAAAAAGAACAAGCGGGGTATCCCGGCCCTGAAGTCTTGGCGCCAGATTTTTTCGTGTCTGCGCGACGCGAGGCGGTGGGGAGTTAAAGATCGTCTCAAAGAGACGGGCATTCTTGCGAGATGGAAGGAGTCCATCGACTTCGGGTCCTTCTGGAGTCCCGTGGAGATCGTGCTGTGGTTCAATGACGACGGGAATGCCAGGACCGCCGCAGAAGATCGCATTCGATCACTCGTAGCCATGGCCGGGGGGACGATCTTGCAGAAGTCTGTGGTGGAGGAAATCGCCTACCACGCATTACTGGCCCATCTTCCCGCCGACTACGTAGCGCGCATTCTGAAAAACCCAGATGTCGAGCTTGTGGCCGCGCAAGAGGTGAGATTCTTCCGACCAACGCCCCAGATGAATTTTCCGACCGCAACATCGGATTCAAGCAAGACGCATCCTGGATTCGCCGCTCCTGCCAATCTCCGACCGCCAGTTGTCGCTCTTCTCGACGGCCTTCCCATTGAGAACCACGTCTGCTTGCAGGGACGTCTGCGGGTCGATGATCCCGACGGCTTGGCGCTGGACTGTCCGGTCGCACAACGGCGGCATGGAACGGCAATGGCATCGCTCATCCTCCATGGGGACCTTTCAAACGCCGGCGCCCCATCAGGCCGTGAGCTATACGTCCGACCCATCCTCCGCCTGATGGAGCACTCCGACCGAGAAACCGTGCCGGAGAACCAGCTTTGGGTCGATTTGGTTCATCGAGCCGTGCGGCGAATCGTTGAGGGCGATGGCCACGAACCAGCTGCCGCACCCAGTGTGCGAATTGTGAACTTCGCGCTGGGTGATAGCGATCAACCTTTCGCGAACTCGTTGAGCCCCATCGCAAGACTCCTTGACTGGCTCTCGTGGAAGTATCGACTGCTTTTCGTGGTAAGCGCGGGCAACCACACATCCCCACTCACCGTTTCCATCCCTCCCGGTGGCAATGCAATCGATGAATCGGCGGTTATCCAGGCTCTCTACGATGACCATCGTCATCGAAGACTCCTCGCCCCGGCGGAGGCGCTCAACGTCTTGACCGTCGGGGCTTCTCACGAAGACAACGCTGGGGCCTGGATAAGCCCCTCGTCGCATCAGCAAACGCTCGTGGCTACGGATGGCTTGCCCAGCCCATTCTCGGCGCTTGGCCGTGGGTATCGCAGGGCTGTGAAACCCGACGTGCTCGCGCCCGGCGGCCGAGCTGTATTCAACAGGCAGCCTGGTGCTCAGGGTGTCTCTGCGACGTTCGAACCGGCCGTCGGCCCGACGCTGCCCGGCCAACGAGTAGCCGCGCCCGGGAGACTGGCGGGTGAGCTGAACTGCGCGGAATTCACAACCGGGACGAGCAATGCGGCCGCCCTCACCACACGACTCGCTGCCAGCGTCGTCGATATTGTTGAGGAACTCCAACGGTCGAATGAAGGAACGGTCTTCAGCCGACTGCCGTCCTCGCTCGTTGCCAAGGCGCTGGTCGTGCACAGCGCGAGCTGGAATGGAGGCGCATTTGAGGCGCTCGCAGCCGCGCTGAAGACCAAGGAGAACGCACCCAGTTTTCGCGACTTGGCATCGGCATTTCTCGGATACGGTCAGATCGATACCAATCGCGCCATCGCCTGCACCGAGCAGCGCGCGACTTTTCTATCGGGGGGCTTCATCCAGCCGGAGCAGCAGTGGATTCATTCCCTTCCCGTCCCGGCCTGCCTGCACGCCCAGAACTGCTGGCGCAAGCTCACCATCACCCTGGCTTGGTTCACGCCGATCGCGCCCAGAAGCCAGAAGTATCGCGGAGTGAGCGTCGCTTTCATTCCTCCGAGCCAAAGTGATTTGCTTCACGTCTCTCGTTCTGAAGTGCACGGCAATGCCGTTTCGCGAGGCACGGTCCAGCATGAAGTGCTGAAAGGTTATGCGAGCGCGATGGATATCGCAGACGACGCCAAGCTGGAGATCCCCGTGAACTGCTTCGCCGATGCTGCCATGGCCAACGCGCTGCCCGGCAGTGGCGTTCCGTATGCGTTGGCAGTCAGCCTCGAAGTGGCCCCAAAGATGGGGTTGCCCATCTACGAGGAGGTTCGGGCGCGCATCCAACCAAGGGTTGTCGTCGGCGCCCAGGGGTGACGCCAGGCCGGGAAGTGGGGCCCAGAAGCTACGAGACTTTGCTTCGCAGAGCACCCGCGGTGTCCGAAGGGCCATCGCCAGGTTTAGTCGCAACCAACCCTGGACATGCGACAGCAAGACGAGGCGGAGAGTGGTTCGCGCTCGCACGTAGCGCTCACGCACACACCAGCCGCCCACGCAGGCCGCGCACCCCACCCGAACACGCTCACCCTCACGCCCACGCCTTCCGCGACCCGCGAGCGGCCTTCGGGCGGCCCGCAATTCCCCGCCGCTAATCTCGGTGGCCTCTGTGTCTCTGTGTGGAATAGGTAACTATCAAACCTCGAAGCCTAGACCGCGCAGTTCCGCACTGAGGCGCTCCACTTCGTGCATGACCTGGGCCGGCGCGGGACCACCGATCACGGCGCGAGCTGCGACGGCCTGGCTGGGGTTCAGGCTCTGCAGGCAGGTGGGATGCAACTCGGGCGCGATTCCGGCCAACTCCGCTTCGGGCACCTCGGTCAGCGACACTCCCAGACATTCGGCGTGGCGAACCAGATGGCCCACGATTTCGTGCGCCCGGCGGAAAGGGACACCCTCACGCACCAGGTGCTCGGCCAGGTCGGTCGCGCCCAGGGCCGGGTCGCGCGCCATGTCCTTCATGCGCTCGGCGTTGAACTCCAGGCCGGCAAGCAGACCGGGCAAGACCGCCAACGACATGCGGGTGGTCTCGACGGCGTCGTAGAAGGGCTCCTGGCTTTCCTGCAGATCCTTGTTGTAGGCCAGGGGCAAACCCTTGCACGCGGTGAGCAGGGCAACCAAGTCGCCCAGCAGCCGCGCCGACTTGGCCCGGAGAAGCTCGGCAATGTCTGGGTTCCGTTTCTGCGGCATGAGCGAGCTGCCCGAGCAGTAACCCTCGCCCAGGCGCACGAAGCCAAACTCGCTCGACGACCAAAGCACCAGCTCCTCGCCCAGACGCGAGAGGTGGACCCCCAGAAGAGCGCAGGCAAAGGCAAGCTCGGCGCAAAAGTCGCGGTCGGAAACCGCATCCAGGCTGTTGCGGGTGGGCGCGCGGAACCCAAGGGCAGCCGCAGTCATCTCGCGCTTAATGGGCAGTGAAGTCGCGGCCAGTGCCCCTGAGCCGAGCGGACACTCGGCTGCGCGTTGAGCCGCGTCGAGAAAACGGCCGCGGTCACGCCCGAGCATTTCGGCGTAGGCCAGCAGGTGATGGCCGAGGGTGACCACCTGCGCCCGTTGCAGGTGGGTATAGCCAGGCAGCAACGTGGCCGCCTGCTCGCGCGCGCGTCGGCACAGCACCACGCGGGCGCGGTCGAGACCGGCCACCAGCTCGCTCGACGCCGCGAGAGCGTAGAGCCGCATGTCCGTGGCAACCTGGTCGTTGCGACTGCGCGCCGTGTGCAGGCGGCGCCCCGCATCTCCGATGAGTTCGATGAGCCGGCTTTCGACGTTCATGTGAACGTCTTCCAGGGCCGGGTCCAAAGCGCGGCCACCCTCGCCGAACTCCTGCTCCACGCGGTCGAGGCCGGCCACGATCGCCTCGGCATCTTCCTTCGAAATGAGGCCCGCCGCGGCCAGCATGCGAGCGTGGGCTTGGCTGCCGCGCACATCGTCGCGCAGGAGACGTCGGTCGAACCCCACACTGGCGTTCAGCGCTGCCGCCGCAGCGTCCATCGTGCCGGAGAACCGCGCTCCGCGGCCGCCAGCCTTGGGGTGGTTTTGCTCCGATGTCGGCGGGCGTCCTGATTCGCTCATGGGCATGATCCTATCTCAGCCCGCCGCGCAAGTCTCCATGGTCAGCGCGTCGGCGTGAATCTGCTGGTCGGTCGCAAATCCGACTAGGTAGCGCAGGGCGTGAGCCACTTTCTCACGATCGCGCAACCGAGGAATCGTGGCTCTCTGCCTCTGGGAAAAGGGTACAATTCACCAATCGCAAGGAGCCGGCATGTACAGGTTTCCCTGGGCAATTCTGATAATGGGCGCTGCTGGTTGGCTAGCTGCCTGCAACAGTGCGAATCCCAACCCTGACGGGAGCGGCCCCGGTGCCGGCGGCGCAGGCGGTGCCGCTCCTGCCACCAGCGGGGGTTCCACCAGCGCGGGCCGTGGTGGCGGTACGGCGGCCACGGGAGGCGCCACCAGCTCGGGCAGCGGAGGCAGCGCGGCCTCTTCCGGCGGGACAACCAGCGCCCGGGGCGGAGGTGGTTCAAGCGCCAGCTCAGGCGGCGGAGGCAGCGCGGGTTCTATCGGCGGAACTGCGAGCTCAGGCGGCAGTGGTGGTTCCACCAGCAACCCGGGCAGCGGGGGTGGGTCCCCCAGCGGCGGGACAGCGGGCGGCAGTAGGACAGGCGGAGCAGGGGGCGGGGCGGGAAGCGGCGGGAGTACTGGCGGCAGCGGCGGCGCAGGAGACGGGGGTGCCCCCGTCACCGGGGGTGGGCTTTCTCTGAACGTGGGCGGCGGAACCTTGAAGATCGAGGTTTGCGCAGACAACGTGATCCGGGTTGCATTTGCCAAGAGCGCGACCTTCTTCACCCGCGCCAGCCTGACCACGGCAGCCAAGCAATGCGTCCCGACCTCGTTCACCACCACCACGGTGGGCAATCTGACAAAGATCGCGACCGCAAAGCTGACTGTCCAAGTCGACACCACTACGGGCCAGGTGACTTTCCTCGATCCCACCGGGCAAACCATTCTGGCAGAGAATACTTCCGGCGGTCGCACCCTGACCGCCGCGACGGTGCAGGGCGAATCCACCACCAGCGTACGGCAAGAATGGGCGCCCAACACCGACGAGTCGCTCTACGGCCTGGGTCAGCACCAGCATGGGCTCATCGACATCAAGAACACCGATCTGGATCTGCACCAGTACAACACCGAGGTGTTCATCCCCTATCTGGTGTCGAGTCGCGGCTACGGCATTCTGTGGGACAACACCTCGTTCACGCGCTTCGGCGACCTGACCGACGCCGTGCCCTTGCCGGGAGTCACCGGACTGTACGCGACCTCGGGCACCTCCGGCGACGTCAACCCCGGCTCGGGCAGCGCGAATTGGTCGGGTACGGTGACGCCGACGGTGACAGGCGACTACACCTTCCGAACCTACTCATCAGGCCAGGTCAAGCTCAGCGTAAACAGCCAAGTGGTCATCGACCATTGGCGCCAAGCCTGGCTGCCCAATGAAGACATCGCCCATGTGAGCTTGACAGCCAACAAAGCGGTGCCGGTGAGCCTGCAATGGACTAGAGACGGCACCGACACCATAGACAACATCATTCGCCTGCTTTGGAAGCCGCCGGTGAGCAACCGCACCACTTCGTTCTGGTCCCAGGTGGCAGACGGCGTCGACTACTACTTAGTCTATGGGCCAGAGCTCGACGACGTGGTGGGGGGATACCGGCAACTCACCGGCAAGGCGACCATGATGCCTCTGTGGGCCTATGGGTTCTGGCAATGCCGCGAGCGCTACAAGACCGCGCAGGAAATCACTGACGTTCTCCAGGGCTATCGCAGTCGCAGCGCCCCCATCGACAACATCGTGCAGGATTGGCAGTACTGGGTGGCCGATCAATGGGGCTCGCACAAGTTCGACGCAACCCGCTACCCGGATCCGGCGGGAATGATCAAGACCATTCACGACACTTATCACGCCCGCCTGATGATCTCGGTGTGGCCCAAGTTCTACACCACCACCGCGAACTACACCGCGCTGAACGCCAAGGGTTACGTCTACACACCTAACGTCACCGAGGGTAAGAAGGACTTCGTTGGCTACGTTTTCACTTTCTACGACGCCTTCAATCCCGACGCGCGAACCATGTACTGGTCGCAAATGAACACGGCGCTGTTCTCGCTGGGCGCGGATGCCTGGTGGATGGACGCAACCGAGCCCGAGATCGTCGAAGGCCCGTTCACCAGTATCAACTCGCAAGTGACGACCAACCAGACCCACATGAACCCGACCGCGCTGGGTTCCGGCTCGCGCATGTTGAACGCCTTCGCCCTAGTGAACAGCCAAGCCGTGTACGAGGGCCAACGCGCCACCGCGCCCAACCAGCGGGTGTTCATTCTGACCCGCAACGGGTTTGCCGGGATGCAGCGCTACGCCGCTGCGACCTGGTCGGGCGACATCTCATCGACCTGGACCGCGATGAAAAAACAGATCCCGGCTGGCCTGGGGTTCGCGGTATCGGGCATGCCATACTGGACGCTCGACAGTGGCGGGTTCGCGGTGCCCACCCGCTTCTCGGCGACCAACCCGACTGCGGCCGATACGGCCGAATGGCAGGAACTGAACGCCCGCTGGTTCGAGTACGCGACCTTCCTGCCCCTCATGCGCGTGCACGGCCAGACGCCCTACCGCGAAATCTGGCAGTTCGGCGGCGACACCAGCACCGCCTACGCGGCCATGCTCAAGTTCGACAAGCTGCGCTACCGCATGCTTCCGTATGTGTATTCGCTGGCCGGGGCGGTCACCCAGCACGCAGGGACCATCATGCGCCCCCTGGTCATGGATTTCCGCAGCGACACCACCGCGCGCGAAATCGGGGACCAGTATATGTTCGGCCCGGCTTTCTTGGTTGCGCCGGTCACCACCTACCAGGCGACCACGCGGTCGGTGTATCTGCCCAGCACCCCGGGCGGCTGGTATCTGTTCTGGACGGGTGCGGCCGCGGCAGGCGGTGCGACGGTGTCCGCCCCGGCGCCCTTCGATGCCATGCCGGTCTACGTGCGCGCGGGATCAATTGTGCCCCTCGGCCCAGACCTGCAGTACTCTAGTGAGAAGCCCGCGGATCCCATCACCTTCTACGTCTATGCAGGCGCTGACGGATCATTCACGCTCTACGAGGATCAGGGGACGACCAACGACTACGAGAACGCGGCGTTCACCGAGATACCCCTAAAGTGGACCGATGCCACAAAGACACTCACCGTCGGCGCCCGCCAGGGCTCTTTCACCGGGATGCTCGCCTCGCGTACCTTCCAGGTGGTTCGCATCGCTTCGGGAAAGGCGGTCGGATATCCCTCGACCGCCACGCCCGACAAGACAGTGACTTACACCGGCGCCGCGGTAGACGTCACACTCAACTGAAACACCTGCCGCTACTCAGGCACGGATACCAGGTTGCGCATCACCCGCACAAGGGAACCCGGGTCGAGCAGCAGGTTGGTGTAGCTGGCGTTGGCCATGGGGCAGGCGGGGAAAAACTGGTGCTCAGGCTCCGAGACGGGAGACCCGTGAGCGCCAAAACCGCGTCGAATGTCGCATGCTGCTAGCAACAACTATCGCCTCGTTGCCGAGAACTTCTGCTGGTGCTTTCCACACAACCAGCAGCAAGCTGTCACACCCGCTCGCCCGTCGCTGCGGGAGCGTACGCGCGCCATTGCCCCGAAACGAATTTGCTTTATCGAACGATACAGGAACACTGGTCGACGTTCGTGGCCGATCTGGAATCAGGGGGCGGCGAACTGCCTGCTTTCGTGCTTGACGAGTTCGAGGCCTACCTTCGTTGTGGCATTCCCGTTCATGGCTTTTTGCGCGTCCGATGCAGAGGCTGCGGGCATAGCGGCGTCGTAGCGTTCGCGTGCAAACGGCGTGGTTTTTGCCCAAGCTGCCTCGGCCGACGAATGGCCGACACGGCAGCCTTTTGCGTGGACTACCTTTTTCCCCTCGTGCCTGCTCGACAGTACGTACTCTCGCTACCCTATGCCTTGCGCTTCAAGATGGCCTATTCGGCTGACGCTACGAGCGTCGTGCTTGGCGCATTCATCAGNNGCCATCAACTCCGACCTTCGCCGCCGCGCACGGAAGCGAAAGCTTCGTGGCCGGCTGCAGACCGGAAGCCTGACCGTAGTGCAACGGTTCGGTTCGTCGCTGAATCTGAATGTTCACTTCCACGTCATCGCAACGGATGGCGTGTACGCGCAGCAGCCCGACGGCGACCTGCTGTTCCACCCGCTGCCCGCACCCAGCGACGAGGACGTTGCGCGCCTGGCACGTGCGGTGTGCCGGAAGGTCACGCGCTACCTGGGGCAGCTCACAGGGGAAGACAAGGACCAGCAGGTAACCCTCGACCATCTGGCCAATGCCTCCCTGCAAGGCCTGGTGGCGACCGGTCCACGCCGAGGTTGCCGCGTATTGCGCCTGGGAGGTACCGGCAAGGATGCCGAGGCCGCGATCATGGGCAAGCGATGTGCGGAAGTCGCCGATTTTAATGTACATGCCAACGTGCGCGTGGGGGCCAACGATCGCGACGGCCTGGAATATCTGTGCCGCTATCTTGCGAGGCCGCCGATCGCGAACGACCGTCTGCAAAAACTGCCTGACGGCCGGCTTGCCCTGCGCTTCAAGCAGGTTTGGCGAGATGGAACCACGCATATCGTGTTCACGCCGCACGAGCTGATAGAGAAGCTGATTCCGTTGATTCCCCGCCCTCGCTGCAACCTTGTCCGATACCACGGCATCCTCGGTCCGCTGTCCACGCTCATGGCCCTGACGCCGGTTCCCGCCGAGGCGAACCTGCGCCTGGATCTGCG
>PMJO01000208.1 GCA_003158455.1 Myxococcales bacterium | reverse complement strand
ATCAGGAATCGCAAGCGCTTTGACTTCGAGTATTTTCATAGGATTCTCGTGGAGAAACAGGTTGACGAGTTGAAAGCTGGTCACAGCACCCTCGCCGGGTGCGGAGGCTCACATCTTCCCTGCCAGACAGGCGAGAGTCAACCGGGCAACTCTCATTATCCTGCCGCAGGCGATCGGTTGGATCACTCGGGACGGGACACTGGAGACTCGGCTGCCTCGGACGCGACCTCCTTCTTGACCCGATCGCGGCGGTCGGTGGGGAGGTGCCCTTTGCCACGTACTCCAAGGATGAAATCGAATACCCCTCTGACAAACGCCCGGTGAGCCGGCCAGTTCGTCAAACCGTAGCCGCGGATTTGCCAGGAGAACTGGCGAAGGATTCGAGGGGACTGCCGGAGGATGGCCGCTGGGTTCCCGTAGCGAAAAAGGCAGATCAACCGGTTTCTGGTGAAGAGGTAGGTGATGAAGGGAGATATTCGCCCCGTGGTCTGGCCATGGGCGTGGACGACTTCAGCCGTGCCGACCGTGATGATCCGCCAGCCGCGATCAACGAGGCGGCAACAGAGGTCGTAGTCTTCCCAGTTCGTGAAGAGCGTTTCGTCGAAGAGTCCGACCTCCCTGAGAGCCTGTGGACGGAACATCACGGCGCATGCCGGCACGAAATCACCTTCAAACACCTTGCGATGGATGTCCGAAAGCAATTCGCCTTCGTGCATGCGCTCCTGGCGGGTCGAATCCCGGAAGATCCTGCAGTGGGTGAACCCGACGCGCTTCTCGGCACTGGGAGGGAGCAACAATGCGCTCGCCTGCCCGACCTCGGGCATCAGCTCCATGGTTTGGACCAACCGCTCGATCGCCTTCTCACCGACGATCGTGTCGTTGTTGAGCAGAAAAATGTAGTCCGCACCGAGCTCCATGGCGCGCGTGAGCCCTCGGTTGCAGCCCCCCGTGAATCCTAGATTCTCAGGGAGCTGGACGGTTTCGATAGAGGGGAAACGCTGCTTGAGGATCGGGCAGCTCGGCGGGGTGGTCCCGTTGTCCACGACCACGATGCCCAAGCCAGGGTACCCGGTAGCGAGCAGGGAGCTGACGCAGGTCGTTGTCATGTCGATGTCGTTCCAGGTCAAGACGACCGCGACGACCTTGGGAGGGCATTCCATGGATCTGCTCACGCCAGAACCTCAGGGTGTGTTTCTCATACGAAATCCTGCAACTCTATTGCATTTGTGGGTGTATGCCACTGATGGCAGCTTCCGTCCAGACTCGCCTGGGTTTTCCTGGGGCCGCTTCTTCTTGGCACCGGACGTGGTAGTCATATTGGGCTTTGGCCTCTCCACCTGACGCTCCCCAGGTCCCCAAGACGACAGAGCCTCCTCTGACCGAGGCCGCCGTCGGGGTTGTCGTCGTTGGACGCAACGAGGGGGAGCGACTCAAAGTCTGCCTGCGATCCCTTCCAGGCCAGGCCGAGCGTATCGTGTATGTGGACTCGGGCTCGGCCGACGGCAGCTTGGAATACGCCCAAGCGTGGGGAGCCACCGTGGTGGCCTTGGAGCCGCCGTTCAGCGCGGCGCGTGCGCGCAACGCCGGACTTGAACGCCTGCGTGCGATGTATCCAGAGATCCCTTTCGTGCAGTTTTTGGACGGCGACTGCGAGCTGCAGCCGGGCTGGACTCACGCGGGCACCACAGCCCTTGCGCGCGACTCGGGATTGGCCGTGGTCTGTGGGCGGTTGCGCGAGCGTTTCCCCGAGGCATCGATCTACAACCGTTTGTGCGACCTGGAATGGGACAGGCCCGCGGGCCCAGCGGAATCATCGGGCGGAATCGCCATGATGCGCGTCGCTGCCTTTGCCGAGGTGAAAGGCTTTCGGCCCGACCTGATCGCGGGCGAGGAACCCGATCTTTGCTTTCGTCTGCGCCAGCGCGGCTATGGCGTCTTGCGCCTGGACGCGGAGATGGCCTTGCACGACGCTGCCATCCTCCGCTTTGGTCAGTGGTGGCGCCGGGCCCGGCGTTCCGGGCATGCCTACGCCGAGGGTGCCGCTCGCCACCGCCATGAACCGGGCCGCTTCTGGCAGCGCGAGAGCCGACGTATCGCTTTTTGGGGCTTGGCTCTACCCGGCCTGGCCATCGGGTTCTCCATCCCCACCTTCGGCCTCAGCCTTGCCCTGCTCGCAGGCTATCCAGCACTGGGCTGGCGCACCTACCGTGCATCCCGCAAGCAAGGCCGCAGCCCAGCCGACGCTTGGCTCTACGCCCGATTCTGCGTTCTCGGAAAGCTTCCCGAAGGACTGGGCCTAGCGGAGTACTGGCTGCGCCGCCTTGCCAAGAGCCCCAGCGCCATCATCGAACACAAGGCGCCAAAGCGGTAGGAACGTAGGAAATCGCGTTCACACGGTCCCTGCACAACAGGGCGAGCGTGACGCCTACGATGACCGACGAGCACGCAGACGCGCCATGAGCACCGCAGAGAACAGGCGTAGGGCGAAAGGCAAGTCCTCGACGAGATAGCGGCGGGCGAGGCGCCCTGGCTCCTGCGCCAGACGGTGCAGCCATTCCAGCCCAGCCCGCCGCATCCACGCCGGCGCCCGGCCGAGTTCCCCGGCCACGAAGCTCAGGCTGACCCCCACTCCCATCATCCAGGTTGTGGGCAGGTGCGGGCGCAAACGGGCGATTAGCTCTTCCTGTTTGGGCGAGCCCAGCGCGACGAGGACAATGTGCGGCTGCAGCGCTGCCAACTCGGTCCGCAGGTGCGCCACTTCATCCGCCGTGGGCGGCGAGGAGATCGCGGGACACGAGCGGCCGCAGATGTTCAAGCCTTGATACCGTTCAGCCAAAACGCGCGCTGCCCCCTCGTTGGCGGCCGGGGTTCCGCCAAGCAGATAGAGCGAACACCCGCCCCGAGCAGCCCTCTCTGCCAGAAGCCACAGCAACGACGATCCGGCGATCCGTTGGGGCAGGGCTTCACCCTGCAGTCGCGATGCCCACACCAGCGGCGCGCCGTCAGCCACGCGCAGGTCCGCCGCGTCGTAAAGAGCGCGCACGCGGGCATCCCGCACGTACCGGCGCAGGAAGTCCAGATTGGCTGTGACCAGCCACCCGCCTTTCCCATCCGCCAGCGCCGCGAACACGTGCTCGACCAGGTCCGCCTGGCGCATGCGAGCCAAGCGCATTCCCATGAGGCTGCACACCGGCAAGTGCGCAGGCGACGGAATCGAGGCGGCCTCGTTCATATCAGACGGACCTTCTTCGCAATCCCGACGACGCAACCCAGACCAATGACGCTGACCACGGCCAGCGCCACCACGGGGGTGCCGGTGAGACGAAGCACGAGGTTGTGGAGGACCAGGAAGATACCGACCAACGCTGCCCCAGCGAGCGTGATGCCCAGGTCCCACCCCACGGACACCACCTTGAAGCGTCGACAGCCGACCATGCTGACGGCGATGAGGCCAAGTTCAGACAGGCTGACCACGACGGCCACGCCGGCGGCGCCGAAGCGGGTAGCCGCGATCCACGCTGGGCCCACCAGGAGGATCACCTTCACCAACTGGCCTAGGCTCATGTACTTGGGACGGGCGCCCGCCAGCAACACAATTGCATACGAAGTGGAGACCATGTTCAACCAGGTTCCGATGCATAGATAGGAGGCGAGTATCCCCACGGGATGAAAGTTCGGCCGATACATCAACCGTACCAGAGCCGGCGACAGGGCCGCACCGAGTGCCATGATTGGAACCATGGCCAACAAAAGGTTGGTGCGCTTGGTGCGGATGGAGGTCGGGTCATGGTCCGCCTGTCGCATCGCCGTTGCGACAACCGGGAAGAGTACCCGGGCACCCACTCCCTGCACAATTTGCAGCGGTACGGCGGCTAGGCCGGCCGCGAGGGAGTAGAATCCCAACTCGGCCACCGACACAAGCTTGCCAAGGATCAGCCGATCGCTCTGCGTGGCCAGAAAAGTGAGCGCTGTACTGACGAAGATCCAGCGTCCGAATTCGAACAGCGCCCGGGCCGCGGCAGGATCCCAGGCGAACCGGTTGCGCTGACCGGGAAGCACGGTGTGACTGAGGATAGTCCGCACCAACGTCGACAGGACGCCGGACAGGACGAGAACCCAGACCGAGCGCCAAACCAATGCCAGTCCGATCATGACCCCCACATTCACCACATGTGTGGCCAACTCAAGCGACGTGATGGCCAGAAAGGAGAGGCGACGGTTCAGGATAAAAGTGCGCGTGGACTCCAGCCCGCCAAACAGTGCCGTCAGTCCAGCCACGGGCAGCAGTTTGAGCAGTTGGGGCTGATGGTAGACTCGCGACAGAGGCCAAGCCAAGAGACACACCACCACCCACAGAAAGACGCCGCGGATGGCCTGCACGGTCCAGGCGGTGTTGAAGAAGAATGGCTCCTCGCCCTTGGGGTTCTGAATGATGTTGGGGCCCACTCCGGTGTCGGAAAAGAGGGCCACCCCCAACAGGAAGGTCGACACCAGCGCCATGAGGCCGAAATGCTCGGGCAGGAGCAAGCGCGTGATGATCAGGTTGGCGCCGAAGCGAATAACTGAGCCCACCCCTTGCCCGATCAGCGTGATGGTTGAGCCTTTCCAGGCTGCCTTGTTCAGGCTGCTCCGGGGTTCGGGCGCACCTGTTGGGGCCGCGTTACGTGAACTCGGCGACGGAACGGGTTGGGCGGAGATCTCCTTCACGGGGGCCAGGAGCGTAGCACAAGCGAACTCAAGATCCGACGCCGCGCCCGTTTTCGCTCACGGGACTCCATGACGTGGTGAAAAAGATCGTTTTCTCCCGCCCCTCGCCCCGGTAGTTTGCTACCTTCTGTCCCGACTAGGGGAGAGACGCTCGGCCGTGCCCGGATTCTTCGCACAGTTCGTACTCGCGGCCTACGTGCCGCTGGCGGCGCTCGCTTTCTTCCTCATGCGGCCGGCCAAGGCGGCGATGTTCGTCGTGCTGGTTGGAATACTCTTTCTGCCGGGGCTGGTCTGCTTCGATGCGCCTCTCATTCCGCCCCTGGGCAAGCACGAGGTGGCGACGCTTTGCGCCCTAGTTGGCCTGCTGGTTTTCTCCCCTCGACAGGTACGTCGCGCACGCCTGGGGCGTGGCGGGGATGTGTTCCTGCTTCTCACGGTTCCGGCGATCGCGCTCACCGTGTTCACCAATCGCGACCCCTTGACCTACGGGCCTTTGGTGTTGCCCGGATTGACTACGCACGACCTGCTGTCTTCTACCATCCGCTTCTTCTTCGAGGATGCGGTGCCATATCTGGTCGGCCGGCTGGTCATCACCTCAAGTCGCGAGGCCCGCACCCTCGTGCGCACCTTCGTCGGACTGGGCCTGCTCTACTCGCTCTTCATGCTGTTCGAAATACGGATGAGCCCAAACCTACATCACTGGGTCTATGGCTATGCCTACTTCCCTGTCTTTGCGCAGGCCCGCCGCTGGGGAGGCTTCCGTCCCATCGTGTTCCTCATGCATGGCTTGGTAGTAGGCATGTTCGCACTGGCAGCGGCACTCCTCGCCGCCGTCGAAGGACGCATCAGGAGATCGCGCTTGGGGTTGCCCGCGGGCTGGTCGACCTTGTACCTCGTGCTGATCTTGGTCCTGTGCAAGAGCACCGGCGCCATCATCATGGGTCTGGTCACACTGCCCGTCGTGGCGTTTGCAAGTCCACGTCGCCAGATCCGCGTCGCCTTGCTGCTGGCAGCAGTGTGCATCGCCTATCCTGGCGTCAAGCTCGCGGGGATCTTTCCTGACCAGGCCATCGCAGAATTCACGAGTGAGCATCTGAGCCCAGAACGCGCTCAATCGCTCCAGTACCGCTTCGACATGGACAAGCAGCTCATGGACTTGGCCGGCGGGCGGCTGTGGTTCGGTTGGGGCGGGTTTGGCCGCAACCGAGTCCACGACGATACTGGCCTCGACATAGTCGTCACCGACGGATACTGGATCATCATGCTCACCGGCGGTGGACTTCTGCGGCTTGTCTGCGCGTTCGGTCTTCTGCTCTATCCGGTGATGCGCGCGGGGCGCGTGTTGAGGCAGGTACGGGAGCCATGTGACCGCTTCCTCTTGGCGGGCTTGGCCGTCGTGGTGGCCTGCTATGTTTTCGATCTTCTGCCCAACGGCATGGGCAATCCGCTAGTTCTTTTTCTGGCTGGGGCGCTCGCCCGGCTGAATCTCGAGCTGTCCCGACCCGAGATGACCGAGCCTCACGGGATGGAGGGATCCGGGGGGACGCTCCGGTCCCTGGCGTAGGCGCGCAGCAGGTCGGCCATCTGGTGGCCGTTCCGTCCAGCATCGTGCTGTTCGGCGACCCGCGCACGCCCGGCGCGTCCCAACTCCGCCAGGCGGGCACTCGGCGTGGCGAGCACCTGGCGCAGGGCCTGGGCCAGGGCTTCTACCGAGCCCGCGGGGACCAGCCACCCATTCTGCCCCGGCACCACCAGTTCGGGAATACCGGCGACGTAGGTGCTGAGCACGGGACGGCCGCGAGCAAACGCCTCCATGATGACCACTGGCAGCCCCTCCGCGAAACTTGGCAGAACGACGGCGCAGGCATCGTCGAGTGCCCGGCAGACGGCGGGCATGTCCGCCCAGCCACGGAGACGGATCTGTGCAGCCAGACCTTGCTCGGCGATGCTCCTCTCTACCGCGGCACGCAGCTCGCCGTCGCCAATCAGCGCCAGCTCAACTTCCAGTCCGTCGCGCTTGAGGCAGCCCAGGGCTTCAATGAGAAGCATCTGCCCTTTCTGCTCGCACAGGCGGCCGATGGACAGCAGGCGCCGGACCGCCGGCATGGGCGCCACATCGGGCGTAAGAAAGCGTCGGTCAACTCCACAACGAATCACGTGGATCTTCGACCAGTGCTGGCGCCCGCACCAGCGCAGAAGCTGACTGCGGCAGAAGCTGCTGATGGCTACCACGAAGGCGGCGCGCTCAATCTTCTCCCCGAGTGACCACAGTGGCGCGCGGTCGAATTCCTCGGGGCCGTGAACGGTGAAGCTGAAAGGCGGACCGCCCAGCTCCCGCGCCAGCAGCGCCACCGTGGCCGAGTTGGTGCCGAAATGGGCGTGCAGATGCTCCACGCCATCCCGCCTCATCCAGTCCACGAGCAGGCAGGCTTCGACCAGATAGATGAGATGTCTCAGCGTGCCACGATCTGATCTTTTCCCCAAGCGCAGCGACACCGCCAGGGCACGCAGGAAAAGAAGCGGCGATGCCAGAAAACGGCGCAGCGAGCCTAGTAGAAGACGTCCCACCCCCGCGTCGAGCACGGCGCAGGTCTGCCGCATTTCGTCCACGTCTAGTTGGTCAACCAGATTCTCTTTCGTCCGCCTCAAAGAGTAGCGGACGACCTGAACCCCCGAGTCTTCCAATGACTTGATTTCACTTCGGATAAAAGTGTGGCTGATTTTCGGGTACTGGTTGACAAGGTATCCGACTCTCATGAAGACGCGCTCAGTCTAACAGACGCAGCGCCACGCGCCACGAATCGAATCTGTCGGAGCTGGACAGGCACGTTTGCAACCCTTGCCGCGCTTACAGCATCTACGAGTACAGACACTCTGCTTCTAGTCTCACGAAGTGTCATGCCTGGGGCCGGACAGGGTGAAACATATTGCGATTGACTGCCCTTCTGAGTTCATATATGAAACTATAGCGTTCATGGCGTTGCGGATGTGGACAATGTATTGCACGCATCCTTAGCGTGACGGACGTGCTTTTGTGCGGGGGGAACTAGGATATGAAAACTGCCGACTCTGGTCTGCTTCACCGAAATGAAAACCTTGTCGGGGCGGTTCAGCGGGTAGTTGATGCTGGACTCATAGCGCTGGCGCAGTTTTTCGCCTGTGGGCTGTATCGGGAAGACTGGCGCTTCCCCATGACAGGAGCCACGTTGCTCGGCGTTCTGGTCTTCGGATTCGTAGCCGAGTTCGGCGGGCTCTATCGCCCATGGCGTACGGAATCCCTTTCGCGCGAGGTGGGCGACGTGCTCGTCACTTGGATGGCGGTACCCCTGACCCTCGTCGTCTATGGGTTCGTGACCAAGACGTCGGCCGAATACTCCCGCGTCGTCTCTTTCGTTTGGTTCTTGCTGGCACCGGTTTTTCTGTGTGGCCTGCGCGTCGCCGTACGCCTGACGCTTCGGATGGCGCGCGCCCGTGGGCGCAACCTGCGCTGGGTTGCTATCGTGGGCTCCACGCCCGAAGCAGAGCGGATGGCGCAGGTCTTGGAGCAGAAGCCCTGGCTGGGAATGCGACTGGTGGGGATCTTCGACGACCGTGGGGCGGACCGGCGCTATGCCATCGACCGCGTGGATTGCCAGGTGTTGGGTGGTTTTGACGATCTCCTGCGCTGTGCTCGGGAAGGCGCCATCGACATCATCTACGTGGCACTCCCCATGCGGGCGGAGGCTCGCTATTCCCTTCTCTTCCGCGCGCTGACTGACACCACGGTCACGGTCTATCTCATCGCAGATTTCTTCGCCTACGCTATGCTGCGCGCGCGTTGGGGTGAGGTGGGAGGCATTCCCGTGGTCAGCATCCACGATACTCCCTTCCAGGGTGTGGTGGGCTGGCTCAAGCGACTGGAGGACGTAGTTCTCGGCTTGCTCATCTTGGGGGTCAGCGCGCTGCCCATGCTGGTCATCGCGCTTCTGGTCAAGCTATCGTCAAAGGGACCGGTGTTCTTCCGCCAGCGC
>PMJO01000215.1 GCA_003158455.1 Myxococcales bacterium | reverse complement strand
GAGCGCAACACCCCGACGCAGATCTTGCTCGAACGCGTCAAGGCCTACTCGGCGAGGCGCTACGACGGCAATCTTCTTGATCTCGTGCAGAACTACGCCTACCCGAAGGATAAGCTTGGTGCTTCAGGGAAAGACGCCTTCTCGTTTCGGCGCATGCTCAAGTATTTCGTCAAGCCGCGCACGATCAATTTGCTGCGCTTTCGCAAGCTCATCGATTTTGGGCACGCGGCGAGCATGCTGTATCCCAGAGAAGGCGCGAATCCAGTCATGATCGACAATCGCGCGCTCGACGGCTTCCTCGATCGCTTCACGGAGAAAAACTGCCAGTCGACCGATTGCGAGAGCTGCCGCTATTGCCATGAATGGGCGGCGCGCGCTGTCACCGTCGATCCCAATTGGCGTACCAAGCTGGAACCTATCTACGAGGACTTGCTTGGCGACATTGAGGGCGGCGCCTTTTGGGAGCCCTACACGCGCACCGTTTCGCAGATGGTGCGCCAACGATGGCAGGGTGGGCAGAACTCCGCGTGAAAGAAGCGAGCACGGCGACCGCCACGCCCAAGAACATAGACCTTGATCTCGCTTCGTGCGAGCGCGCTGTCGTGCGCGGGCTTGACTACCTCTCCTCGCAACAGGAGACCGACGGTGCGTGGCGTGGCGACTATGGCGGACCGATGTTCCTTCTGCCGATGTACGTAGCGGCTCGCCATATCGCCCAGAGACCGATCGAGCCTAGAAGGCGCAGCAGCATGATTGCCTATCTAAGCGCGAACCAGCACGCCGACGGCAGTTTCGGTCTTCATGTGGAAAGTTCGGGGTCGCTATTCGCGACGGTCTTATGCTACGTGGCGCTTCGGCTCCTCGGGCTTCCGCCCGACGATGCACAGGCAGTGAAGGCACGAACGTTCATCCACGCACACGGTACAGCTCTCGCGTGTGCAAGTTGGGGCAAGTTCACGCTCGCGCTCCTGAATCTCTACGACTACGACGGTCTGCAGCCGGTCCTGCCGGAGTTGTGGCTCTTGCCCGAGAGCCTGCCCTTCCATCCCAGCCACTTTTGGTGTCACTGCCGGCAGGTGTATCTGCCTATGGCGCACCTTTATGGCAACAAAGCGCGCATGCCAGCCAACGATCTCACGCACGCGCTCCGGCGCGAGCTCTACGCTCAGCCCTACGACAGCATCCGCTTCGCCGAACACCGCAACACCATCGCCCCCGGTGATGTCTACACGCCAACGTCGTTGGTGCTCAGGGCTGCCAACTTCTTCACAGGTCTCTACGAACGCGTGCATGTGCAGGCCTTTCGCCAGCGCGCGCTGGCCCAACTCTTCGATCACATTGCNNGAACGGCTACAACTCGACCGCGCTCTGGGACACGGCATTTGCCACGCAGGCGATGCTAGGGACCCCGCTGTGGGCAGGGCATCGCGAGACATTGCAACACGCCCTCGCGTTTATTCACGATAATCAGGTGTGCGAAGATCTGCCAGCATACCAGCGCTACCATCGGCACCCATGTCGCGGTGGATGGCCCTTCTCCGATCGCGCGCATGGCTGGCCCATCACAGACTGCACCGCCGAGGGGCTGACCGCAGCAATCATGCTGGAGGACGCCGGGCTGCCTGCTCTTCCCACGGAGCGGATCCTCGATGCCGTCAAACTGATTCTCGGCTGGCAGAATCGCGATGGCGGGTGGGCCACCTACGAAAGACAGCGGGGCGGGCACTGGCTGGAGCTTCTCAACCCAGCCCATGTGTTCGGCGAGATCATGGTGGATTGCTCCTATGCTGAGTGTACGGCGGCCTGCCTTCACAGTTTGGCGCTCTGCCAACGACACTTCGCCAAGCATCCCGATCGCGCGATCAAGGATCTCCTGCGGAGGCAGGCTGGGGCGGCCATCCGCCGCGGCGAGCGCTTTTTGCGCAAGGGCCAGCGCAGCGACGGGAGCTGGGAGGGATCATGGGGCGTGTGCTTCACCTACGGCACGTGGTTCGGCGTGCGCGGACTGCACGCAGCGGGCGCGAAGAACAGCGATCCAGCGCTACAGCGGGCGTGTGCGTTCCTCTACCAACACCAAAACGCCGACGGTGGTTGGGGGGAAAGCGGCGAGAGTTGTCGCGAGAAACGCTACCTCACCAGCGCAAGTCACGCGGTCAATACCGCCTGGGCGCTTCTGACTCTCGTCACGGCAGGCGAAGCACGCAACCCTCGCTGTGCGCATGCGGCCCAATTTCTAGTTGCGACTCAACTCGCTAGTGGGGATTGGCCCCGGCAGTCGCTTTCGGGCGTGTTCAACAAAACAGTACTCATCAACTACGAAAACTACCGGCGCTATTTCCCAATTTGGGCGCTGGCACGCTTCGCCGCGGCCACGACGTAGGAGAGGCTACCGAACTATACCGCCGCGTCCTTCGCTACCACCGCCGCGCCACCTGCGATCACCGGACGAAACTTGTACCCGTATACAATGGTGCCCTTGCTGCCATCGTCGCGCAGCTTGCGCGTGACCATCTCTACCGGCATCCCGATCTCAATCTTCTCGCCTTCCACGTCGGTGAGCTGCGCGGCCACCAGCGGCCCCTCGACCAGGCGGACCAAGGCGACAACATACGGGGCAAAGTGCTCGAAGCCCTCCGGCGGGTGATGCACGGTCGAGTACGAGTAGACCTCGCCCTTGCCACTGAAGGTATATGGGGTCTTGGCCGGGGCATTGCACTCGGGGCAAACATCGCGTGCCGGGAAGATCTTGACGCCACAGTGGTTGCACACCTCGCCCACCAGGGAGTAGCGGTGTCGCTGCAATCTCCAGTGTCTGGCAATCTCCATGAGTGACTTCTTTGCTCCTTGCGGCGCTGGCTGTCAAGAACCAAAGCTTCGCCGCGTTGTTGCTATCCAGCCTCTAGAATAGTAGTTACGACGGTGGCGCCGCTGCCACCGATATTCTGCGCCATGCCGAGGCGTGCATCGCGCACCTGATTGGCACCCGCCTGCGCGCGCAATTGCAGGGCCACCTCAATCACCTGGTAGATTCCCGTGGCACCCACCGGGTGACCGCGCGCCTTGAGTCCACCCATGGTCGTGATGGGGATCTGTCCGCCGATGGCGATGTCCCCTTGCGCGCCCAGGCGCACGCCGCGGCCGCGTTCGGCGAAGCCGCACGCCTCGAGCGAGAGCACTGACACGATGGTAAACGCGTCGTGCAGCTCGAAGAGATCGATGTCTTTTGGGGTCAGCTTGGCCTGCTTGTACGCCTTGGCCGCACTCAGGGCCGCGCCCTCGAGTCCGAGGAGATCGCGCCGATCGTGCAGGGCGATGGTATCGGTCGCGGCCGACGAGGCGCGAATGCGCACCGGCCGCGAGTTGAACTGGCGAGCGATCTCGGTGGGGCACAGCACCACGGCGGCGGCGCCGTCGCACACCGGTGAGCTGTCGAGCAGGTTCACCGGATCCGCGATCATCTTCGCTGCGCAGAAATCGTCGGCGGTAACTGGGTGCGGAAACAATGCAAACGGATTGCCCACGGCGTTCTTGTGCGCGTTGATGGCAAACGGCGCGAAATCTCGGTGGCACACGCCAAATTCGTGCATATAGCGCCGCATGAGCAGCGCATTGAGCGCCACGAACGACAGCCCATTTTGCGCCTCGAAATCGGCGTCGGAGGCCATTGCCAAAGCGGCGGTGACCTGTTCTCCAGGCCGATCGGTCATCTTCTCCACCCCCGCCACGACCACGAAATCTGCCAGTTCTCCCGCCACCGCCACATAGCCCAGGCGCAGCGCCGCCGCTCCCGAGCCGCAGGCCGCCTCGATCTTGACCGCTTCGACCCCGCGCAGCCCCACCCAATCGCTAATTAGCGCACCCAGGTGCTCCTGCCCATTGAGCGTGCCCGAACACATGTTGCCGACGTAGAGCGCATCGACGCGTTCTGTCTGGGCGTCCTTGATGGCGGCCTGGATCGCCTCAGCCGCCAGGTCTTTGAGGGATTTCTCCCAGTGCTCGCCGACTGGGGTCTGTCCTAGTCCGATGATCGATACATCTCGCATTTCAGTCTCGAATAGTTCGTATTGCCATTCCTAGGTGTGGCGCGCAGTTCGGCCAGCTACTCCATCCGAATCTTTCCCCGATGGCGCGCGTATGTGGCGTAATCAATCTCGTGGCGCCGGACAACGTAGTCGCGCGTACTCAAGGCGCACGCCCGGCGCGCGGTGATCGCGTCGGTCACGCGCAAGTCGAAGGCATCGCTGCCCGCGCCGCTGCCAAACGACACCATGAGCACTCGCTCGCCTGGCTCGGCCACGTCCAGCACCCCAGTGAGCCCGATCATCGCGGCGCCCGCATAGGTATTGCCGATGTCGTTGACCAGTAATCCCGCTTCGAGCTGCTCGCTCTTGAAGCCCAGCTCACGCCCCGCCTTGCGCGGGAACTTGGTGTTGGGCTGATGGAAGATGACGTGGGCATAGTCGGCTGGTTTGCGGCCGAGCGCCGCCATGATCTCCGACGCGGCGGCGATTACGTGGCGAAAGTAGCCCGGCTCACCGGTGAAGCGACCTGCGTGGGCGGGATAGTGCTCGTGCTGGCGGCGCCAGAAATCCGCGGTGTCGGTCACGTACGAGGTCGAGCCCTCCAGCACCGCGACCGATTCCTCGGCCGGCCCGACCAGAAACGCGGCACCGCCCGCGCCGGCAGTGTACTCAAGCGCGTCGCGCGGCCGTCCTTGCGCGGTATCCATGCCGAGCGCCAGCGCGTAGTCCGCCATGCCCGAGCCGACGAAGCCCAACGCGGCCTGCATCGCCTCGGTGCCCGCCTTGCACGCGAACTGCCAGTCAGCCGCCAGGGTGTGCGGTACCGCGCCGATGGCTTCCGCGACGATGGTGCTGGTCGGTTTGACCGCGTAGGGATGACTCTCGCTGCCGACCCACACCGCACGGATACGCGATGGATCGATCGCGGTGCGCTTGAGCGCGTTGCGTGCGGCCTCAAGTGACATTGTCGCCACGTCCTCGTCGAGACCGGGCACCGCCTTCTCTTTGATGGGCGGCGTGCATCCCTGCTCGCCTTCCCACATGCGGCTGATTTCGGTTCCGCGCAGGCGATAGCGGGGCACGTAGGCACCATAGCCGACGATGCCGACGTCCCGATTTGGCTTCATAATTTTCAGATGCGACGCTTCCAACTTGTCACGTCCCAAGCCTAGACTGTAGCAGGTTGGAAGCGGCCGCGGGACGCACACAGAGATCGAGCGCTCCTTCGAGCTCCGTCAGATTGATTTGCGTGTCGCGGCAGGGGCCGTTCGGCCGTGTATTCGTGATGCCCAAGACCGAAAGCTTGTGACGGACGTCACGAATCCCGCTCAGAAGATCGCGTTCGCAGGCCACACCAATCACGACGCTCGGTCGCTTTTCCCGGATGCGCTGGCGCGCCTGCTCGCCCCCGGCGACGATCGCCACCTCAACCCCGCGCGTGCTCGCCATGGATCGTGCCTGGTCGAGCTGCTCCTTGCGCAGACAACGCGGCAAGAGGATTAGCACCCGTTGCGGCGCGATGCCCTGCGGGGCCAGCCGAACTAGGGCATTGTTGGTGCGAATGAAGGCGTGGGCCAACCGATCCTTGTTGATCGACAAAATGCGGCCCAACCAGAAAACCCGACGTTCGACCACGGCAAGGATCCGACGAGCGAGCGACGACGCGCGCGTGCTGCGCGGCCAACTGGTAAGAAGCATGAGGGCCACCAACGCGAGCGCAACGCCGAGCGCGGTTAGAAGGAACGCCAGCGCGACCAGCAGCGCCGTCGGTGCCGCCGCATGCCACTCGGAAAGGCGTGGCGCCACCATGTACCAGGACACAAAACTCGCCGCCACCGTGACTGCGAGAAATCCGACAATCAGCGCGAAGAAAAGGCGCTTGGGCGCCGCCGCGTCGGGCGTGGCGTGGCCATCCCAATCGCGCCACTCGTCGCCCAGTTTCGGGCCGCGTTCCCCATCTAGGGGGTTTGCTTCTGCGTGCACGGCGTCGGCATGCTAGCAAGAAACGCACCTTGCGCCGCAGCCCGGGTAGCGTCCAATTATCGCGGAAATAGTCCCAGGTAGCGCCCATCGCCACGGGCAGAGCCGCCTTTCCCGGCGGGCGGCCTCGCACAGGGGTGCGGAATCGCACGTGCGGGGTCTGCGCCGAAGAAACTCCACGGGTGTACCATTGGGTGAGGCGCTCAGCGCCGTCACCAGGAGGCATGCTAATGAGACCATCGTATAGGCTTGCATGGCTTGCCCTGGCAGCATCGGGCTGCTCGGCCAGCGGCACCGGCGGCGTCGATGCCGGCGGCTCGCGCGCAGCCGACGGGGGCGCGAACACGGTCGCCGCGGAGGGAGGCAGCAGCCTGCTCTCAATCACCGATGAATGAAGACGACACCCATGCCATTGCAGACATCAAGACCCAATCGGGTTTTGACTACAGCTCCGACTGGGAGCGCCAGAGGCAGACGCGCTACTGGCTGCAGGGCGAGTTTCCCCAATACTCATTCGTCGACGACATGTGGCGCGTGTATCGATAAGTAGCGCGCCCGCGGCAAGCAACCTCGGCGTGGCCTTGCCAGCCAGACAAATTCCAGCGTCATAGCATTCGTCGACGACTTTGGGCTGCGGCAGAATTCGTGCTCCCATGAACACAGCGTCCTTTCCGAGAGCACCCCTGGAATCCGACGTATCCATGGCCGAGGCCCGAGAACGCTTGGCCGCAAGAGAACGGCGGCTTCGAGGGGCATCTGCGCTCTATCATGTGGCCGTCGCGCGATTCGATGCCCAGGGATACGCCTAAGCCTGGTTCGGACGCCGCAAACTCGTGAATTCCTTCGACAGCTTCCCCCGCCAGAGGAAGAAGTGAGAGATGATGGCCCGGTGCAAAGACGAGCGGAAGCGAGTCCGCCAACCGGCGGCACGAACCGGGGTAGAAGTGTTGCAGGTCTACAGCACCTGGTATTGCAGGCCCAAAGCCACGGACGGCTTCACGTCTTGGTCGCCGAACAGGTTCTTGTAAAAGGGGATCTGCCCCCGTGCGAAACCCCACAGGCTGCGAACTGCAAGATTGGCAAAAAGCGCTATTTGGCAAGAATGGAAAGGCGCCGGCCCAGTTCGTCGACTAGAGCTTTGGCCTCGGGACCGGGCTGGTCCACGGCGCCCCACAGCCAGCGCCCTTTCCATTGCAGCACCACTTCGCCATTGAGCGGGTCCTTCACGGTCGCGCTTCCTTCCGCGGCGGCCGAATCGGCTCCGGGGTCAGGCGACTTTGCCACCGCACGATAGCGCTTTACCATTGCGCGAAGGTCAACGCTGTCTTTGCCTTCGACGATGAACAGGCGGAAATTCACTGCACCTATCTGGTAAGGGACCGCGACCGCGTCGTGAAGAAATGGGTGGCCGAGGAAGTCGCGCGCCATGAACTTTTCGGCGCGAGCGCGCTTGCCTCGCTCGGGGAAGCATTTGAGCACCGCCGGGATATCGTGCGTACCAGGCAGGCCGGCGGCCACTGTTTCGGCGAACCAGCGCAACACGGATGGCTGCTTGCTGCCCAATTGAACCAGCTTCACATAATAGGAACCGACAACCAGTTGGAGGTAGTCCGGCCCAGCGTAGGCCTCGCTGCCGATGGGCAAAGGGGTCGTGCCGGCCGGGCGCTCTTGGGTGTACATCCCAAAGGCCCGAATTGCGTCCTTGTGGCGGTAGATGTCGACTGTGACCTCCGTCTTGGCAGACGCCGTACTGTCACCGGCATTGGCAGCGTGTGACGACCTACGATTCTTGTCGCGGCCAACCCCAGCGTTCGCATAGGTCGCCGACGCGAGATCCTGGAAGTCGAATTGCAGGAACGACTCCGCGCCGCCGTCGATGTACTCGAAGAGTGTCGCGGGCGTGTATGTGGTCGGGCCATCGGAGATCTTCCAGCCGGCGATCTTGGGAAAGAGTGCCGACGCCTCGGGATGGCCGGCCGGCTGGGAGTCAGTGCGGGCTTGGCTTGCAGCTGCAGCGGAAACCGCGACGAGGGCCACCAGTCCGCCCCGCACCGCCAGAAGTCCCGTGCTCATAACAGGAATTCCCGCGGCACCGCGCGCAGCCGCACGACATCGCGCACCCGCTGGCGAACGTCGAAGCCCTTTGCGCAGTGGACCGGACACTCGCCACAGTCACCGCAGGGAAACTCCGGCAAACCAAGATCGAGCAGCAACGCCTGCGCGGCTTCGCGGTTGCGGTACGCGTGCGCGTACATGAATGAGCGCATCAGATCGGGAATTGGCAGGTGTGCCAGGCAAGGATCGAGGCACTCACCGCAGCCCTGGCAGAAGAACCCGACTAGCTTGGGCGCCTCCAGGCTGCGCTTGTCGTCGTCAGTGAGAGTGGGATCGCGCAGAACCTCAAGGTCAGTCTGCAGTTGCTCAAGCGTGGTGAAGCCCGGAATCGCGGTGTGCACATTGGGATCACGCAGCGCCCACTTCAGCGCTGCCTTCATGTTGATGGGGTGCTGTTTCTCACCGTCCCAGTAGACGCCCGCTTGCGTCTTCATGGCCACGATGCCAAGGCCCGCCTGCGCCGCTTCCCCCACCGCCTTCTGTACCTCGAGGTGATGGTCCTGCTTGAAGTTGTACGACGTCAGCACGACGTCGTAGAGCTTGGCCTCCACTGCCGCCCGGATCACTTCCGGCTCATTCTTATGGGTCGAGACGCCGAGGAAACGCGCCTTGCCGTCGCGCTTGGCCTTCTCCAGTGCCTTGAGGACGGGTTCATAGAGCACGCTCTCGCGTGCCGATTGGTTGTGCAAATGAAGGATGTCAACGTGATCGAGTCCCAGTCGCTTGAGGCTGATGTCGAGCTTCTCCCCGATCTCCTCGCCGCGCGTCCCTTTCGCGAAGAGCCCGGTCTTGCGATCCAAGGTGCTGAGGTGGATTTTGGTGGCAAGCACGAAGGACTCGCGCTTGCGGCTCGGAAGGACCGTGCCGAGCATTTCTTCGTTGCGACCTTCCTGGTAGCCGTGCGCGGTGTCGAGCAGAAGGATGCCGCCGTCCAGGGCCGCGCGAACCAAGTTGGGGTTGTCGGCATTCATCACGCCCATGCTGACGATGGGCACCTCGATGCCGGTTCGGCCGAGCACGCGGCGGGACGGCCCGACGGGTTTCGCCGCCGATTCGGCCGGCCCGGCTGCGGGCGCTGGTTTGGGCGGCGGTGCCGCCTCCGGCGAAAGTGCTTTTTCCGGCTGACTCGACGTCATGGTCGCGCAGCCGGCGGACAGCGCGCCGGCAGCCAAGCCACCCGCGCCCAGTTTCAGAAAATCTCTTCGTTCCAGGTTCTTCGTGGTCTTGCTCATGACAACTTGCCGACAACTATACTTCCAACCCGGCATAGCCGGCGGGCTCCCCACGCGACTTTCGGCTCTCCAAGCGCAGGGCGCGTAGCGGTTGGAAACGCGTTTCCATCCGGTGGCGCGGCTACAGGGGCGCGCTACCGATTCGTAGCATACGAAGGGCGGCTTCAGGCTGCGCTGGCGTGACTCGAAGTCGCTGACACCAGCGGACGCAGTTGGGTTCGGCCAGTAGCCCGCTGCTGCAGCACAATGCGCGAGAGAAGCAGCTCCAGCTCCCTCGGATCCTGGATCGAATCCATCACGTGCTCGGTCGAGGTCCAGTCCGTCCAGCCCGATCCGCGCACCGCGATCACGGCAGAATTCTTGGCTCCGCGCAGAATCGCGCTACTCAACTCGGCGGATGGCATCAGGCAGGCGGTCGCGGCCGCATTGGCAAGCGAGCCTTTGCCTGCCCAAAGCCGGGCCACGGCCTCGGCCTGCATGGGCAACTGACGCGCGGCCAAGTACCACAGGTGCTCCGCGCGGGCCACCACCGTCGAAGTGTTCCACAGCGCGCCGGCCGCTGCCAGCTCTGCCGCCTCCACCGGAGAGGCACGTTCTGCCAGGCCCGCCACGGAAAGCACCCGCCCGTCGAGCGGCTTCCCGGGCAGGATCCACGCCCGGCTGCACCTCCGTTGGCCACTGGACACACCGACGAGAATCACCGGCGCCTTGTCCAGCGACTGGTTTGCCGCGACCACCGCGTTCACCAGCGCCTCGGGATGAGGCACGTAGTGATCGGCCGGCGTCACCAGCACGTGCGCGTCGGGTTTGCGCGAGAAAACCCGTCCCAGTGGCAAGAGCAGGTCGAGACCCGCGCCGCAATCCGCCGGCCGCGTGATGATCTCAATCCCGGGCCATTGGCGCAACTGGGCGCACGCTACCGTCTCGTAATCTGCGGCTACCACCACGACCATGCGTTCGGATGGCATCAGGCTGGCGTACCGCGCGACCGTCTGCTGCAGCAAAGATCCGCCGCCCGCAATCAAGGCGAACTGCTTGGGAACGTCCATTCCGCCAAGCGCCTCGGTAAGCGACTTCAGACGATGGTCTTCGCCAGTCGCGATGATGATTGCATGTAGGTCTTCGCCTTTGGACATGACCGCCCCCTCTTTGTCAGTGATACGCGAGCATTTCCTTTTGCAAGACCGAGGCCACTTCTTCGGCGAGGGGTCGCCGGCTACCAGGGCAGATAGTCAGGGCCGTACACCATGCGGCCACCGAAGTCGGCCGCCACCAGGACCAAAGAGGTGGCCGCGAAAACCAGCGCCAGGTAGACGATGCGCCACGATCCCTGCAGGCGGGTGCGTCGCCAGAGCCGCAAAGCAAACGCGGCCAAGACCAGAGCGGCCACCACGAAGTTGAGCGTCCGGTGGGTAACCAGCAGGGCGTGCACCGCCGGATCCGATGGCATGTGGGCCGCGCGCGCCAGTCCGGTCGCGGCGGTGGGCAGAAGACTGAGCACCGTCCCGGCCAGGACGAAGATGCCCACGCGCTGCCACGCCTCGCGCTTCAGTGCCAGGCCGACAAAGTCGACCAACGCGAGGCCCACCAGCCATGCGATGGGAAAATGTACCAGCGCCGGGTGCAGCCGGCCGATTAGATCGGAAAGGCCGGACGGCTTGCCCTCGACTTCGCCCGGGGCCACGGTCTGGACATCGCCGAGCTGCTCCACCGCCGGCGTCGGGTCCACCGCATAAACGGCGGTTGCCAAAACCAACGCAAGCGCCAACGACGTGAAGCCAGCCAATAGCACAAAGATTGCCAAACGTCGCATGGACCGCCTACAGGGTCACTATGATCTGCTCGCCCGTCAGCTCGGCGGCGTAGCTTGCCAGTGGCCGCGACGCGGGTCCTTGCACAACCCGCCCGTCCAGGTCGAACCGCGAGCCGTGACATGGGCACTTGATCTTCTTCTCGCCCAGGTTGTACGCGACCACGCATTCCCGGTGGGTACAGATGGGATTGAAGGCGCGCACGCTGGTGGCGCTGTCGCGGACAAGCAGAACCAGTTTGCCTTTGAGCTTGAGAACGACTGAGCCACCGACGGACTTCAGCACCTCCAACTTGGCCAGCGGGATGGCCACCTTGCCCCCTTCCGCGTACGCCGCGGACGCGGGCAGGGCCAGCAGTGCGCCCAGACTCACTCCCGAACCCAAGAGGAAATCGCGCCGGCCGAATTTCGAATTGGACATAATGAACTCCTTGACGGTCACAAATTGAATTCACGCGTAATGGTGAAGCCCACAATCAGGTAGTGGAAGCTGCGGCCGGTGTTGGCCACCAAACCATCGGCGGCGATGTCCTGCGAGTTGCTCATGATCAGCGCGAAGGTGTGACGGTTGCTGATGATCTTGAAGGCGGTTGCCAGGACGGGGTATTTGGCGTGATAGCCGGCCACATTAAAGGAAGCCTCTGCGTCCCAGGCCAAGAAAGTCTGCAGCCGCACCTCCAACGCCACCGGGATGGCCAGCGCATAGGCTTGACCGCTGGGGCGTTGCAGATTCTTGTCCACGCGGTTTTCATTGGTCGCATTCGAGTGATAGTAGAGTCCACTGGCCAGCCAAAGGTACTCGCGCAGCGAGCGGCTGACGATGAGCTGAGCGAAGCCACCGCCCGAGTCAGGACCGTTGAGAACCGAGTACCAAGTTGCACCTGCGCGTGCCGCCACGTCGACGAAGTATTGTTCGGCGTGCAGTGCCCAGTACTTGACGTCGAATTGGTATGTATCGTACACGTCGCTGCCGTTGCTTAGTCGCTGCGCGCCCACTTCCAGGTTGTCCAAGATGCCGTAGCGGAGGGCGAGCCCGATCTTGAGGTAGCCCGCATCGAAGCCAACCCAGTCATGAAAGGCATTGGTCTGGAAGGGCTGAAAGGTGCGGTGATCGACCAGAAAATTGAGCGCGCGCGCCCGCGTCGTGCGGGCGTTCATGACGTTGACCGCGCGTTCAATGCGGGGATAGTTCTCCGGATCGAGCCAGAGGTTGAAAACCTGCGGGTTGTCAATCTGCTCTACGGTCGCCTCGGGCGGCTCTTGCTTGTGATCTGTCATTGGGGGCTGGGCCCCCTGCGGGTTGTCGATCTGTTCAATGGCCGCCTCGGGGGACTTCGCCGGCGGTTCGGCTTCCTGTGCCCGAACCGTGGCGGCGGCGAATAGCAGGCCAAGCGTCGCGGCTGTGCTGATCTTCAACGCCACCACTGGGACGCACCTGAGTCGAGAGTTCATTCCAGTTTTCTCCTTGCCCTTGCCAGCGTGGTTGCGTCACCAATTTGGCGACACGCGGCTAGTTTGATGCCGCAAGCCGATCGCGCGTGCCGCGATGTTCAGAGGAACCGTTGCGAAACGGGAGCATCTAACTCGCTAGGAACAGGTGGATCACTTAGACGCGGCATCTTGGGATATCGCGGCACGGTGTGTTTTCGAGGGAAACCCCGAACGAGTCGGGGTGGGCGAAGGAGGAGAATCGTGGAATACGCGGCGATTGGGCTGGGCTTGTTGCTTTTCTTGGCGACGATCTGGGATCACTTCCGGCTGCGTCGCTCAATGCTTGAACAGCGAGCCGCTGCCCGCCGTCTCGCGCTTGCGGGACCTGCGGGAAGGATTCTTGCTGGCAAACCGCTGCCAGCAATTACAGTGGTCCGTCCAGTGCGAGGACTGGACGTGGAAGCGGCCAAGAACCTGACCGCGGCGCTGGACATCGACTACCCAGGCGAGGTCGAGACCATTTTCGTCTTTGATGATGAGCTCGACCCGGCCTTTGCGCCGGTTCGCCAGGCGATTGCCGCCCACGTGGCTTCTGGCCGGCCCGGCACAGCCATGCTCATGGTGGCCGGATCGCCGCCTCCGACCATGACGGGAAAACTCCACGCAATGATCGCCGGCCTGGGCCATGCCACGGGCGAGTTGGTGGCCTTTGGAGACTCGGATACCCGCCCGCATTCCTATTCACTGCGCATGGCAGTCGAGAAGCTACTCACCACGGAACGGGCCGGATCGGTTTTCGTGCCGGTGGTGGCCACGGAAGCGCCGCAAACCGCGGGCGACGCGGGCGCCGCTCTCATGCTCAACGGGCTCTATGGTCCGGCGGTGGCAAACACGGTCCGCAAGAACGGGGACATGCCGTTCATAATGGGACAGCTCATGGTCTTCCGGCGTGAGACGCTCAAAACCATGCATGACCTTACAAGCGTGAGCGGCGAATTGGTCGACGACATGCGAATCGGGATGGATTTGGTGGCGGCCGGGTATCGCAACCTCGTCACCGAGGACACGCTCCCGGTGGTGATTCGCGGACTGGGATTGCTGGACTTCGCGCGTATGTTCCGCCGGTGGCTAATCTTTTCCCGTTCAGGCCTGCCGACCTGGTCGTTCAAGGCGCCGGTGTGGCTGCGCGGCGCCGAATTCTGGCTGGGATTCATCATGGCCGCGATCGCCTTGCACCATGGTCAGCATCTGATTGCTATTCCCGCCGCTGCGACCGTGGTCGCAGTGAGCGCCAGCATGGTGCGTCTGCACCGAATTCTGGGCGGTGCGGCCATCGGCTGGCGCCATGCCTGGGTCCCGGCCGCAATTTTGCTGCTGGGTCCGCTGGTTCTGGTAAGCGCAATCATCAAGCCGGAAGTGGCGTGGCGAGGACGCACCTACCAGCTCGACGCGCGTTCCAAGCTACACCGCAGAGAGGCCGCGCCCGCGCACAGAACCTAGCTTCTCAGTCCACAATGTTGATGGTCCCGTTCATCGCAGTGTGAGTCGAACAGTCGTAGAATAGTGTGTCAGGCGCGCTGCTGGGGACTGCAAAGGTGACGTCGCCCGAGTCTGTTCCATTCCCCGTAACCCCTGTGTCGTAGGCGTTGGCTGTCCCGTTCGACTTCTGGGTCTTGATGTAGAAGAAATGATTTGGGGGGGCATTCACCGAGAAGGTGTAGGTACTTCCGCGACAGAACGTCAGAGTGGGATTCGCCACCCCATCAATCAACCAGGCCGTCATACCGCTGTTCGTCGTCATCAGGGTGCCGGGCGCATGGCAGGCAGAGCCGGCATCCGCATGGGTGGATCCGCCGGTAGCGCTCACCCCGCCGGTCGCTGCCACGCCACCCGTCGCGCTCGCTCCACCATTCGCGCCCACGCCGCCGGTCAACGCCACACCGCCGGTGGCGCCCGCGCCGCCGGTCAGCGGCACGCCGCCCGTTGCGTTCTGCCCGCCGGTTGCTTCAACCCCGCCCGTCGCACTCACTCCGCCGGTTGCTACCACGCCGCCGGCTGCGCTGACCCCACCATTTGCGCTCGCCCCACCCGTCGTCGCCGCGCCGCCCGTCGCGCTCGCCCCGCCAGTTGTCGCCACGCCGCCTGTCGCGGTCCCACCGCCGGCCGCTGCTGTGCCGCCGGTCGCACTCACTCCGCCGGTCGCGCTCACTCCACCCGCGGCGCTCACTCCGCCGGTCGGGCTCACCCCGCCGGTCGCAACTATGCCCCCGTTTTCCGAGGCGCCTCCGGCAGCCGAGTTTCCACCCGTGCCACTATTCACGCTGTTGCTGCTTGAACATCCGGCCAAGGTCAGCAGTCCAATGGCCACCAAACGAATTTTCCGCAGATAGATCATCGCTTTCCTCCCCCAGCAGGTCTTGCTTCCAGTTCGATGCTCCAGGTCACCCAGACGTTCCCGGGCAGGGGGACGAGGCGGAACGGCTGGTCGCCCTTTTGGCAGCGTGCGCGCGTTTTTACTTCGGGCTGGCAACCAGGGCATCCAGTGCGGCCAGCACCTCGCGACTGTGCGTAGCGGGCTTCACGTCGGCAAAGGTGCGCGCGATCTTGCCCTGCGGATCGATTATGAAGGTGTGGCGCGCGGCCAGCTTGGTCACCACCAGATTGTTGAGCGATCCATAGGCCGCCGCCACCTTCTTTTCCGTATCCGCCAGCAGCTTGAAGGTCAGTCCCTCTTGCGCGCAGAATTCCTTGTGTGAATTCACGCTGTCCACGCTCACCCCCAGCACGATTGCCTTGCGTTTACTGAACTCGGACTGATCCTTGGCGAAATTGTGCGCCTCCAGCGTGCAGCCCGGCGTGTTGTCCTTGGGATAGAAGTACAAGACCACCCAGGTGCCGCGCAGGGCTGAAAGCTGTACCTTGCTGCCGTCATTGGCCGGCAACGTGAAATCCGGTGCCACGCTGCCCACCGCCGGCATCTCCGCTGCGCCGGCCAGCACCGGCCAGGCAAACAGGAACATTGTGACGAAGGTCAGAATTCCTGTGTACGAGTTCATGGGACTCTCCTCGGCTCTGACTATTTGATGCCGGATGCGGGCATTCGGCTTCGTGCCCCAGTGCGGCCACTCGGTGAAGCTAGCCAGGGCCGACAGGCAGGCCGGGCTGCGCGCGGCCCCCTGATCAGTGACCCCTCGGCACAGCTCTGGTACCCTCTCGGCTTCGGAGCTAGACTGGCGCCGGTCCCAGGCAAACCCGCCCCGGGACTCCGATCCCACTGATCCACGTGAGTTCCCGCCGACGAAGATCCCCGAATAGGTGCGCGGCCCCGGTCGCCAAGGTCGAGCGTCGGCTCTGGCCCACGGCATTCGCGTCCGCCCTGGCAGTCTTGGTTCTGGCGCCGATCGTCGTCAGGCTGGCGGGAACCGGCAACGACTACATCGGTCACCGCAACCTCGCTGTGGAGTTCAAGAATCATCTGGCGCTCTATCACCCCCACTTCTTGCTGCAAGCTCTCGTGGTGGGAGTCGACTTCGTGCTGCCTGGCGACATGGAGCGGGCGATGGTCGTTACGGTTCTTCTGGCCTATGCCGCCACCGCCGCGACCGTTTTCCGGGTCGTCCTCCGCCACACTTCATCAACTGCCGTCGCTCTCACGTTGACACTCGCCCTCCTTCTCGCCTCGTCAGCAGCATTTCTATTCCCACTGGATCGGCACCTGTACTACGGGTACGTCCCGGCCACTGTGTTCCACAGCCCGACTATGGTCATACTCAAGCCCCTGGCATTGGTGTCTTTCGGCTACGCGACTGCGGCGCTCTGGCCCAGGGAGGGGAAAAACGCTCGCACCTGGATCGCCTGTGCCCTGCTGACACTAGCCTGCGCCCTGGCGAAGCCGAGCTACACGGTCTGCATTCTCCCGGTGTTGGCCATTGTCGCAGCGAAGCGGACGGTGTTCCGCCTACGAATCGATTGGAGGCTTGTCATATTGGGTTTTCTCCTGCCCGCCGCTGCAATTCTTGTCCTTCAGTACAACCGGACTTTCGGCGACGACCAGATTGCGGGTACGATCCCGGGAGCCAAGCACATCGTGTTCGCTCCACTGGCCGTCATGAAGCTGCGCTCGTCATGGTTGGCGGTCAAGCTGTTGCTCTCGCTGCTCTTTCCCCTCTCGGTTCTGGCCATCAGTTTTCGAAGGGCTAGGGAGAATTCCGCTTTGATATTGGCCTGGGTCCTTTTCGCAGTCGGTGCCGGGATAGCCTACTTGCTGGCGGAGAGCGGGCCGAGAATGCCTCACGGGAACATGATATGGAGCGCCCAGATCGCGATCTTCATCCTCTTCGTCCAGTCTGCGGCCCATATGTCCGCGTATTTCGGCGGTGCTCTCACCGCCGCCCCGCCAGGCGAAAGGCGACGGGCAGTGGCTGGCTTCTGCTGCCTCCTGCTGCACACTGCGTTCGGGATCGCCCTCTATCTTGGTGAGTACGTCGGGGTCGCGCGATACTGGTAGACAGCGCTCAGTTGGCCTATCGCAAACGCGTCGTCCTTCAGATTACACTGGCTTCGTCCACAGCACGAGGTTCTTTCGGCCCTCGGCGCGTGGATGCGGTTTCCTCTGCAGGCCCGCAGCTAGAGCCGCATCGACCTCCGACTGGAACACCTCGGGTGAGCAGTGGCCAGGCGGTTCGATCAGCAGGAGTCGGCCGCCGGCTTTCAAGCAACGAGCGAGCGCACGGATAGTTTCCGCGGGCGCGGCGGTTTCGTGGACCACATGGAGCGCGAGCACGAGGTCACATCTTCCTTCCAGGTCGGCGAGGCCGAGATCGTCTTGCGTGCACTGGCGAAGCTCGGTTCGGGCGGCAAGACCTCGCTTTTCGAGACGCCGGCGTAGGCGCCTCAGCATGCCGTCCTGAACGTCCACGCATACGAGTCTTCCGTCGCGGCCAAGCGCTTGGGCGACCGGCAGCGTGAAGAATCCCAGCGCCGGTCCAAGTTCAAGAACCTGCGCGCCCGGTTCGAACAAAGGCAGGATCAGGTTCGCGGGATTTTCGAACAGGCGCCGCAGGGGACTTGCCAGCAGGTGACCGAGCCAAACCGGACACGTGTGCGAGGGCTTGCTTGGGGCTGGAATGGCATTCGATGGTTGCATGGTGCCGGCACTTTCTGGCCCGATGGCTCGGGCCTGGTTTCGTTGCTAGCATGCACGCTTGGGTTCGCGGTGACGACTCGCCTTCTCAGATGAGCACAAGGACCCGGAAAATACCGATCAGAACGCGCGACGGTGGCCGACTGCGAACGGCGCGGGCTCATATTTCTGCCGGCGAACCGGTCGCGCGCACGCGGCGGGATCCCACCCAGGTGCGTTCTCGTCAGACCGTTGCCGCCATCGTCGAGGCCGCGGGACGATTGCTGGTCGAACACGGCAGACAAGGCGTCACAACCAACGCCGTCGCGGACCGAGCAGGCGTCTCCATAGGATCGGTCTATCAGTACTTCAACGACAGAGAGGCGATCTTCGCGGCGCTACAAGAGCGTCACCGCAAGCAAGTGATGCCACTGATTCAGCACACCCTCGTGCGTCTTGGCGATCCCGCCGTCGACATTGTGGACGCCGTCATCGGCCTCGTCCGTGCGATGGCGGAGCTGCACGAACACGATCCCGAGCGTCTGCGAGCGATGTCTCGAGAACTCGAAGAACAAACCTCGCCGGCGGAGATCGAATCCTTCGCGGAGGCCACGGCGGAAATCCTGGCTGCGCGTTTCGCTCGCTCGCGCAAGAGCATTCGCCCCGCAGCCTGGCTTGCCTGCATGACCTTGAGCCACGTTGGCCGAGCCCTCGTGCACAACCCGCCCGCCATCGAGGTGGATGGGTTGCTTGTTGCACTTGCCCGGATGTTGCGCGGCCTCTTCGCTGAGTTGCCGCAGCCGGGGCCCGGTTGCTGAGACATCAGCCTGCAAAGCCAGCCCCAGCGCAGGGGGGCCGTGGGTGGGATCGTCGTAGTTGCCGTTCCCGCCAGAAACCGGTGGCGTCCGGTGAGGTCAGGGAGGCGGTGGCCAAGATCATGTCGATCGCCGGGTACAAGGGACTGCTCTAAGGACACAACGCGTTGTGGAGCTGCGTAGTGGTCTGCATGGCCCTTTGGACACTCCGAGATGCACGAGGACAGAAACGAAAGAATCAGCCAACCCCTTGACGGAAAGGAGGTTTCCGCTTAAACCA
>PMJO01000253.1 GCA_003158455.1 Myxococcales bacterium | reverse complement strand
TTCGGACCGAGCCGGCGCGTCGCGAGGGCCCCGACCGCAACGAACGACGAGGGAGAATACTGGACGTATTTGACCGAGGAGTGAGGCGGCGGGCGGGGGCCGCAGCAGCGACGGCGACGGGAGAATCTCAAACAGTAGTGCTAGAGCCGCACGCGGTACGCCTGGGACTGAAATTCGTGCGCGGGCTGCGCAGAAGCACGGCCGAGCAGATCATTAGGGCACGGCCATTCGCCTCATTGGCGGAGCTTTGCCACCGGGTCGAACTGAATGCCGCCGAACAGGCGACCCTGGCTGAAATCGGTGCCTTTGCCGATTTGGGAGAAAGCCGCCGGCAGGCCATGTGGCAGGTGGCGGCTTTCGGACGTTCAGGGGAGCTCTACGACCGATCCGCGGTGGATGATGTGACGAACCGGAAAGCGGCGGCGCCCAGTCCCCTCCCCGAAATGAGTATCGGGGAAGAGGTGGCCGCAGACTTCCACTTCACCGGAGTTTCCACCGGCCCACACCCGCTATCCTTCCTCAGAAAGAAGCTTAACGCTCAACGAATCATCCCGGCGAACCAGTTGGCAGGCGTGCCTGATGGTCGCCGCGCGCGCGTCGCCGGCCTGGTGATCGTTCGCCAGCGCCCTCTCACCGCGAAGGGCCTGGTCTTCTTCACCCTCGAGGACGAGACCGGTTTTGCCAACGCCTTGGTCACCGCCGCGGATTTCGAACACCACCGTCGCTTGCTGGTTAGCGCCCAAGCGCTCATCCTTGCGGGAACTGTGCAAAACCATGAGGGTGTCGTCTCGCTACGCGCTGACCAATTTTCCCCGCTGCAAAGCCCGGAAATCCGTGCGGAAATCTCGCGCGATTTTCGCTAGACTGTAGCACTTCCATGTGTGGTCGAATGACCCTGACACGCCTTGACTGGGACCAGCTTCTCGACGAGCTGAGCAGGGACCTCGCTCATGAAGGCGTCGGGCGTATCAGCGCGGACGAGGGAGCGGCGGCGCTGTACCGACCACGCTACAACGTGGCGCCGGCTCAGCCTCACCCGGTTCTGCGCACTGTGGCTGGGCACGCGCGGTCGGGCTTTGCCCTCTGGGGACTGCTGGCGCGCCGGCGCGGCAAACCACCCGCAATCAACGCGCGCGCCGAGACCGCACCGTTCAAACCGGCCTTTCAGGAAGCGTTCGTGAGCAGGCGCTGCGTGGTCCCGGCCGACGGCTTCTTCGAGTGGAAGACCGGACCAGCCGGGCGTCAGCCATGGTGGTTCCACCGGCCTGACGGCAAGTTGTTGCTGCTGGCCGGGCTCTTCGACCAAGAGACGACCACTGCGAACCAACCGGCACGTACCCGTTTCGCCGTGCTGACCACGCCACCCAACCGCCTCCTGGCTACGGTTCATGACCGCATGCCGGCGCTCTTGTCCGCCTCGGAAGCCGCACGCTGGCTGGCGGAACCGGCACAGAAGCTCCTCCACCCAGCGCCTGACGACCTGCTGGTGGCAACCTCCGTCTCTCTGCGCGTGAACTCGGTCCGCAACGACGATGTTGGATGTCTGGCTCCGCCGCAGGGCGGCCAGATGCGTCTGTTCTAGTTCCCAGGTTGACGGCTATAGCAGGATTGCGCCGTAGCAGGATGGGCGTACAATCGCCACACACGCAAATCGGGGCAAGCCGCTCAGAAAACTAGCGCTATCATTGTCGAGCACCCAGGCTTCAGTTCGAAGAGTGGGTAGGAGCCGCCCATCGGAGGTACTAATGCATTTGGTTAGAATCGCTATCTTATCGTTGTCGTGGTTTGCGCTGAGTTGCAGCCTATTCCCAAGTTCGGACAACCACAGTTCGGGAGCGAATGCGCCCGTCATGTACCCGGGCAACGGGGGGCAGACAGGGATTGGCAGTGGGGGAGCCGGCGCCAGTGGAACGCCGGCCGACGCCGCGACGGTGGGCTTGGACGGCGCTGCGGGAAGCAGTGCGCGCGGCGATGGCGGACCAGACGCAACCATTGGCCCAGACCTGGGCAAGACGCCGGCGGATGCGGGCAGCCACAATGGTGCCAAGAATTGGATACCCATCCACGCCAACTACCCACTAACAAACTGCACCTGGTTCTCGACCGCCCACGGCTTCTGCAGCGACGCACCTCGCTCGATCTCAAACGTCATCGCATCTCTGTTCGTCGATATGTTCGAGACAATCGATGGGGGCAAGACCTGGACCGAGGTTTCCACTATCGATACCGGAGCCAGCGCCCCCAACACCACGGTCAATGTATATGTGCTATCGCCCAGTGACATGTGGTTCATTTCGGGCTCGATCGGTTTGGTCCGGTCCGGGAGCATCGGGCATTCAATTGATGGTGGAAAGAACTGGTCTTCGCTTACCAGCGCGGTGAGCACGGCCTTGGGCGTTGCGCCCGGTGACGGCGGCGTTGCCGGCGTTCCGCTGTGGCAACTCGCCTCGGTAGGCGGAAGGATCTGGCTTCTGTCCGAAGGGGGAAACTTGGCCGTTTCACTGGACAACGGGGTGAGCTGGAAGAAAGCCGTGCCTCCTGCCAACTTCGGCGCGGCCACCAGTCGCAGCCTGATCGCCACCCGGGATAACTTGCTGTTGAGCTTCCCCTCCACCAACAATTCGCTCGGCCTGCTACGCTGGAACGGCTCGACTTTTGTCTCAGTCGAGGGGGTATTGCCGCCCTCCTCGGCCGGTGACCAGACCGGAACCTGGTGGCAGTCTTCGCCCAATGTGGAGGGGGCGCTTTTCGTGGATCGTGGCCCCCTGCCCGCCTGGACATCGCCTTTCTGGGTGTACGCGACTGCCGACGGCGGCCGGACCTTCCAGCAGCTTCTTGGCGGGAACATCGGAATCAGTAGCACAGTCGTCGGCCTCAGCGATGGCCTCGCTCTTGCGGCCGTCGGATCGGTCACGGCCTACGTGGCTGGCGTCTTCTCCGACGCCGGCAACAACCTTTACCTAGAGATCCACCTGACCAGCGACGCGGGCAAGACCTGGTCAACCTTGCACAGCGAGCCCTACCAAGGCAACCATGCCTACATTTCCCTCGCAGTGGACTTGAACGGCGCGGTCCACGCCATGCGCTACACCACCGACAGTCTCGGCTCAGCCATCAGCTACGACGGACACTACGTACTGCCCTAGACAGGCACGTCACGAACAGATGTTCGCTGCCGTGCACAGCGGCGGTGGCTTGCAGGTGAAGTGCGCTTCGATGGTGGAGTAACGGAAGTGCTGTATGCGGTCGCAGTATTCGCCAAAAAGACTGATATGCCCCATATCGTCGGCGGAGTCGAAGTCCCAGCCGTCGTCACGGTTGTGGGGAATCTGCTCTCCGTCCAGGTACACTGAAACCTGCGTATCCGGAGCAGGAGGCGGTTTCAGCTCGAACGAGCAGGATGTCCGCTCCACCCCTCCGAAAATCTGCTCGACGGTTTCCTGCAAGGCCTCGGGGCTGGCAGCCGAATAGTACCCTTGCCCGCTGAGCGACTGCGGCCGCCAGCCCGCTCTGGCCATTTGCTCCAGACAGTCTGGCGGCCCTTCTGGATCGTCAGTCAGCTCGGCTCCCACTGCCAGCACCAGAACATTGATGCCGTCATTGGCCAGGGCTTGCACCTGGGCAACTGCATCCTGGCAGGCGTTGGGCCCCCCGGCATCGACCTCGGCGGACTGGCTAGCCGACAGCGCACCCGAAAGAGCGCAGCTCGGCAGACCGTCGGTGGCCAGCAGCACGTAGCGATCGGCAACCCCGTCGTTCAGTCCCGCGTAGTAGGCATGCGCGCGTTGCAACGCCGAAGCGGTCGGGGTATTCCCGGCGAGCGGCAGCACGTTCCCAATCGCTTGCCCTACCGCCGTGCCATTGGCGGGCGCGATCCCAACCGAAGGAGGCCCGGCGCAACACCCCGTGACCATCTGGCCAGGGCACTGCGCGTCGGCCCCGGGAAACTGCGCAAAGCCGAAACGAATCCACCGCTGGTAGGAGTCCACTAGGTTCGAAAGCACGTCGGCCAGGACGCTGTAGCGCGTTCCCGCCCCAAAGCCGATGCCCATGGAGTCCGAACCGTCGAACAAGATCAGGACGTCGGCACTGCTGGCGTTCAGATTCACCGGGTCTCGGGCCACGCACTCCTTGCCCGCTTCGCTGCCCCGAACATCCGCGCCCGTGCCGCTCAGGCGGTCGACCGCACCGTCCCTTTGCGGAGAGCCGCCGGCTGGTGTGCAAGCCGCAGCCAGCAATACGACGAAGAGCGCAAATCGTGCCCGCACTTTGGGGAATTCTAGCATTTTCAAGCTAGCCGCCCACAAACGAGCGTTTTCCCGGGAATGATTCCGGGCCTTCTGCGGTTCGAAGAGCGCATGTCGCGGCAAGACTTCAGCCTCATAGCGCAACCTCCGACCTGCCCCTGCCCAAATGACCTCGCCCATTTCTTGTTGCAGCCACGCGCCTGCCCTGTGTACTTGTAGGCCTTCATCATGATTGAGGTACGAGATCTCACCAAGTACTTCGGCGCGCGCGCGGCGATTCGCGCGCTGAACTTCGACATTCGGCCGGGCGAGGTTGTCGGCTTTGTCGGTCTCAACGGCGCGGGCAAGACCACCACGCTCAAGATCCTTGGTTGCGTGCTTCTGCCCAGCTCGGGTCAGGTGCGGATCGACGGGATCGAGGTGACGGCCGAACCGCACGAGGTGCGCCGCAGGATCGGGTTCTTGCCCGACGTGCCGCCGCTCTACGACGAGATGACGGTGGGCGCATATCTGACTTTCGCCGCTCGCCTGCGTGGCGTCACCAGTCGCGATGCCCCGGCGCGCGTGCAAGAGAGCGAGGACAAGCTCGCCCTGCGCGACGTGCATGGCGAGCTCATCGGCACCTTGTCGTACGGATTTCGCCAGCGGGTGGGCGTAGCGCAGGCGCTGGTTCACCGCCCCCGCTTGCTGATTCTCGACGAGCCTGCCGCCGGACTCGACCCCGTCCAGATCGTCGAGATGCGCAACCTGATTCGGCGTCTGCGCGGCGAACACACGGTGCTCATCTCCAGTCACTTCCTTGCCGAGATCAGCCAGACCTGCGATCGGCTGCTGGTGATTCAGGCCGGCGAAATCGTGGCCCAGGGAACCGAAGAAGAGATCGCGGCTACCCTGGGCACGCCCGGCGAGATCGAGGTGGCACTGCGTGGACCGGCGGCCACCGCTCTGGAGGTGGCTCGGAAGGTTCCCGGTGTGCTCGACGCGCAGATCGCACATTCCTCCGCCCAGGAGATCGTTCTCAAGATCCGGGCGCGCGAAGACTGCCGACCAGAGATTGCCCGCGCCCTGGTCTTGGCGGGACATCAACTGCTGCGCCTGGACCGCGGCACTTCGCGTCTAGAGTCCATCTTCATCGAACTGACCCAACGCGAGAGGTTGTCATGAGTGCGGCTCTGCTCATTGCCCGCCGGGAACTGGGGTCGTACTTGCGCACCATGAGTGGGTACATCATCGCTGCCGCCGTGCTGTTGGTGGACGGCATACTGTGGAATGCCTTCGCTTTGGGAGCCCAACAAGACAAACACTCGGCTGAGGTACTGAGCGACTTCTTCTACTTCTCCAGCGGGACGACCATGATCGCAGCGGTGTTTCTCTCCATGCGACTGGTCGCCGAGGAACGCCAGAACGGCACTTTGGTCCTGCTCGCGTCGTCCCCGGTGCGTGACCGAGAAATCATTTTGGGGAAGTTCTTCTCCGCGCTCGCCTTTTTGGCCATGGTCACCCTGGCCACGGCTTTCATGCCCGCGCTCATCATGGTCAACGGCAAGTTGTCGATTGGTCAGGTCGCTGCCGGTTATCTGGGGCTGTTGCTGCTGGGCAGCGCCGCCCTAGCCATCGGGACGCTGGGGTCGACCCTGGCGCGCTCGCAGGTTCTGGCTGCCATCATTTCGGGCGCCATGCTGGTCGGGTTGATCGTGATTTGGCTGCTGGCTTCAGTGAGCGAGCGGCCGCTCAACGATGTCTTCCTCGCCCTGGCGTTGTGGGGCCGACATTTTCCGCCGTTCCAGGCTGGCGTCATCAACCTGCGCGACGTGGCCTACTACCTCCTGGTGACCTACTTCGCCCTCTTCGCGGCCACCCGTGTGCTGGAGGCGCGCCGATGGCAATGACACCCTGGCCGTCGCTGGTCTACGCCGCGGGGCTGCTCTTCATCTACGTTGGCGAGCGCATCCTTGCCGCTGGGCACGCAAGCGCTGTGGTGACTGCGGTCGGCATGGCTGGCGTGCTGGGGGCGGCGGCGTGGCGCGGGCTGGGCAGCCGCAAGGCTCCTGCCGGGGTTCGCACCACGGCACGCATGCTGCTTTTCCTGTACGGGCTCGGCGTCGTCGCCCTGGTCCTGCATTTCGCGGGCGGCGAATTGGGAGCGCGCCTGCACGGGCGCACCCTGGATCTGCGCATGCCCCGGCTGGCTGGCGCCTTGGCCGTGCTGTGGCCCTCGCTCATGTTGGCCGGTACGCTGCCCGTGCTTCTGGTCGAACTCGCGCTGGCCGGCATGGCGCACGCACCCGTGCTGGATACCCGCCGAGTGCGCGCCGCCATGCTGTCCGGGCTGGGCACGGCCCTGGCCCTGGTGTTCTGCTTTTCCGCCGCCTATGTCACCGCCGAGCGCAACCTGAAGGTCGACCTGGCCTACTTCCGCAGCACCCGGGCCGGCACCGCGACCAAGAAGCTGGTTGCGGCACTCGACCAGCCGGTGCAGGTGTACCTATTTTTCCCGCCGGCCAATGAGGTGGCCGAGGAAGTTGCCAACTACTTCGCCGATCTGAGCCGCGAGTCGTCGCAGCTAAGTGTCAGCCAACTGGATCAGGCGGTCGAGCCGGCGCGGGCGCACGAGTTGGGCGTGTCGGGCAATGGCGTGGTGGTCGTGGCGCGCGACAAACGGCGGGAACAAATCGCCGTGCCGGTCAGACTGGAAAGCGCCCGCAGCAAGCTGCGGGTTCTGGATCAGGAAGTGTACAAGCGCTTGATGATCGTGTCCCGCGGCACCCGTGTCGCCTATTTCGTGCAGGGACACGAGGAGCGCACCTTCGACCCGATCGGTGAAACCGATCGGCGGGGGAACGTGCGGCTGCTCCGCGATCTCTTGTCCGAGCTGGGCCTGCAGGCCAAGGAGTTAGGCCTGGCGCAGGGGTTGGGCCACGAAGTGCCGGCCGACGCTGGCCTGCTGCTCATGCTGGGGCCAAGGCGGCCGATCATGCCGGCCGAAACCGAATCGTTGCTGCGCTACTTCGGCCGCAAGGGGCGCTTGCTGGTGGCCCTCGATCCGGAAAGTGATGATGCCGCGGCGGCGCTGCTCGACGGACTTTCTCTTCGGTTCAATCCCACCGCTCTGGCCAACGACCAGATCTACTGGGCACGTACCCGACAGAAACCCGACCGCATCGGCATCGCGACGGGCAGCTACTCCAGCCACGCCTCGGTGGCGACGCTCAACCAGTTCGGCTTGCGCCTGCCGCTGGTTTTCCTGGGAGCGGGCTCTCTCAGCCGGCCGGATAAACCTGCGGCCGATGCCCCCAGTGTGAGTTTCGTGGTTCACGCCGAGGCCAGCACCTGGAACGACCTCAATGGCAACTTTGAATTTGACGGTGGCAAGGAAGTCCGCAAAGCCTACGAGTTGGCGGCTGCGGTGAGCAAGGGGGCCACGCCCGAAGAGGAAGGACGCGCGCTGGTGCTGGCTGATTCGGATGCCCTGACTGACGAGTTGATTGTCAACCGGGCCAACAGCGTGCTGGCGCTCAATCTGGTGCGCTGGCTATCGGGCGACGAGCGCCTGGCAGGCACGATCAACAACGAGGAGGACGTGCCGGTTCGCCATACCCGCAAACAAGACGTGGCCTGGTTCTATGCCAGCGTGTTCGCTGCGCCGGCTTTGCTGCTGGGCATCGGCTTTACCGTGCGGAGACGCGCCTCGCGGCGCAAGGCCGCACCCACCCTGCCGCCCCCGCCAGCCTCGGAGGCGTCGTCGTGACCGGCAAGGGGGTTGCGCTGCAAGGCGCTCTGGCCGTTGTGGGACTCGCGGCGGCATACCTGACCTGGCAGCGTCAGCCCGAGTTGCAGGCGGGCGAAGTGTTCGTCCTCGACATCACCAAGAACGATCTGCAAAAGATCCGCTTCGACGATGAGGATGCCAAGACCTGGGCCGAGCTACAGCTCGACAGCGACGATAACGGCAGCTTCGTCGCGCTTCGTCTTTCGGAGCGCGAAGCGCCCGAAGCGAAGAAGCCAGCGTCTGCACCAACGCCAAGCAAGCCCACCCCGGAGCGGGTCGTGCGCGGCAGCGACGCGGCCCAGACACTCTACCAGCGCTTCGCACCCTTGCGCGCCACCCGCGCGCTCGGCGTGCTGGACGCGACCAAATTGAAAGACCTGGGCCTTGCGGCCACGAAAAAGCACATCACCGTGGTGACCCGTTCTGGCCGGCGTGTCTTTGCCATCGCACCCGCGCCCTTGGGCGGAACTGATCCCTACCTGCGCGACCAGACTGACGGTCGGGTGTTCGTGATCCCGCGATCCATCCTCAGCGATTTCCAGGCGGCAGCCACCAGTTTGGTCGAGCACCATCTGCATGGGTTCCGCTTGGAGGATGCCGATCGCGTCTCAATGGCAGCCGGCTCGGCCAAGCAAGAGTATCGCGTGGCCCGCGCAGGCGACGGACGGGGCGTGGAAATTGCTTCGACGCACGCGCCTGACAAACCCGACCCGGCGGCGCGCGCCTGGCACGAGCGCGCCTTTGGCCTGTGGCCGAGCGAATCTCTGGGCAAGGGCGAGATGCCCATAGAAGGCGAACCGCAGACCAGGCTGCGGCTCGACTACTTCGCGCGTGGCCGCAGCCTTGGCTGGCTAACCGTCGCGGAAGCCTCGGTTTCACCCGGACAAAGCGTGTCGAGCACAAGCCCCGCACCCAAGAAGACCTTCTACGCACGAAGCGAATCCACGCTCGGTTGGGTCAAGCTGAGCGGCGACACCGACTCGCTGCTGACCGAGGGTGTGAAACTGGTGGGCGGCAAGCCCTAGCCGATGTTGCGCAGTAGAGCGGGCAAGGCCCGCTTAAGTGCCTGAAATCACGTGGTCGAGGCTCGTAGGTCTGGACTACAA
>PMJO01000301.1 GCA_003158455.1 Myxococcales bacterium | reverse complement strand
CCCATCACCTTCGGGATCGGGGTGGACTATGCGGTCAACGTGATGGGCCGCTACCTGCAGGACGGACGCTCCGACGTGACCGCAGCGATCAGCGCCACGGGCGGCGCCGTCAGCCTGTGTTCGGCCACCACCATCATCGGGTATTCGTCGCTGCTGGTGGCGCAGAACCGGGGCCTCTTCCTCTTTGGCCTGTTCGCGGTCTTGGGCGAACTGACCTGTTTGGCTACGGCGGTGATCGTCTTGCCGTCGGTGCTTCTCCTCTATCAGGGCTGGCGCGCACGCAGCAGGGCTGGCGCTTGAGCAACGCGGCTGCACCGCCAACCCCGCTGATCCGGGGCACGTTTTCGCGCAACACCCTGACCTCGATCTTCACCACCGCCCTGGATTTCATCACCCTGACCGGCCTGGTCGAGCTGGCAGGTGTCGACTACGTGCTGGCCACCTGGATCGGGACAATCGCGGGGTCGCTTTCCAACTTTTCCATCAATAGGTGGTGGACCTTCCAGGCTTCCTGGCAGCCGCGCTCCTGGCAGTTTCTTCGCTTTGTCTTGGTCCAGGCGGCCGCGTCCGGGCTGCACACCGCCGGGGTCTGGCTCTTCACCCGCTTTTTCGGCTTGCCCTATCCCGCCTCCAAGCTGGTAGTGGCAGCCTTGGTTTATCTTCTCTGGAACTACCCGATGAACCGCTGGGTGGTGTTCAGCCCGCGCTTCGCCAGGCCAGATCACGTGATCCAACCGCTGGCGCAAACCGGCGTCGGGGGTCCGGAACAGAGCGAGTCTACGTAACTCCGACCACGCGGGGTGGTTTGCTTCTGGCTCGCCCCAGCCGGCTGCCCAGTCCGCGCACCCGCTCCGCGACTTCGTGCCCAATCACCCAGGCCCGGTTGGAAAACGGCAGCGAGGTTCGGATCATGCAATCGACGCCGCAGCCATCCTCGCAGCCTTTCCGGCCGCGCAAGCTGCGTATGTCCTGCGCGGTGACCTCGGCAAAGGGGCGCAGAGGCGCGACGTGATAGCAGTACTGAAAATCGCCTTCGGGGGAGACGTAGAATGCCTTGTTTCCGCCGAGGCATGTCCAACCCATGGGTCGGCCGGCGAGAGCGCGTTCGAAATAGCGAATGAGATAGTAGGGGTTGGAAATGGTTTTCCCCTCGCGCTTCTTTTGCCTCAGCCAGCGCAGCTTTTCCAGGTAGCGCTCATCCAGCGCTCCCGGTTGCAACCGGCCACGTTCGTGCACTACCGAGAAGAAGATCGGGACGCCCAGCTCGAAACAGTGCTCGGCCAGCGGAACCACCTCGTCCAGGGTCTCCGGGCACAGCACCGCCGCGACAAAGAACCACAGGCCCCGGCGTGCGACCATGTCGATCTTGTTGCGCAAGGTTCGCAGAGACTTGGGCGTTCCCGGAGACGGGTTCAGGCAATCGACCGAGATTTGGATGCGGCCCATGCCCAGGTCGATGAGCGCGTCCAGCTTCTCTTCGCTGAGGAGAAATCCATTGGTGGTCATGCCGGTCGACATCCCACTTCGCACCACGTGGCGCATGAGGGGGAAGATTTCCGGGTGCAGTAGCGGCTCGCCACCGATGAGATCGGTGTGAATAACGCCTAGCTCTTTGCACCGGTCGATGCGGGCATAGATTTCGGATGCTGGAACATCGCCCTTGCGGTTGTCGTACTCCGTGCAGTAGTGGCAGCTAAGGTTGCATCGCCAGGTCACGTTGATCTGCGCCCAGATCGGCTTGGCATCGAAGCCGCGTGGAATCCCCTTCAGGATGCCCGCCACGGAGACTGGGTTGCGCGCACGCTTCATGACACGGGTGGTTTCACTCCGGCTCACGCGCGGAGGGCGGAACCGAAGTGGTGAGGATAGCATGGCGATCCAGCGCGACCACGGTCTCCACGTGATAGGTCTGGGGAAACAGGTCGAGCGGTTGCACCACGCAGACGCGGTAGCCGAAGGGCTCAAGCTCGGCTAGATCGCGCGCCAGCGTGGTGGGGTTGCACGACACGTAAATGATTCGCGTGGGTGCTGCGCGGGCAATTCGCCGCATCACCTTTCCCCCGGCGCCGGCCCGCGGCGGATCGAGCACCACCACGTACGGGCTCCCGTGTTCGGCCAGCACCTGGGGCAAGACAGTGCGCGCGTCACCGGCAAGAAAACCTGTGTCGCCAAGGCCGTTGCTCGCAGCATTGACTCGCGCCGCCGCGACAGAGCTGGTCGACAACTCGATGCCCACCGCCTTGGCACCGGCGGCGGCCAGCGCCAGGGTGAACATGCCTACGCCACAGTAGAGGTCGATGGCCAGCGCCCCGGTCACCTCGCCGGCCAGTTCGCGGACCAGCGCCACCAGGCGCTCGGCCTGTGCGGAATTGGTTTGAAAGAAAGTCTCCACCCCGACGCTGAAGCGCAGACCGCCCACGATTTCGGTGATGTGGTCCTGGCCTCGCAAGAGAGTAGTCTGCTGCAGAGGAGCTGAGGTGTCCGACGAGGCGCGGATGCTGCGCACGACGCTCACTACGCTGGCGTCCACGGCGGCAAGGCAGTCGGCCATGGCGGCGGCATCGTGGAAGGGCCCCGGGCTGGTGACGATGCCAAGCATGGTTTCCCCGCTGCCCCAACTTTGGCGCACCACCAGCTCGCGCAAGAGCCCTTGATGGGTACGCGGGTCGTGCAGCGACAGGTTGGTTTCGCGCGCAAATGCCTGCGCGGCCTTGACCAAAGCGACAGTCAGGGGCGGCGCCAGAAAACACTCGTGCAACGGCAGGATGCTGTGCCAGGCTCCGCGCGGATGCAGGCCCAGCACGCCCTCGGGGTGGAAGGCGAACTCCATCTTGTTGCGGTAGTGCCAGGGATTCGGCGCCGGAATGATGGAGCGCAAGGGCAAGTCGTGCAGCCCGCCCAACCGCGCCAGGCTGTCGGCCACCGTGGCCTCTTTGGCCCGCAACTGGCCCGCGTAGTCCACGTGCTGCCAAATGCAACCGCCACAGCCTTGCGCGAAGTGCACACATCGAGGTGTCACACGTTCGGGTGAGGCGCTCTCCACCGAGACGACATCTGCTTCCACATGCCGGCGCTGCACCCGACGGACGCGCACCCGCACCGTTTCGCCGGGCGCCGCGCCCGAAACAAACACCACCAGACCCTCGTGGCGGCCCACCGCCTGGCCTCCGTAGGCCAGACGGTCGACGGTCACGCGTAGCTCATCGCCAGGGCGAGGTAGGGGGCGCGTGGCTGTGCGGTCGAGGTCGGTAGCCAATGACTTCGTCTGCGTCAGTTCGGGCGGAGAATGCAATCGTAGCACGGCGGCGCAGGAACGCCGAGTCGGCTCGCTCCGTGAGCGGCTACTTCAGGGTTATCTCACCGCTCGCGTAGAGCTGAAATTTCTTGTTGATGAGCTGTCCCACCCGGATGACGTAGGTGTGGCCTTTGTTGAAGCCGTTGTTCTGTTCCAGGTCGTAGCCTTCCTGGTAGACCAACGCGCCGCCCGGCGTTTGCGGCGAGAACTGATCGACAATGATTCTTGGCTCCTTCTTGTCGACCAACATCACAGTAATCGGTCCTTTTGCCGGCGGCTTCTTGAACACAGCCAGAAAATTGATCGGCCACCGATCCTCGTTGCCTTTGCGGGCGAGTTCGACGTTCGCCGGGTGTGCGGCCAGCCATTTCTCCAACGCATCTCCCTCGACCGTCGGGATGGAATCGGCCGCCACCCAAACCTTGCCACCGTGGCTCTTCGCCACGGCCGTGTTGGGATCGACGGCCGGCTTGGTCGTGGCTTCCTTGCCAGCTTTCTTCGGCGCTGCGCTGGCGGTTGTTGCCGTCAACAATGCGACTGCGACCAGCCANNGCGCACCGCCCGGGTGAGCACCAGCCGTTCCAGCTCTCGCCCTTTGCGCATCATGTCTTCGACCGTGTCGCGATGAGAGACGCGGCAGACGTCCTGCTCGATTATGGGGCCCTGGTCCAGGTCAGCAGTCACATAGTGGGCGGTGGCACCGATGACCTTCACGCCGCGTTGTTGAGCCTGATGATATGGTCGCGCGCCTGCAAAGGCGGGAAGGAACGAGTGATGGATGTTGATGACGCGTCCCTTCCAGCGCTCCACGAAAGCAGGCGATAGGATTTGCATGTAGCGAGCAAGCACCACGAGATCTATGTGCAGGTCGTCCAGCAGCGCCAGTTGCGTGGCTTCGGCTGCCGCTTTCCGATCTCGCTCCACTGGGATCACCGTAAGCGTCACGTCGAAGTGCCTGCATACATCCGCCAGCGTGTCGTGGTTCGAGATCACCCTGACGATCTCGCCGCCCAGATCCCCCATTTGCTGGCAGAGCATCAAGTCGTACAGGCAATGCGAAGCCTTGCTGACCATTACTGCGACTCGCGGCTGCGCGTCTGCGAAGGTCAGCTCCCAGCGCAGGCCGAACTGGCGGGCGAGAACTTCAACTCCAGCTTGGGTAGCTTGGCGGTCGAGTTGGAATCCGCTCAGATCCCAGACCAGGCGCATGAAGAACTCGCCGCTCTCGTTCTCTGCGTGTTGGTCGGCGTCCAGGATATTGCCGCCGTGCTGAAAGACGAAATTTGACAGCGCCGCGACCAAACCTGTCCGGTCCCGGCACGTGACGAGAAGAGTCGCGGTAGGAGAATGAGCGGAGGCCATGACGATGTCGGCCTAGAGATTACACAATCCGAGCCGCCGCTGGCGGTTCAACTGCTGGGGACCGGCTGGGTACACCGCAAGCGCACATGTTGCCGCCACCAGCCCCGGGTTCCGGGAAACTACTCGAGCTCGTTCACTATGTACGGCTGGACAGCCCCGGTCACGTCGCCGTTGCTGCTGACTTGCCCGTATCGAAAGAATTCTGAGTAGACAGCATCACAGTCAAGATTGCCGCGGGAGTAGGCGGTGAACTGCGCAGATGTCCCCTCATAGGCTCCCGAGTATCCAGGCATGTAGGAATGGGCGTCGGCAATGGAGAACTTGAGAGCCAGCCAGACGTTGTCACTTGCCCAGACCGCGGCGTTGCCTGGACATCGTGCCCCTGTCAACGTGCAGCAATCTTGGGAGTATTCCCATGTCCCAGATGGGCCTGGGAACTGGCGGGGCAAGACTTCGGCAGCCGACTTCGCGAAGTCCGTCATGTAGTAGGTGACCGACCCTGCCCATTCCTTGTTGAGAAACCCGAAGGCTTCAACCGTACGCGATTTTCTGATGTACTTGCTGAAGGCAGGTATGGCAATCGCGGCAAGGATGCCGATGATCGCCACTACGATCATCAACTCAACCAGAGTGAATCCGCTGCTTTTCTTGTTTCGCATGGCTACCCCGTCGGGTTTCAATGCATTCCCTGTGCCACAGTGCAAGAGAAGGGGCGCGTATCTGCCTAACCACATGACAACCATGGGGAATTTTGTCACTCGTGGTCGCCCCAAGACTCCGGCAGAGGCGACCTTTTTCGTCCGCGTGACGAAAGTTTTTCCGAGCTGAGAGACGAAATCCGTCCAAATGAAGAAGGGGACCGGTCAACCCCTTCCGGGTTGAAACCAGTCCCCTGCTCAGCGCAGACAGACTGCGCCAGGTGGCGCCCCGTGGGCTCAGTCTGTGTCGCTGCCGCCGCTGTCCGCGGCGGTGCTGCCTGAGTCGACGCCTGCCACGTCCGCTGCGACGATGGTGTCAACGGCCAGCTCAACGTCTACTGCGGTAGCGGTATCAGGAGTCACGCTCGTATCTGCTGCGGAAGCATCAGGAATGACGGTCACGAGGACGTCACCAGCCTCGGTGGCAGCATCAGGTGAGATCGGAGGGACATCCACGCCGGAGGCTGGAACATCAGGGTTTCCGCTCACGGGGACGTCAGGATTGGCAGTCGTTGCGACGTCCTTTGCGGCGTCCGGGATGAGGCTCGTACCGCCATCACTGCCAGCGGCGTCAGGCGGAAGGATCTGGACGTCGGCACCGCCTTCGGGCTTCGCGGGGGAGGTATCAGGGGTAAGGGAAGTGGTGTCCGTGCCGCCATCAGGGAGAAGGGTAACGGCGTCTGTCACCGGGCCCGAATCAGGCGCGACCAAAACGTCTGCCGCTCCAGCGTCACCCGGGGGGACGATCCCGGTATCCGGCGCCAGATTGGCCGTGTCGAGCTTCACGCCAGCGTCAGGCGCTGGCGAAACCTTCGCGTCGGTTCCTCCATCCACCTTGGTCGTGCTGCTGCTTCCGCAGCCAACCAGCGTGAGGGACATTGCAAACACCGTTACAGCAAGCTTCCTGGTCATAGCCTTGTCTCCTGGGTTGTTCTCGTCTAGTTAAGAGTCTCGGGGCCGATACATTACTCGAAGCTGAAAAAAAAGCGAACAAAATAAATAGTGTGGTACCGGGACAGCCCATGCAGCACAGCATAGACTGTCGGGCAGCGATTCAGTAGCAAGACCATTGCGGACATGCAAGAAGATTTCGATCAAGACGACGCAGAGCGTATTTCCGCCAACGAGGTCATCGAGGGATTGGTCGCGGTTGGCGGAGTGGTGACTCCAGATAGCTTGCTGCGCGCATATCGCACCGGCGTGTTTCCTTGGTCATCGGATCCGGTCTTGACGTGGTGGTCTCCCGATCCCCGCGCCATCTTCGACCTGGAACGCTATCGCCCGTCCAAGAGTCTGCGCAAGCGCATCCGCCGAGAGGGCTGGACCTTCACGGTTGACCGGGATTTTGAGGGAGTGATGCGTAGGTGCGCCGAGGCGACGCCCAGCCGGCCGACCACCTGGATCACCGGCGATTTCATCGCCGCGTACACTGAACTGCACCGGCGTGGCGCTGCTCACAGTGTCGAGGTCTACGCCCGGGACGATCTCGTCGGAGGTCTCTACGGTGTGAGCCTGGGCGGCTTTTTCGGGGGCGAATCGATGTTCCATCTCAGCCCCGATGCCTCGAAGGCAGCCCTGGCATATCTCGTCCAGCACTTGCGCGAGCGCGGTTTCGGGTTGCTCGATGCCCAGGTGCCGACGCCTCATCTGACCCGCTTGGGTGCGGTCGAGATCTCGCGCGGTGAATACCTCGCGCGTTTGCGCCACGCCATGGCCCTTCAGGTCACGTTCTGATCCTCCCGCGGGAGATGGTCGGCTATCATACGTCCCATGAGGGTTCCGCTACTGCTGTCCGCGATCGCGAGCGTGGCTCTGTGGGCGCTGGCTGCCTGCGCCAAGCCGGCGGCCAGGCCCGCGCAAGCCGCCCCGGCCGCCAAGTTTCGGCTCAAGGTAGTGCGCAGCTTTCCGCACGATTCCAAGGCGTTCACGCAAGGCCTGCTCTTTTTCGAGGGCAAGTTCTATGAAAGCACTGGTCTGCACGGGCGCTCATCGTTGCGCCGAGTGGATCCGGAAAGCGGTGTGGTCGAGCGCGGGGTCGACTTGCCGGCGGATCTCTTCGGCGAGGGACTGGCGCGAGTCGGTGGCCGCCTGGTTCAACTCACCTGGCAGAACGGACGCGCGCTGGTTTGGGACCTGGCGACGTTGCGCAAGGAACGGGAGATTTCCTACCAAGGTGAGGGGTGGGGCTTGTGTTTCGACGGTCGATACCTGATCATGAGCGACGGGAGCGACACGCTTGCGTTGCGCGATCCCGAGAGCTTCGCCAGGGTCGGCGAGATCGCGGTTCGCCGTGCCGGACGGCCCGTGCGCAACCTCAACGAACTGGAATGCGTGGAGGGCGTCGTCTACGCCAACGTATGGCAAGACAATCACATCGCGCGCATCGACCCGCGCACGGGACAGGTGACGGGATGGATTGATGCCTCGGGCCTGCTCGCTCCTGAGGAGGCGGGTGTTGCCGACGTCCTCAACGGAATCGCATACCTGCCTGCCACCGGACATTTGGCGGTCACGGGCAAGCTGTGGCCGAGGATCTTCGAGGTGGAGGTGGTGCCCGACGCGTCGCCAGCGGTCAAGTGATAGAGGGGTGTTGGATTTGCCCTGGGGACGAGAGCCTGACCTGGTAGGTTTGCAGATTATGGGCTTGCGACTTTTTCTCGCGACGGCGCTTGCGGTGCTTGTCATCTCGGGTGCGCAGTTCGCACGCGCCGAGCCGGGAGATGACCTAACCGTCTTCGTTCTTACCTTTGGCCCCGGCGATCATCCGTTCTTCAAGTTCGGGCACAATGCCATCCTGGTGCAGCCCAAGGACGAGAGCGGGCTGGTCTACAACTTCGGCACCTTCCAGTTCGACTCGCCTGCGCTGATTCCGAAGTTCTTGCGTGGCCGCTTCAAGTACTGGCTCTCTGTGTCGAGCATGGAGGACGCCTATGCGTCGTATGTTTCCGACAACCGGACCATTGAGGCCCAGGAGCTGGACCTGACCTCCGCACAGAAATGGGCCCTGTGGCAGAGCCTGCGCGAGAACGCGCGGCCCGAGAACCGGGAGTACCTCTACGACTACTTCCGAGACAACTGTTCGACCCGCGTGCGCGACGCCATTGATCGCGCGGCGGGCGGTCGGGTCCGGCAGGCGGGCGAACGGCCGGCGGCCATGACATTCCGAGCAGACGCGCTCCGCATGACGGCGGATTTTTTCCCTGAGTATCTCGGTCTGGACCTCGGGCTGGGACGGCCGACCGACGCCCCCATCACCCTGTGGGACGAGGCGTTTCTGCCGGAGCGAATGCGCGATCTTCTGCGTCTAGTCCGTATCCCGGGAGAATCCGGCGACAAGCCGCTGGTCAAGGCTGAGCGCACCCTGTTTGCGGCGCGCCGTCCGCCCAAGCCGGATCGGCCGCCCGATTGGACTTGGTATTTCTTGACCGCCGGGCTTGCGCTCGGCGCGCTTCTCGCAGGGCTCGGCCGATTTGGCTGCGTGCAGCCGGCAGCGCGGGTCGGACTTGGTATTGCCGGCAGCCTGCTTGGATTCGTCTTTGGCGTGCTGGGGATCATCTTGCTGTCCTTTTGGGTGTTCACCGACCACAAGGCCGCTTATGCCAATGCCAACATTTTTCTGCTCGCGCCCTGGTCGGTGCTGCTGGCTGGTTACGGAATTGGGGCGGCGTTGGGACGGCCCGCAGCTACGCGCAAGGCGTTCTGGCTGGTTGCTGCGGCTGCTGGCTTTGCCGCCATCGGAGTTCTTGCCAAGGTCCTCCCTGGCCTGGCGCAAGACAACCTGATGATAGGAGCCTTCTTGCTACCCGTTTGGCTTGGCTTGGCTGTGGGCTTTCGTGGCCTGACGCGTTCTCGCTAGCCGTAGGCGAGAAGCGTCATGTAGACTCTGTGGGGAATCGTATGCATATTCGTGCTAAGGTGGTAGCTTCACGTCGGGGAAGAGGATCGCGGCGTGGTTTGTGAGGATGGTCGTGGCTGTTAGCCCGTGCTTAGTTAATCTGATCGTCCCAGAGCGGCCGTCCGTTCGACATCGGAGGTAGCAAATGCCCGCGACCGAGGACTCCGTACTCACTTCACTAAATGAATTGCGCAGGCTCAGAAAGGAGCGGCGGAAGAAAGGCCACTCGGCCCGCGGTGCTGGGGGCAACGCCAGCTCGCAGAAACCAGCGACGGCTGCGTATGATCGCATGGGAGATCAAGTCACGCCGCCACCGCGGTCCGATCTGGGCGTGGGGGCGAAAGGCGTGCGGGCTGGCCTACAGGTCGGGATGGAGGCGGCGGCCAGGGCTGCGTCGAGCAGCCATGGCTTGGCAGGACCCGCGGCAGCCACATGGGATGCGCCCGTCGATCCAGCGGCATTTGCCCGCATGGCGCAGCCCAAATCGTCGGCCAAGCCGGCAATTGTCGTGGCTGTCGTGCTTCTGGCGGCGGCCGGCGCTGGCTACATGAAACTGCAAAACGACACGCAGGCTTTGCTGGACGAGAAGAACGCCAACATCCGGCGCGTCGAGGAAGCGCGTGCGCAGGCCGTGGAAGCCGCGGCTCAGGCGGAGCGGCAAGCGCAAGCCAAGCTCAAGGCATGTGAGGCCAAGGCTGCCTCGCCAGCAACAGTGACAACTGCCGCGGCGTCGGTGGCTCCGGTTGCGACCGCAGCCGTGGCGCCAGCTTCGTACGCGGCCTCAGCGCGGGCAAGCAGCCGAAGTCGGCACCGGCCATCGGCTGCTCGACATGCGGCTGCGCCCGCTCCGGCAGCGAGCAGCGAGCCCACTGCGGTTCCGAATTTGCCGCGGAAAAAGAAGTTGGACAACGATCCGCTAGCAGGCATCAAGATCTGAAGTATCCCGTAGTCGCGCTGGGGAGATGCTTCTTAGCGCGTCTGGTCTAACCCAACTGGGCAACCCTACGAGATAGCGTTTTTTTGACGGGAGCGGAGCTTGCCCCCACCCTGGCAGCATGCTCTCCGCACAAGAGGAAACTCACTTCTTCGACACCTGCAAGCACGCTTTGCTGGAGCGGTACGCCGGGCAGTTTGCCGTCGTGTGTGGCCGCAGACTAGTGGGCGTCCATGCCTCGCTCGAGCTCGCGCTCAAGGCGGCCTCCGATGCATTCTCGGCCGGCTTCCTCGAGGATGGGGCTCCCATTCTCATCAACGAGATCGGCGAAGCGCCCCGGGTCCGTGTTGTCGCCCAGCCGACACGGTAGAACACCCAAGGTTTGCAAATCCGCCGCGTCTCCAGTAAAAAGGGGCCCGCTGGCTGAAGTCCGAAAAAATCTGATCTAGGCTGGCTAGGAAAGGGAGAGCATCGATGTCACGAGTCTCAGGAACACTCTGTGCAGCCCGTCTGCGCGCTGACCATTGGCTTTGGGTTGCGACACTTTGGGGTTTTGCCTTCGGTTGCGTGGAGCAGGCCGAGGAAAAGCCGACCAAGGAGGACGAGGAATTCGTCAAGAAGAACCTGCTGTCCTCCGACCCCACGCCGAAGTTCGCGACTCACGCGGACCTTGACGGCAAGGTCGAGTACATCGGGCTGGACGCATCTCCGGTCCCGGCGGAGCCGGGCAAGGATATTCGTTTGACCCACTACTGGAAGGTGAAGACCGCACCCACTGATGGTTGGCGACAATTCACCCATGTCGGCGGTCCCAACAAGCAGGGATTCATCAACATCGACCACGGACCGATCAGCAACAAGTACCCGGTGACGCGCTGGAAGGCGGGCGACATCATTCGTGACGAACACACCTTCCGGCTGCCGGCCAATTGGGCCTTCAACACCGTCAACATCTACGTGGGCCTTTGGCGCGGTCACGAGCGCATGCCCATCAAGTCTGGTCCGCGCGAGGAAGACCGCGTTCTGGCCGCGACCATCCCGGTCCTGACCAAGGAGCCGCCTGCGCTCAAGCGGTACCTGGTTCGCAAGACGCCCAAGCCCATCAAGATTGACGGCAAGCTGGACGAACCAGGGTGGAAGACCGCCCCATCGACCGGAATGTTCGTCAACACCGTGACTGGAGAGCCAGCCCAGCCCAACACCGAGGCCAGGCTGCTTTGGGACAATCAGAATCTCTACGTTGCCTTCGAGAATGCCGACACCGACGTCTGGGGCACGCTTACCGAGCGCGACTCCAAGCTTTGGACGCAGGAGATGGACGAGGTGATGATCGACGCCAACGGCGACGGCAAGGGGTATATCGAGCTGCAGGTGGCTCCCAACGGAACCATCTTTGACACCTATCTGCCCACCTATCGCAAGTATGAAGACAGCCTGGATCCCAAGCGAAAGCCCTACGACTGGAACTCGAAGCTAAAGGCGGCGGTGAAGGTCGACGGCACTCTCAACAAGCGCGACGACAAGGACAAGGGTTGGACGGTAGAGATGGCACTGCCGCTTGCGGACGTGAACGGACTTGACAAGAACGGAGTCAAGGTTCCGCCCGCGCTCGGCGACAAGTGGCGTCTCAACATGTTCCGCATGGACTTTCCCAAAGACGCCAAGTCACAGACGGCTCTGGGCTGGTCTCCGCCTCTGGTCGGCGACTTCCACAAGCTGGATCGGTTCGGCGAGATCGTGTTCGTCGATGAGAAGGGTGAGTTGCCCGCAGCCAAGGAGAGCCCGGCGAAGGGCGAGGCGAAGAGTGCCAAAAAGGCCGAGGCCAAACCGGAACCGGCCAGCAAGGCTGCCGGCAAGAAGGCCGAGGCCAAGACAGAACCGGCCGGCAAGGCTGCTGACAAGACGCCGGCCAAGAAGTAGCTACCCGCCAACCACAGAGGGCACGTTGAACACGGAGGCACGGAGTACGCCGCAGGTGTTCTCGGTGCGTTTATCTCTGCGGAGGCTGTGCTCTCTGTGGTGAGATAACATTCTATTTCCGGGGAGGGATGGGCGAGTGTCATCATGGCGTAGTCGCGTGCTTGCCCGGGCTGGTTTCGGTGCTGCGCTTCTCGTCGGCCTGACCGGGGCAAGCGATGCCGGGGCGCCGGCTGCTTCTGATCTGGCTCCAAGCGGCCCTCCGGCCCAGTCGTATCAGGCTCCGCCCTTGGGTGAGATCAGCGCAGGACGTGATTCCGATCCCTTGCTGGCGCGGGTGGCGGCGGCGGTGCAAAGGGCAGCGACTGTTGTGCGCGCGCCCGTGCCCTTGCGCGATGGTCGCTTGGATCTAGTGGCGACGGACATCGCGCGCGCCACCGTGGGCAAGCGCTTGCCCTCATTCGACGCCATCGCCTTCTTGGTGCACCACTACGGCATGGTCGAGCCGGAGCCCTACCTGGTGGTGGTGCGCGGCTCCCCGCAAGCTGAGGCGTCGCTTTTGGATGATTTACGCAAGCAGGTGCCTGGCGTCTTCAAGATGGGCGACTGGCGCCGCATGGGCGTGGGGGTGAAGCGGGGCACTGACGAGTTGACCCTAGTCTTGACCCTGCAGCCACAGAATCTAGAACTGCAGGCGATGCCACGGCGGCTGCCCTCGCGGGGCAGCGTGACGCTAGCGGGCCGCTTGCTTGGTCGCTTGGTCCAGCCCGCGGTCCTCGTGACTGTCCCGCGCGGAGGAGTGCGAAATCAGGCGCTGTCGGCCAAGGAAGGCCACTTCGAGCTCACGCTGGCGTGTGATTCTGGAGACGGCGTGTACCAGTTGGAGATTGAAGGCGATGACGGCCACGGGCCCGAGGTGCTGGCGAACTTCCCTTTGTACTGTGGCGCGGACCCACCCACCCGGGTCGTGGCCACAACCAACGAAGTGACCCGACAGCAGGACGCGGCCGAGGTCGAGCGCGAGTTGCTGGCCTTGCTCAATCGCGACCGCGCCGCCGCTGGCCTGCGAGCCCTGCAGAGCGATGCGCGTCTGCAGGAGATCGCCCGCGGCCACAGTCGTGAGATGGCGCGCACAGGCGAGGTGGTCCATGTTTCCGACAAGACTGGCAGCGCCGTGGATCGCGTGCGCGCCGCCCGAGTCGCGCCTTTCCCGCGCATCCTGGCCGAGAATGTGGGGCGGGCATTCTCGACCGCGGAGGTCGAGCATGGATTCATGGGAAGTCCCGGCCATCGCGCCAACATTCTCAACCCCAACGTGACCCACGTGGGAATCGGAGTGGCCGTGGGTCAAGCCGAGGGTGGGGCGGTGCCTCTCTTTGGCACCCAACTCTTTGCCGGATGGTAGTCGGACTATGGTAGCAAGAGGTCGCTTCGTGCAAGGAGGTATCGCCGTGAAACCAGATCCAGATCGCACAGTCGCCGAGCCGGCCGGGCCCGCGGGCTCGCCGCTGCTCGTCGTCGGATCGCTGGCGCTCGACACGATTGAAACCCAGAGCAGCCGGCGCGACGAGGTGCTGGGAGGCGCCGCGTGCTACGCGTCTTTTGCCGCTTCGTTCTTCGCACCGGTGCGCCTGGTGGGCGTAGTGGGTAACGATTTTCCCGCGGACCATGAGGCTTTGCTGCGCAGCCGGAAGATCGACTTGGCTGGCCTGGAACGTGTCGCTGGCCGCACCTTTCGCTGGGCGGGTCGCTACGCAGCGGACTTCAACAACCGGACCACCCTCGATACCCAACTCAACGTTTTCGAGATGTTCCGGCCCAAGTTGCCGGCGACTTACGGCGACAGCCCGTTCGTGTTTCTGGCCAACATTGATCCCGTCCTGCAGAGTGAGGTCCTGGGCCAGGTTCGCCGTCCGCGTTTCGTGGCTTGCGACACCATGAACTTCTGGATCAGCGGCAAGCGATCCGAGCTGGCCCGAGTGCTGGGGCGGGTGAACATGGTGCTGCTCAACGACGAAGAAGCCCGTCAGCTTTCCGGCAAGGACAACCTGCCCGCAGCGGCCGGGGTGATTCGCGGCATGGGGCCGGGCGCGGTGGTCATCAAGCGCGGCGACGCCGGGGCCCTGTTTTTCAGCCAAGATGGCGTGTTCGCTGCGCCGGCGTTCCCGCTAGAGAGAGTGGTAGATCCCACCGGCGCCGGCGATTCTTTTGCCGGTGGCTGCATGGGCTGGCTGGCCCGCACCGGCGACATTTCACCCGCCGGAATTCGCACTGCGCTGGTTGTGGGTTCGGTCCTGGCTTCGTACTGCGTGGAGGACTTCAGCTTGGATCGCTTTCGATCACTCGACGAGTACGCCATTCGCGCCCGCTGCGCCGCCTTTGCGGACTTGATCCGATTCGAGGCGGTTCGTTTCTAGCGCGCGCAATCCAACCCTTGGTTTCGTTTGGCCAAGTCCTGCAACACGGGCTGATAGAAGTCCAGCATGGCGCGCGGGCTGATGTCCTCGCCGGTGGTCTCGCGCATGAGCTGCCGCCAGTCGTGCGTGGCGCCCAGCTTGAGAATGTCGCGCAGGAAGCGGCCGGCCGGCTCGCTGCCTGAGTAGTCGCAGGTTCGCGGATCCTGCTTCACGATCTTGCGGCAGATGTGATCGTGAAGCTGGAACTTGATCAGGGTCGCGATGGCATAGTCGTAGTATTGGGCGGGATCGTCGTTGATGTGGGTTTTGGTGCAAGCGTCGCAGAGATCAGGCGCGCGCCTACCCGGCGGCGCGACCCCTTGATAGGTGGCCGCATACTGCCACCAGCGGTCCTGCCATTCGGCCACGGGCAAGTCGCGTTCATAGAGGTCGTACTCGAAATGGGTCATGGTTCCGGCGGCAAAGGGCAAGAACACAATGGAGCCCAGGGCTGACTGCAAGAGCGCAGCCGAGGCTTCTGGCTCTTGCCCGGTGCGGATGAGGCCGAGCTTGTTCAGATAGGGGATTTGCTCACTCGCCAGCCGTGCCAACTCGCCCACCGCCTCGTGAAAGGCGCGGTTGGCCCCAACCCGCAGCAGGTAGGGCACCGCGGGCGTGGCGTAAGATAGGTAGTAGTAGATGTGGCCCAGCTCGTGGTGGGCGGTGCCGAACCACTGTGCGTTCGGCTCCACGCTCATGAGCGAGCGCACGTCGGTCTCGCCGTCGATGTGCCAGGCGGTGGCATGGGCGTTCTTTTTGCGCGGCGAACTGGGCGGCACCGGGTAGAGGTCTGACTTCTTCCAGAAGACTTCGGGCAGGCGCGGGAATCCCAGCGACACATAGAAATCCTCGGCGGTTCGCACGATAAACTCGGGTGATTTGCCCTTGAACAAGGGATCCAGGCTCGTGCCTTCGACCAGGCCGGGCCACTCCTGCGCCCAGCGGTTGCCCAGCCAGTGCGCGGGAATCAACTTGGGCACCGGCTTCCGATATCGGTCAGCCAAAGCGTGCTTGGCAAAGCAGTGCAGCCCGTCGTAGAGCGGTTTGCCCGCTTCCAGGGTGGCGTTCATGAGCGTCATCATCTCGTCGACGGTCATGCCGTAGTCGGCCACATGCAGGGCGAAGAACGACGGGAAGCCCATTGCGCGGGCGATCTGGTTGCGCAGGGCCTGCAGTTCCGTCAGACCAGGCTTGAGCGGGCGACCGATCTCCTTTGCGGCCGTCCACGCGCGCTCGCGATCGGCCAGCCCGCGGGAATGGCGCAGAATCTGGTCGATCTCGTTGGCCGAGGTGGGGCGGCCACACTTTCCGCCGGGCAGGGGCTGCAGGCAAAATGTGTAGCCGTCGAGCACAGCCGACTGGTGGGCTTCGGCCTCGATGCGCCGGCTGACCACCTCGGGGATGGTGCCGGGGTTCTCGGCCGCGGCCAGTTGCAATTTGCGCAGCTGGCGCAACGTGAGATCAGACAGCTCGTTCGGCTTGGCCAGGTAGGCTCCCGTTCGCTCGATGACCAGCTTGGAACCGGTCACCGCCGCGGCCGCTTTCTCGGCGGCGGCCCGCGCCGCGGTGTGTTCGGGGCTGACCTCGGTGGCGGCGATCCAGGCCGCCAGGTTGGCCACCGTGTTGAGCGGCTGCAAGAGGCCGCTCATGGTTTCGAGAAAGGCGCGTGCCTCGCGCTCAACCGAGGCGAGCTTGCGCGTCCCTTTCTCGGCGGCGTGCAGGCCGAACGCCCCGACGCAGGCCAAGCTTGCCGCGACGACCATCAGGATTGAACGACGTGCCATGGAACCAGGCTAACATGTGGCCGGCGCTTCCGGCCTTCACAAACGCAAGCGCCCGTGCTAACCCACGAACCCATGCAGTCGAGTTTTCGAGTGATGAGTCTGGCCTGTGCTCTCGCGGGCACCCTCGTGCTTTGTGTCGGATGTAGCGAAGGGGAGGGTGGTCGCTGCGAGATTGACTCGGACTGTGGCAGTGGTCTCCTCTGCAAGCCAACCGGGTCGCCCCACAATGGCGTCTGCACGCCAAACTCGGTTTCAGGTTCAGGCGGCAGCACAGGTTCAGGCGGCAGCACCGGCCAGGACGCAACCGGTGGCAGTGCGGGTTCGGTGGCAGACGCAGCCGGCGATGGTCCGGTTGCGGTAGCGGACGCAGGTGCCGACGGCCAGGTTGCGGCGGTGGACACCGCCGGCGATAGTTCCGCGGTGGCGACGGAGGCGGCTCGCGACGGTTCCGCGGCGCATGACTCGGCCGCCAGCGTCGATGCGGCGGTCGCGGCCGACCGCGCGACGGTCGGCGAGGACTACCCGTCCGATGCGGAAGCCGCGGCCGACAGGTTGTCGACGGACTGAAACCGGCGCGGTCGGGTCTTTCACTACAGCGGGTTGACAGGCTGCTCGGGCGTCATCTGACGCAGAAGAACCTGTGGACAGGGCGCATGGGGGCTGGGAAGATGTGTGTCCCATCGTTGCGGCCACCGACGATGCTGAAGGCAACGTGAGAATCCGACTCATTTACCCAGATCCGAACCCTCGGGTTGGCCTAAGTGGGCGGAAGGTCGAGAGCGCCGCGCTTCAGCTCCTGGCGGCGATCACTTCGCCGGCGCACGAAGTTTCCGTCGTGCAAGAACATCTGGGTGACACGGTTCGCTTCGACGACGCCCAGGTCGACTTGGTGGGAATCACCGCCATGACTATCCAGGCCCGACGGGCCTACGAGATTGCCGATGGCTACCGCAAGGCCGGCAAGACGGTGGTGCTGGGCGGAATTCATCCATCAGTGCGGCCGGACGAGGCCCTGCAGCACGCTGATGCGGTCGTGGTGGGCGAGGCCGAACCGGTGTGGTCGCAAGTGCTTGCCGATGCGGCGACTGGTCACTTGCGCGGCCTCTATCGCGGGCAAGAATACGCGGACCTTCGTCAGCTTCCGCCCTACCGGCGCGATCTGTTCCCCAAACGGTCGTCGTTTTCGCTTGCATCGGTGCAGGCGGCGCGGGGTTGTCCCTATGATTGCTCGTTCTGTTCGGCCACGTTGTTCAGCGGCCGCAAGTATCGTTTTCGTCCGGTGGAGAACGTCATCGCAGAGATAAAGGCACTGGGAAGACGCTTCATCTTCTTCCTCGACGACAACATCTTCTCCAGCGAGGCGTACTGCCGTGCGCTCTTTTCCGAGCTGAAGAAACTGGATGTCATCTGGGTCGGGCAGGCTTCGCTGCATCTCACCGCAAGCAACCCCAACCTGCTCAAACTCGCGGCTGAGAGCGGCTGTTTTTCCCTGTTTGTCGGCATCGAGTCGCTGACTGCGTCCAATTTGCGGGCCACCGGTTCACTGGCGAAGAACCGGGTGGGCACGCCCGCAGAGATCGGCAAGAGCATTCGCGTCTTGCACGACCACGACATCATAGTCATGGCGGGCGTGATCTTCGGATTTGATGACGACGACCCAGAGGTATTTGATCGAACGCGAGAGTTCCTGTTCGACAATCGTGTGGGCCACGGATCGTTCTCTGCCCTGACGCCCTTCCCGGGAACCAAGCTGTTCGAGACCCTGCGTGCCCAGTCACGGATTACGACCTACGACTGGTCAAAATACGACGGGGCGACCGCGGTGTTCCTGCCCAAGCTGATGACCGCGGAGCAACTGCAGGAGGGCACGCGCCGCATGGGCGTGAACTTCTACAGCACGCCGAAGATTCTTCGTCGCTTCTGGACGAATCGGCATCATCCCTTTATCTACCTGGCCACAAGTCTAGCCTGGCGGCACTCGTGCCGGGTGGAGAACCGCGTTCCCTTCTTCCGCCCCAGCGGTTCCTGGAAAGAGCGTGGCAAGCAGTCGCCCGCGCGCGAGATCGAAGGATCTGCCGACCCAGGACAGCCGGTGCTGGCGGAGCGAGGCGCCGAGGAGTCCTCGGCTGTTTGCGATAGCGCCAGCGGCGTGGCGTGAAGCGCCGGAGCGCGGCTTGGTGCTCGCTCGCCGACGTGCCGACCTCTTATGGCAGACCGCTACCGGTCCACACCCACCAGGTCAGCGTCCCAGTCCCAGGCGCGCGAGCTGGACGCGGAAATTTGCGGCGGTGGTGAAGACCTGGCCATGCATGCCGAGCGCAGAGGCGGCGTCCGCGAAGCCGGGAATGTCGTCGAAGAAGGCGCAGGCCTCGGCGGGGCGTCCGACGCGGCGGAGCGCCGTGCGGAAGATCTCGGGATCCGGCTTGGCCAAACCGAGTTCGTAGGACAGCACCAGAGAACTGAAGCGCTCGAGCACGGGAAGCTGCGGCCGCAAAAAGCGCCACTGCATTTCGTTGGTATTGGAGATCAGCGCGACCTTGGCGCGACTCACGAGGTCATCGACCATCGGGAGGACTTCCTGGTGAATGCGAAAATAGCAGGTCCACACCGCGAAGAAAGTCTCCCTATCCATCACGGTGGTGGCACCGGAAGCCTGGCTTATGGCTCGTCGAAGCTGATCCCCTGCCAGCGTACCGCGGTTCGAGGAATCCCAAAGCGCCAGCAGGCGTTGCCGGATCATCTCGGGTGGGGCGCCGCCGTATTCGGACAGGCGGCGACAGAGCACATCGTCGTCGTGAAAGGCTAGGACGTTGCCTAGATCGAGGAAGACAACTTCGACTGGCGGCATGTCACTCAGGCGTCTTGCACCGGAAGGAACCTAACATCGACAATTTGGTACTCGCGTACACCCTTGCCGGTGCGCAGGCTGACCGTGTCGCCCTTCTCGCGCCCGATAAGCGCGCGCGCCAACGGGGCCGAGATGGCGAGACGTCCATCCTTGATGTCGCCTTCGTAGTCACCCACGATGCTGTAGCTGGTTTCGTCCCCCGAATTCGTGTCGGCCAGGCGGACGGTGGCGCCGAACACCACGCGCACGCCGGACAGGGTGGCCGGATCGATGACTTCGGCCTGGGCCAGGATGCTGTCGATCTCGCGCGAGCGTCCCTCGATGAAACTCTGCCGCTCTTTGGCGGCATGGTATTCGGCGTTTTCCGAAAGGTCGCCGTGGGCGCGTGCCACTTCGATGTCCAGCACGTTCTTGGGACGTTCTACCTCACGCAAACGTTTCAACTCCTCACGCAGCTTCTTCACCCCGCGTGGGGTCATCGGGATTCTATTGGCCACGTTGGTACTCTTGCAGCGAGCGCACTGACATGTCGCCAGTCTGTAGGCGCTGGATGGCGACGGCGGCGGCGCGCGCCGCGGACATGGTGGTGAAGTAGGCCAGCCCCCGCATGAGCGCGGTCCGGCGTAGCGAGAAGGAATCGCGGATGGAATCCGCACCCTCAGTGGTGTTCACCACCAGGTGGACGTCGCCGTCCAGCATGCGGTCCACGCAGTGGGGTCGGCCCTCGCGCACCTTGTTCACCCGCGTGCACGGCAGACCGGCTTGGCTCAGGCAAGTGTGGGTGCCGTTGGTCGCGAGGATAGCGAAGCCCAGCTTGTGAAGATGGCGGGCCAGGGTTACCACGGCGGCCTTGTCCGCGTCTTTGATGGACAGCAGCGCGGTAACCGGCCGGTCGTCGCCGGGTACCGGCAGGCGCGTACCGGCCGCGATCTGGCTCTTGGCAAAGGCCGCCTCGAAGCTGCTGTCGATGCCCATGACCTCGCCGGTTGATCGCATCTCAGGCCCGAGCAAGACGTCCACGCCGCCGAACTTGACGAAGGGGAACACGGCTTCCTTGACCGCCATGTGGGTCGGCACCACTTCGCGGATGCCCAATTCACGCAGGGTGCGGCCCGCCGCGATCTTGGCCGCGACCTTGGCCAGCGGAACCCCGATGACTTTCGACACGAATGGCACCGTGCGTGAGGCGCGCGGGTTCACCTCTAGGATGAATACCCCGCGCCCATCGCGCGGCACCGCAAACTGCACGTTCATCAGGCCACGCACGTCCAGCTCGCGTGCCAAGGCCCGCGCCTGATCCTTGATGATGGACACGGTTTCTCTGGGCAAGGAAAACGGCGGCAGACAGCAGGCAGAGTCGCCCGAGTGAATGCCGGCCTCCTCGATATGCTCCATCACCCCGCCAATCACCACGTCCTGGCCGTCGGCCACCACGTCGACGTCGACTTCGATGGCGTCGCGCAGAAACTGGTCCACCAGGATGGGTGCGCTCTCGTCACCCTTGCCGCCGCCCGAGGCCAGGCTCTCGCGTCGGGCTGCCTCCAGGGCCACGCCCACGAATGTGTGCAACCCGGCAGCGTCGTGCACGATCTCCATGGCCCGGCCGCCTAGCACATACGAAGGCCGCACCATTACCGGATAGCCGATTTTTTCGGCAATCGCGCGCGCCTCCTCCAGGCCGTGCGCCGTTCCCCAGACCGGCGCGCGCAGGTTGAGCTTGCGCACCAACTCGCCGAAACGCTGGCGATCCTCGGCGCGGTCAATAGCCTCCGCGCTGGTGCCGAGCAGGCGAACGCCCGCCTTCTGCAAGGGCACGGCCAGGCGCAGCGGCGTCTGCCCACCAAACTGCACGATCACGCCCTCGGGCTTCTCCGCGTCGACGATCTCCAGCACATCCTCGCGGGTCAGCGGCTCGAAGTACAATCGGTCAGACGTGTCGTAGTCAGTGGACACCGTCTCCGGGTTGCAGTTGACCATGAGGGTCTCAAAGCCCTCCTCGCGCAAGGCCATGACCGCGTGCACGCAGCA
>PMJO01000260.1:11430-32581 GCA_003158455.1 Myxococcales bacterium | reverse complement strand
CGCGGGTTCGCTGCTCGCCAACCTCGCGCCGGCCAGCAGGACTCAAATCTACATTCTGAACTCGCTGGATTCCGCCTATTTGGCCGCCGGGTGCCTTATGATTGCATGGGCGTTCGGTTGGCGTGGGTTGGCGCTCGCTCTCTTGGTCTTTGCCACCAACTTCCCCTCGCGCTTCTATTGGACTGGGGGTGCGTTTCTGCGCTGGGACTGGCTGTTCTGGATGATTGCAAGCGTGTGCCTGCTCAAGAAGCAACACCCGCTCGCGGCAGGACTGGCGCTGGCCTATTCGACCCTGCTGCGCATGTTTCCCATCTTCCTGTTCGTCGCGCCGGTGTTGGCGGCCGCCTATCACATTGTCCGGCATCGCAAGCTGCCCCCGACCTACGTGCGCTTCTTTGTCGGAGCCGCCCTGGGCGCGGCCTTGCTGATTCCTGCCGGCATGGCGGTGGTCGGGCGTGCCAGTACCTACCAGGATTTCGTACGCAACACGATGAAGCACTCGGGGACGGCGTTGACCAACAACATGGGCCTGCGCACGGTGGTGGCCTACCGGCCCTCGGAGGCGGGTCGCATGATGCGCAGCGAGGGGCAAACCGATCCGTGGGCGAAATGGAAGCAGGCACGGCTGGACAGCTTCCATCAGGCGAAGCCCGTGTATTTTCTCGCGGTGGCTGCCTTTTTGGCGTTGCTGTGTTTTGCTGTGCGCGACGTCGAACCGTGGGCTGTCCTGGCGCTGTCGGCGACCTTCATTCCTTTCGGGGTCGAGCTGACTTGCTACTACTATGCCTTCCTGATTGTCGTGGCCTTGCTTTGCCTGAAGAATGAACGATTCGCTTCACGCTTGCTGTTGCTTACCGCCTTCACTCAGTTCGTGGCGTGGGCACCGGTGAAGGGAATGCCCACTTGGCTCGATGAACAGTACACCCTGATGTCAGTGGCCACGATTATCGTGTTCATCACGATGGCCTGGGATTTCGTTGTCCAGCGCCGTCTAGCCCTGGCCGCCGTGGGTGCCTCCCAGGGGCCGGTCGCGGATGCGAACCCGCGCGCCGAGCAAGGTCCACGCGGCCGCGCCCGCCACCGCCGCCGGCGGCGGTAGGGGGTGTAGACGGATGGTATCGGCGGCGGCACTTCGACCGCGGCCTTTCTCCACCTGGCCTGTGCCCTCATCGCGCTGAGGCGGTCTTACAGTTTCTAGGGGGAAGAACAGCAGCGAAAGCCGATGTCCACTTGCGCGCCGTTGCGGGAGTAGGTGGCGCCCGTGTTGCACAGCCCGGGGTACCCGTTGTGGATGGATTCGCCACTCAAAAAGGAACCGCCCCCGCAAATGCAGACGTCCCCCGGTACGTTGGGTATGTCGCAAAAGTCCTCCCATTCCCACACATTCCCGTTCAGGTCGTATACGCCTGAGTAGGCCGATACCGGCGACTGGCAGCTAGCTAGGGATCCCACAGCAAGGGTTATGTGGTTGGTGCCCGGGTAACTGTAGTCCGGCGTATTGCACGCTTGTGGATCGTATTTGGATTGATAGACGTACGGGGCGTATTGCACGTGCGAAGTGGGATTCTTGTGCGTGCAGGTGCAACCGCCACGAAATTGCTGACGGAATTGACCCTGGGCTGACTCGTCCGGCGCAAAGTCCACGCGGCCGCGCCCGCCACCGCCGTCGGCGGCGGTAGTTGGGTTCAACCCAGACGGTAAAGGAACTAGCCGACCGACTCGGCCCGCCCGCTGGCGAGCGAGCGCCGGAGCGCATCCAGGACTTCCATGTTCTTGATCGAATCATCGAGCGGAATTGGGCTGGGGCCCCCGGCCCGCGCGGCGCGGGCGAAACTCTCGGCCAAGACCGTGTACTGGTCCACCGGATCGAACGTGAGATGCTGGGGGGTTGGTTGCTCCAGGCTCGGGCTGGTGTTGACCACGATCTCCGAGGGGGAGTTTCCCGGCGGGGTCCAGGGATTGACCAATTCGATGTGGCCGCCGGTGCCAATGAGCTGGGCTCGCTGCGCAGGGAAGGTCTCCATGCCGGTGGCAAAGATCGCGTGGCCGTGCGGGAACTCGAGGATTGCGCTGGTCAGGCGGTCCACGCCCCGGTTCGGGTCGCGTTCCGCCCGGGCCATTACGGCGGTCGGCTCGTCGTCGAAGCAGAAGCGGCTAATGGTGACCGGATAGAAGCCGGTGTCGAGCAGAACCCCACCGCCCATCGCCGGGTCATAGCGGACGTTGTCGCGCGATGCGAGCCGATAGCCGAATGTGCCAACAAAGACACGCAGCTCGCCAATGGTCTTCCGCCGGATAAGATCGCGCACAGCCAGCCAGCGTGGATGGACCCGCACCATCGCGGCCTCGCAGATGAGCACGCGGTTCTGCGCGGAAGCGGCGAGCAACCGGCGGGCTTGCGTGGCGTCGAGTGCGATGGGTTTCTCGCACAGGACGTGCTTGCCTGCCGCAGCCGCGAGCTCCGACCACGGGACGTGCAGGTGGTTGGGCAGCGGATTGTACACGGCATCGATGTCCGGGTCAGCGAGCAGGGCCTGGTAGGAATCGTAGGCCTTCTCCACGCCCAGGGCGCGCGCCACGTCCGCCGCCCTGCCACCGTCGCGTGATGCGATGGCGACTACCTTCGTGTCCTGCCCCGCCTGCATCGCAGGTATCATTCGGGTAGCCGCGAAGTGGGAGGTGCTGAGAATGCCGAAGCGAAACATGGCACGCTATGTTTTCGGCCCGCGGGATGCGCGGGCGCGAAAGAGATCCAGAAGTTGCTTGCGGCGTTCCGAATCCGGGAACATCCGTTGACAACGGTCAATTGTCGCCTCAGCCTCCCCCAGGCGGCCCAGCAAGGATTGCGCGTCGGCGAGCCATTCGCACGCCGGGCGCAGATTTGGCATCCGTTGCAGAGCCCGTTGGAAATGGCCTTCGACGGCGGCGTAGTCGCGGGTACGCAGGGCCGCCCAGCCCAAAGCTAGATCCCGCCATGGCGAATCGGGTGTGGGCAGAAGCGGCCGGGGCAAGGGATAGTCCGCGCGGGCCAACAAAGTAGCCACGTGGTCGGAGTAGATCGTTTGCCAGCCTCCGGACTTGCGAAGCTGGTCAACTTGCTGCGAGCTGTGTTGGGGCCATAGCACGAAATCGGCACCCGAGTTGGAAACCACGTCTTCCCATCGATTCTGCATGCCCAAGACCCGTAGATACTGCCGGTAGGTCTTTTCGTCAAACGCCGTGCCTGCGCGCCCATCAATGAAGACCTGCAAGTTTCCCCCGGTTCGCCAATCGATGTAACCGCCCCAGTTGTAGTAGTTGAAGACCTTGCCATCGAGGTGGTTTGCCTCAATAAGATTCATCGCCTCCACCGGGAAGTTGTCGAGAGCGGTCAGGAACAGGAAAGCGTTGCGGGAGAGCGGAAAGGGTGCCAGGCGAAAGCCGCCAAAGATCACAGCCGCCACCGGCAGAGCGATTTGCCAGACGCGCGGTCGATCGAGCCAAGGCCGAGCGTGCAGGATGCGCTGGCGCAGCGAGGAAAAGATCACCGCTAGGGCCGGAGCCAGCAGCAGACTTTGCGAGATCCCGAAGAGCGGAATGAAGCGGCGGCTCCTGATGGACAGGACGAACGTGACTAGCCCGATAGCCACGCTGGAGAGGGTGAGGCGGGGTTGCCGCCGGTAAATTCCCGAACCAATCACGACGAGAAGCGACACCACGAAGGCGGCAATCGAGGGGTAGTAGAGGCTACTTCGGATGCCGCCGGGCTCATAGGGGGGCAACCACTCGGCTATGCGAAGAAAGGGCGAACTACTGTCCTGTGCAAATCGGATAGGCCAGAAAACCGCGTCGCTTCCGTTGCCGTTGACGAAACAGGCAAGCACGCACGCTAGTGCGAGGTACACCGCTCGTCGGGGAGCCTCGCCGTAGAAGAACGAGATGGCCAGCACGGTCACGATGGTGATGAGTCCGAGCAAGAAACCGCTGTGCAGGTTTGACCACAGCAGGAAGACCAGGGGAAGGATCCACAGCCGGCGCGACAAGGGCAGCGCGAAGGAGAGAACCACGACGAAGCCCAGGAAGGTATAGAGCTGAGGCCGAATATCGAAGAAGGGCGCCCCGACGGCAATCGCGGCCAACATCGCCAGATAGGCGCTCGCGGAACTGCCGCAGATTTGCCGCAACAAACGGAAGAGAAGGCCGAAGGTGGCGACCAGAAGGCCCCACTTCCACCAGACCAAGGCAGCCGGGCTGAAGAGCTTGGCCCAGGTGTGGAAGATGACGTCCGAGAACCACTCGGCATGGAACCAGGGCCGGCCGTGGCAGGTGAAGGAGAAGGGGTCCGCGAAGTGGAGCGTGCGGGTCTGCGCGATCCAGCGCCCGCTGGCCAGGTGCCACCAGAGGTCCGAGCCCTGCATGGTGGTGAAACCGAAGGACCAGCAAGTCAAGATGACGGCGGGCCACCAGAGGAGGGAAACCGAGCGTGGCTCGGGCGTAGGCGTCGGCGGCGGTCGGTCGCCCTTCTTGCCCGTCGCCCGGCTCAAGGGCCTGGCCTTATTCTTGGCGGTCGCTTTCCGCATTCCCGCCTACCTTCTACCTCGATCGCCCAGCCTCGCAAAGGGTCAGTTCACCGGGCCGCTCTTTCACGGCTTGCGGGTGGAGTCGCTTGCGGTGCGGATCTAGTGGACGCCAGCCAGCGCGGAGATCTCGGCCGCGCTCAGCGCGCGATTGTAGATGCGGAACTCGTCGATTGCGCCATCAAAGTAGGGATCGGCAAACTCCGAACGCCCTATCCAGTCGTTGGGGTGGCGTCCAAGGAGGCGGGACGGAATTTCATGTTCTGAGTGAGACCGACCTGAGCACCGTCGAGATACAATCGGCCGTTGCCGGACGCCTCGATCACCACGGCCGTGTGATACCACTGAGACGCGGCAATTGCCGTCCCATCGATGTCATCCCGGTTCAAACCCCCGTCGGAAAGAGCAAACCGGATGGCGAAATGAAGGTTGCCGCCGGTACCGAAGGTTAGCGTGAGATACATGGACGAGATGGTGGAGCTGCTGCCAATGTCGAAGATCCGCTGATAGGGCGCCGTCGTGCTGTTGATCTTGAACCAGGTGACAATCGTCATCTCGCTGGACGTCGCAAGAATTGCCGGCGGCACTACCACGTATCCGCCCGAACTCGCAGTACCGGCGAGCACCAGTGCGTTTTCCACCTTGCCCGCGGCGATGCTGAAGGGAGCCACCAGGGTTCCGTCGTGGCCATTGCCGGACTGGTCAATGACCGTCGTGCCAGTGACCTCGTCGAAACTGTAGTACAGGACAAGTCCTGGGACAACCGTCGTGGTATCAGCGGTCACATCCAGGACTTGAGTGGAATCGGGGGCGAGGTCGGGAATCTGGGCGACGTCGGGCACGAGTCGGGGATTTGGGCAACGTCGGGGGCGACGTCGTGGGCTACGACTACATCGGAGACGTCGGGCTCCTCTATCGCGGCATCGTGCGGGGGAGCCACCTCAACCGAGGTGGCGACCTCCTTCGGCGCTCGCACATCGGGTGGAACTGCAGCGTCGCCAGGTTCCGTGCTCCCTCCGGTTGCGGTTGTCGCACTGGTTGCTGTGCCACCCGCGTTCATCCCCCCGCGCCACCCGTGGCAACACCGCCGGCGTCCGTGGCAATGCCACCTGAGCCGCCCGTGCCGCCAGTCCCGCCCCCTGTCTTGCCGCCCGTGCCACCCACTGTCGCTCCATCCGCACCACCGGTTGCCGTGCCGTTCGCGCCGTCCGCTGTCTCACCGCCGGCACGCCCGTACCTGGGGCAGTAGCCGAAGAGGTCGTTTTAGATGTAGTGCCACCTTGCGCCCCACCGCTCACCAGTGCCTTTGGGCGCGTAAGGTCCACGCAAGCACCTGCAAAAAGCAGAGAGCCCACGGCCAGCAGGCAGACGCGGAAAAGCGCTTCGCGAGCATCGAGGTTGCGCTGCATTGCACGCGATGGAAGAAATACTACATCTCTTCCAGAACGCATTTCAACAACGCATCTCACCCTGTCTTGGCAAGGCAGCTCAACCTGACGAGTCAGCAGACACGTCGCCGCGAACTGGCCCCCGGCTAGTGCGTCTCAGGTTGCGGTGCTTGCGCCCGCGCGGTCCTCGCGTGGCTGGGCCGGAACAAGCAGGTGTCGCGGTTGATCCCGAGGAGTAGGTCAGTGGTGGCCTGGTCGGCCGGGGGAAAGGCGTAGTTCTCCAACTCCTGAGCCGCCACCCAGCGAACGTCGGCCACCCGAACCGGGCGCGGCTCTTGGCTAGACGAGATGCTGGCTCGATAGAGAACCAGGTCAACCACATAGCCATCGTAGCGATGGGTGCGGTGGGCGGTGGAGCCGCCTACGCTCACGTCGACGCCAACCCGCTCGCGCAGCTCCCGTCGGAGCGCGGCCTCGTCGGTCTCGCCGGTCTCGACCTTGCCGCTCGGGAATTCCCACAGCCCAGCCAGTACAGCCGTCGGGCGTCGCTGGGTGATGAGGTATCGCCCTTGCTGCTCGATCACGGCCGCCACGACGCGAATGTGAGGTACGAGGTCGTTCATGATGTAGCTTCGGGGCTGCCGACCCTTGCGCCGTTCTCTCGGCTCACGGATAGCAGTCCCTCCTCCCATTCGGTGATATCGGCAGGCATCCGCAAGACCTTTAGCCCCATCTGCCAATTCACCTTCTCCATACCGTGCATTTAGATTCCGCCCACCAAGTCTCGTTTCCAACAGATCGGTGCCGGGACGCGCGGTCAACCCAGGCGCAAGTCCTGCGCGGCCGCTAGGGTAGGACACTTGCCTACCCAGGACCGGGCACATTCGTGAAGTCGGTCTAGCCCAGTGCTAGTGCGGCGGCTCGACCGCCTGGCCCACGACGTCTAACTCGACGGTAGGAGGCGATTGTCCAGTCGGCTCCCGGCTGCGCGGGTCAGGCTGGCCTTGTTGCTTCGAGATCGTCGATGGAGCGAACAGAGGCCCAATGATCACCTTCATGAAGGGGTTCGTCTATCTATCAACGGAAGCGGGAGATACTAGGTACGACGTCGATACGAGCGTCTATCACACCTACGTCATGACCACGGAGGCGGGCTGGATGGCCTATGCCATCGACGGCGTTGAGGTCCTCCGCACGAGGTCGACGGCGTCGGGCAGTGCTGGCCGTGGACAGATCCTCGTTGGGGACGGCCAGTGGACACCAGGACCGTATGGCAACGAGACGGGCACCTTCTTCGTGGAGGAAGTCGTCATCAAGACCTACACCGCATGCGTGCCCTGATTCGGGTTGGCACTGGACCAAACCCTCTCCCCGACGGGGAGAGGGTCGGGTGAGGGGTCCGGCAGGCGTCCAAGGAGCGAGGCTGCAAGCTTCCTCTGTGCGCGCTTCCCCTCACCCGCCGACGCGGACGGCGGCGACCACTCCCCGCTTTCGCGGGGAGTGGCGATCCGGCCGCATCCGCCTCTATATCGTCGTCCGGGCCTTCGCCGCGAGAATCTTTTCGCAACCACGGAACGGCATTCTCCACGGCTCTGTGACCTCCCCTCTCACCTCTGCGTTCTCAGCGGCGGGTGGCTGACGAGACGAATCATCTCACCCCATTTGCTTGCCGCCGTAGGGCTGTACCGAGGCTTGTTCGCGCAGGCAGGAGGCGACCGCTTCCACCAGGCTGCGTTTGTGGCGCGACTTGGGCAAAAACACATTGGCGCCCGCGGCCAACGCGCGTTGGCGGGTGGTCGTTGAGGTGCGCGACGAGAGCACGACGATGGGTAGACCACGCAGGGTTGGTTCGTGGCGAATGCGCGCGATCAACTGGAACCCATCCACGCGCGGCATCTCCAGCGCGGTCACCACCGCATCGAAACGTCGCTCGCCCAAAACCTCCCACGCGTCCCACCCGTCCTCGGCGGCGACGGTCTGGTAGCCACCGGCGGCAAGCAAGCGCGCCGCACTCTCGCGCGCCATGCGCGAATCGTCGACGATGAGCACGCGCGGTTGCCCGCGCCGCGGCCCCGGCGCCGCGGTTCGCGGCGGCCCAAAGGCCGCGTCGGCGAGCGTGCCCAGGTCGAGCACCAGTTGCGCCTTGCCCGCCCCCGACGCCGTTACCCCCGCATACAGGGGAATCAGTCCCAGAATTGGGCCTGGGGGACGGATCACGACGGTGCGCGGGCCAATGACCTTGTCGCAGGTGAAGATGAAGTCCCGCCCTCCGTAGCGCACATGCAAGGCCGCCGCGCGCCGGCCCGGGGGCAACTCGACGCCCAACAGGGCATGCAGGCGCAGAAGCGGCAACGCGGGCGCGTTTCCGGTCGCATGCTTGGCCGGCATGGGCGTCACGACGGCGTTGCCGGCCAGGATGTCGGGCCCCACCGGCAGGGCTTCGATGACGTGCGCGGCGGGCACGGCGTAGACCTGGCCGCCTAGCTTGAACAACAGGGCTTGCGTGATGGTCCCGCTCAAAGGCACCGAGAGGCGAAAGCGCGTGAACGCCCCGGCCTGGAAATCCAGTTTCACCTCGCCGCCCATGTGCGCGATGGTGCGTTCGACGATGTTGAGGCCCATGCCTCGCCCGGCCACTGCGTCCGAATGGGGCCGGGTAGAAAACCCCGGCTCGAAGATAGCCGCGAGCAAGCCCTTGTCATCCAGCGCGGCCGCCGAGGTTTCGCGCCCCGCACGCAGCAGGGCCTGTCGGATTGCCTCCCGGTCGATGCCGCCGCCGTCGTCTTCAAAAGTGATGAAGACGGAATCGCCGTCTTGCACGGTCTTGATCTCGATGCGACCGCGCGCCGGCTTGCCGCGCTCGGCGCGCACCTCGGGCGACTCGATTCCATGTGCCAGGGCGTTGCGCAGAAGGTGCAGCAAGGGGTCGGTGAGCTGATCGACCACGCTCTTGTCCAGCTCGACTTCGCCGCCGGTAGCCGCCATGTCCACCGGGCGGCGGCAGGTGCGCTCCAGCTCACGCATGGCCGAGCCCAGCCGGCTGTACAGCCACTCCATGGGCACCAGACGCGCACAGCGGATTTGCTCTTCAAGTTGTTCCGAGACCTGGCGCATGGTGCCCGCATCGGCAGCCAGCGCGCGGGCCGTGCGATCCAGGTATGAAGCGAAGTTGGCGAACGCGACTTCCACCTCAACCAGGCGGTCGAGCACCCCCGTCTCGGGTGCCGCGCCAGCTCGCGTGGGGAGCCCGCCGGCCTTCGGGACGGACAGCCCACCCTGCGCGCTTTCGCGCGCGCCCTCGCTGGCGGCGGACCATCGCGCGAGGCCGAGCGAAGNNGGGCAGGTGGGGGGCCGAAGGGTAGGGGAACCCTCTGAGGGTTCCCCTGTTGAAGCCGGACCTGATCCCAGCTCGCCCAGCGATATGCGCATGTGGTTGCGGGTCACACGCAGATCACGCAAGACGCTCTCAATCTCGTGCACGCGTCGATCGAGGCGCGTGCGCAGAATGACCAGATCGCCCACCCCATCGAGCATGACATCAAGCCGCTCGGCCTCGACCCGGAGCATGCCGTCGCCGCTTCCTCGCCGATCAGCCACCGCGCGCCGTTCGGCTTGTCGGCGGCGATCGGCACTTGCTCGCGGCACCGCCACGGCTTCCGGTGGATAGGCGCCGCGCGCGGGCGGGGCCGCCAGACGAGCGCTGGTGAGCAGCGCGCGCAGCGAGGAGACGCCCTCGTCGATGCGCTCCAGGATTCCGAAGGTGGGCGCAAGCTTCCCGGATTGCATCTCGGCGCACAGCTCTTCCAGTTCATGGGCCGCCCGCGCGATGGCGTCGTGGGCTACCGAGCCCGCCGCACCCTTGAGGGTGTGCAAATGGCGAAACAAGGCATCCACGAGCTGGGGGTCCACCTCCAAGGTGGTCTCCGCGGCGCGCGCCAGCGCCTGCTGCGCCTCTGCAATATGGCGCAGGTGCTTGTCCGCCTCGTCGAGAAACAGGCCGCGCAGCAACTCGGCCTCGCTCGGGTTCCATTCACCCAGTGGGCCGCGCTCGCCGTTGTCGGTGCCGTTCTTTGCGGGCGGGGCCATGGTGCAAATGGAACCTAGCTAGCGCTGGTTCTTGATCGTGTCGTCGGCCAGAGCCGCCAGCACCCTCCGGAGCGCATCGCCGAGTGGCGTGGTTGTGTTTTCGATAAGGGGCGCAAGTGGCTGGAGCAGGCCCGTGATTTCGGCGCGCCGTTCGCGCATGGCCCGCGCCAGTTCGGCCTCGTCTTGGCCGGCGAAGTGCAGCCGCACCAGCACCTGGGTCAGCCCTTTCATGGCGGCGGCTAGCGCCGCGGTGTCACGTCCCGCGGCAGCCGCAGAGGCGGCCAGCGTCTCGGCCACGCGGCGAATTTCTTCGATGATGTGGTTTGCCTCGCTGGTGGAATTCACGATGCTCTGGATGAAGGCGCCGATGTCCTTGGTGGCCACCGCCGAGCGTTCGGCCAGCTTGCGCACGTCCTCGGCCACCAGACCGAAAGCCTTGCCTTGCACGCCTGCGCGTGAGGCCTCGATGGCCGCGTTGAGCGCCAGGATATTCGTCTCCGAAGTCACGTCGTCAAACAACTCTACGATCTGGCCGATCTCGTCGGAACGCGCCTCCAGCGCCTTCAACTTGCGCGCAATTTCGGCGATGGCCGCTTGCTGGTGAGATACGCCTTCGGCGATCAACTGATTGGCGCGCGCGAGCGTTTCCGCGGTCGACAGGGTATGGGTGGCGCTGTCCGCGATCTGGCTGGCATGCCCGCTCAGCGCTTCCAGCATCTGGTTGAGCGCGGAAGCCAGGGGCGCCAGCGTCGGGGTGGCAACTTCCGCGCGCACCGTGAGATCGCCACCCTTGGCGGCGTTGACCACGTTGATGAGGTTCTGCAGACCGCTGCTCTTGGTCATGGGCTTGTCACCGTGCTGATGGAGTGGCGAACATAATCAATGGCCTGCTGGGCGTTGATCAGCAGGGCAGGGCCTTCGGCGTCGAGCACGGTGGCGGCCAGAAAGGTCGGCCGCGGGGGTGGTGGCCGGCTGTGCTGCTCGTCGACTTGGCCCACGCGCACCCGATGTTCCACCGCCAACGCGGCCGAAATGGCCGGCGTGTTGGCATCGGGTGCGGTCTCGATCAAGATGAGTCGCTCGGCGGCCATGGGATCGGGCATGCCGTCGTCACGCGCCTCGCCCGCCTGGGGAAAGTACACCCCCAAGTCCAGCACCGGCAGAACTTGGCCACGCACCGGGGCGATCCCGCGCATGACTGGCGGGGCGAGCGGCACGGGCGTGAGACCGGGCATGGGCAACATCTCACGCACCACACTGACGGGCAAGGCGCAGCGCAAGCCGCGCAGGTGGAAGAACACCACGTCCAGGTTGGAGGACGTCGCCACGATTACCCAACCATAGGAGCCACGCGCCTGCGAATGAACTTGCAGCGCAGGAGCCGGAACAACACTTGGGTTACGTCATACGAGCCCATCTTGGACAGGCTGACGATGTCACGCACGGTGTTCTTTCCGTTGACAATTTCAAGCACGGTTGCCTCTTCACGCAGCAAGCGGTGGTCGTCGAACGAAGCGATCTTGTCCTCGTCGCGCACGAAAACCATGTCGAAGTTCTCGATCTCTTGTCCGATCACGCGCCACTCATCGACGCGCCGAAGGCCCTGCATGATGAGCCCGTCGATGGGCAGGCTCAGGGCCGCCTCGCGGGCCGCCGGCGAGGCTTCGGCCGCGGGATGGAACGAGAAGCTCCCCTTGCCCCAGCGCAGTCCCTCGAATACCAGGGCGGTTGTCTGTTGCGCCATGGCCCTTCTCAGCCCGATTTCCGTGATGAGACCCCGCCGGCACAGATCGGCGCCGAGCAGCCCGCCACCCGGGGTGGCGCGCCGCTCCTCCAGCACCTCATCCAACTTGGCGCGTTCGATCTGTCCACCGCGCACCAAGAAATGTCCCAGCAAGAACTCGTCGGCCACGCCGCGAGCGCCCGCGAAATCGATGCGACCCTTGTTCACCCAGATTTCGATGCTCGCGTCTTTGCCCCGCAGGCGTAGCGTACCGGAATGCTGCCGGTCTTGCAGCAAAAGCAGCACGTCGGCGATGGACACCACCGCCAAATCTCCCACCAGCGCAGCGCCGTCCGAACCGATGGGGAAACCCGCCGCTTTTTCCTCATCGGCCTTGGGCAAGAGTCCGACCACGTCCAGGTTGTCGGGCTGCTCGCCGGAGCTGGGGGGGGGCTGCCGCTGACGCTTCTCCAATGCGTGGTGGACCACCGCGAGCAGCGCATCGGGCGAAAACGGCTTGGGCAATATGTCGACCACGCTGGCCAGGCTGGAAAAACAGGCACCCGCTTCCTCGCCTTTGGCGCTCATCACCACCACGGGCACAGCAGCCAAAGCCACGTTTCCCGAGATGGCCCGGCATACGTCGTCCCCATTCAGGTCGGGCAGAAGGTAGTCCAGTAGCAGAAGGTCGGGTGGCCGCTCGGTTGCTGCCAGGATGCCCACCTCGCCGCAATCCGCGGTCGACACATGGTAGCCCGCCTTGGCCAGCGTGATCTCGACCAGCTTCAGAATGGTGGGGCTGTCGTCTACGACGAGGATATTCTCGTCCGGCATCGATGTATGGTTCCGTTCGGGGTAAAAAATCAGGCTACCACGTTGGGTGCACAGAACGAAGTGCCCCAGTCGCAAAGGTAGGCGCAGGTAGTCTTTAGTGCGCCCCCGCGCACAGGCGTCAACTCAGGAACGCTCGCAATGATGACGATGTTAAGGACGTCTCATGGATGCGGCCACATGGCTCAAGCAAGTCGGCGACCAATCCGGCCAGGCCGACAAGCGTGCGCGCCTGGCGGAGTTGGTAGCCTATATCGGTTCGGTCACCACCCTGGATGATCTCTTGTTCGAGGCCACCGCGCGCGCGAGCACTTTCTTGAGCGCGGAACGCACCACGCTGTTCATGTCTGATGCCCAGGGCCAGTTGCGGGCCGTGGCTTGGGTGGAAGATTCCGTGCGCGAACTGCGCCTGCCACGCGATCCGACCAACGTGATCGGCTTCGCCTACGCCGCCCAGGCTCCGCTCGGCTTCAAGAACCTGAACGACGCGAACGAGCTGCAGCGTCTGCATCCGCGCCTGCGGCCCGATGACCGGCTGGACCGATGGCTGGGGACTACCATCCGGGGCGCCATCGTGGCACCGCTGCTGGTTGGCGATCTGCCCTTCGGTGTCATGTTGGTTGTCAATCGGCAGGATGAATCCGGGCTCTTCGTGCCGCGCGATCTGGTCTACGCGGGCGATCTGTGCCGAGCCATGGCGGGAACCTTGGCGGGGCTGTTGGCGCCGCACGAGGCGCCCGCGCAGCCGCCCGCCTCAGGCACACCCGTGCCGCGCGCGTCGCGGGGCCACGTGACTCCGCCCGCGCTGGCCGTCGGGCAACCCCAAAGAGGCACGCCCGCGCCCGAGGCCAAGCTGGCTCTTGCCGCGCAGGAGCGCGGCGTAAAGAAGCCGGCCGGCAAGTGGAACTACCTTGTCGACGGCGGCATTCTGCCGCTAGAGACCTTGCAGAAGTCGCTCTCTTTGGCCGAGCAAGCCGATCAAGATCCCGCCCGCTATCTCATTGAGAAGGTGGGGTTGAATCGCGCAGAGGTGGAGAAGGCCCTTTCGACTTACTACAACGCGCCCTTCTATCGCTTCACCGGCGATCAACAGATCCCGGAAGACCTACGCGGCCGCCTTCGCCTCGACTATCTGAAGAAGATGGGCGCGGCACCTATCGAGCGGCGTGGCCCGCAGCTTATTGTGGTAATTGACGACCCAACCGACTATTCCCGCTGCGATGCCCTGCGCGCCATCGAGGCGGACCGTGAGGTGGTCTTTCACGTCGGCTTCAAGGACGAGATCGTCGCTTGCATCGAGTTCTCGTACGGCCAGCGGGGAGACGTCAATCTCTTGATCAAGGAGTTGTCCGGCGACGAAAGTGCGGGCGCCATAGACGAGCCCAGCGACGACGAAGAAGAAGGTGAGGAGTCGGATAGCGCCATCATCAAGTTGGCCAATCAGATCATCATCGACGCCTTCCAGCGGGGCGCGTCCGATATACACGTCGAGCCCTACGGCAAGGAGGAGAACACGCGCATTCGTTTCCGCATCGACGGCGACTGTGTGCGCTATCAGGACATTCCGCCGGCGTTTCGCAATCCGCTGGTGGCGCGTTTCAAGATCATGGCCAAGCTGGATATTTCTGAACGGCGCAAGCCCCAGGACGGAAAGATCAAGTTCCGCATGCGCGACCGGACCATCGAGCTGCGTGTCGCCACCCTGCCCACCGTCAACGGAAACGAAGACATGGTCATGCGTATCTTGGCTGCCTCCAAGCCCATCCCGCTCGACGAGATGGGCATGAGTCAGCGCAACCTTGATGAGATGAGGAAGCTGCTAGGCAAGCCCTACGGGCTGGTCCTGTGCGTGGGGCCGACCGGGTCCGGCAAGACCACGACTCTGCACTCGGCGATCGGCACCATCAACACCACCGACATGAAGATCTGGACCGCCGAGGATCCGGTGGAAATCACCCAGGCCGGTCTGCGTCAAGTGCAGGTGCAGCCCAAGATCGGCCTGGATTTCGCCTCGGCCATGCGGGCCTTCTTGCGTGCCGACCCCGACGTCATCATGGTCGGCGAAATGCGTGACCAGGAGACCGCCAGCACCGGGGTCGAGGCGTCGCTCACCGGCCACCTGGTGTTCTCCACCCTGCACACCAACAGCGCGCCGGAAACCATCACCCGCCTCATCGACATGGGCCTGGACCCGTTCAGCTTTGCCGACGCGCTGCTGGGCGTGCTGGCGCAGCGCTTGACCCGTGCCCTGTGCAAGAAGTGCCGCGAGCAGTACGACGCGACCGACAACGAGGTGGACGAGATCGTGCAGGCATTTGGCGTGGATGAGGCCGCCCGGCGTGGTTTCGCCCGCGGACAAATGAAGCTGTGGCGGGGCGCGGGATGCGAGATTTGCGGAAAGACCGGCTACAAGGGGCGTCTTGCGGTGCACGAACTCTTGGTGACCGACGACAAGATCAAGCAGGCGATCGCCAAACGCGCGCCGGTCGAAGACGTGCGCCGCCTGGCCGTGGCTGGGGGCATGACCACCCTGCTCCAGGACGGCATTGAGAAGGCTATCGCCGGCAAGACGGACCTCAAGCAGGTCTTGGCCGTCTGTTTGCGGTAGGCGGCAATCCCAAGTTTTCCGCATACGCTCCTAGGAATTTCGGGCTAGTTCCAATAACATCCGGAGCGAGCACGCTGCTGTCCATGGACGGTTTCCCGCGACACTTCGGTGGGTACGTACTGGTCAAGCCCCTGGCTCGCGGGGGCATGGGAGCCCTCTATCTAGCGGTCCACGGCCAGCGCGGCCTGGAGAAACTGTGCGCGGTCAAGACCGCTTTGCCGCACCTGGCGGGCAGGAGCTACGTGCAGCGATTCAAGGACGAGGCCAAAGTTGTGGTGCGCCTCACCCACGGAAACCTGGTGAGTGTTTTCGATGCCGGCCAGGTCCATGGCGAAATCTATCTCGCCATGGAGTTCGTCGAGGGCAAGGACTTGCGCGCGGTGTGGAATCGCTGCGCCCAGAAAGGCATCGCGTTCCCGCTGCCCGTGGCCGCCCACATCGTCAAGGAGCTGGTGCGGGGCCTGGCCTATGCGCACAGTTTCGAAGGGCTCAGCCTGGTCCACCGCGATGTGTCTCCGCCCAACGTGCTGCTTTCCTACTCGGGTGAGGTCAAGCTAACCGATTTCGGGCTGGCCACCTCCACCCTGAAGCTGGAGAAGACGGCGCCCGGAGTGATCTACGGCAAGGTCAGCTACATGGCGCCGGAACAGGCACGCGCCGAAGCGCTCGACGGTCGCTGCGACATCTACTCCGCGGGCGTCATTTTGTGGGAGCTGCTCACTGGCCGGCAACTTTTCGCCGCCGGCTCGCGTCCCCCGGGTGCGACCGGGGAGGAACAGGACGATCTGCTGGAACGGGTGCGGAATCCACGCATCATGCCGCCGTCGAAGCGCGCCATTCGGGTTCCGCCCGAGCTGGATGCAATCAGCATGAAGGCGCTGGCGGTGCGGCCCGAGGACCGCTACCAGACGGGCGAGGAGTTACGTTCGGATCTGGCCGCCTTCCTAGCCAGGACAGCCCCTGCCATGGATGGGCATCAGGTGGCGCACTTCATGCGCGAGTTGTTCGGGGACGTCATCCTGCGCGAGCGGGAGGAGCGGCAGTCGCTCGTGGCCAGCGCGACGGCGCTGCTGGAGTCGACCGGCGAAAGCAAGCCCCGACCGGGCCCCGCCAGCCCGTCGGATGTGGCGGAGGCCAAGGCCGACCGAGCCGACACCGCGCCCCTAGGGCGACGCGACAAGCCGGAGGTGCCATCCGAAGCGGGTCGCTTCTCCGAAGAAGGTTCGCGCATGGTGGGCGCGCTCTTGGCCGGGCGCTATCAGATCAAGCGCTTGCGCGGCGAGGGGGGCATGGGTCGGGTCTACGAGGCCGAGCACATCGAGATCGGCAAGCGGGTGGCGGTCAAGGTCCTGCACCCCGCCTACTCGCGCACGCCTGATCTGGTCGAGCGTTTCCGTCGCGAGGCGCGTGCGGCCTCGCGCATCGAGCATCCCAACGTGGTCAACGTGACTGACTTCGGCACCACCGCCGAAGGCTCGCTGTTCTTCGTCATGGAGTACATCGAGGGGATCGAGTTGGGTTTGCTCATCCACCGCGAGGGGCCGCTGGCGGTCAACCACGCCTTGCGCATCACCGAGCAGATGTGCGCGGCACTGCAAGCGGCTCACGATGCCGGCGTCATCCACCGCGATCTGAAACCGGAGAACATCCTGCTGGTGGGCCCGGCGAGTGCGCGCACACCCAACGGGCATGTGGCACAGCCCGCGGCCGACGCTGTCGCGGCGGTACCCGATCTGGTCAAGGTGCTTGATTTCGGCATCGCCAAGAGCGACGAGGTCGATGACAGCCCACGCGTTGGCAAGCGCCTGACTCGCCCGGGGGTGGCCATGGGTACGCCCGAGTACATGGCTCCCGAACAGGCCGCGGGCCATCCCGCCGACCCACGCTCGGATATCTACGCCGCGGGTTCGATTCTCTACGAGATGCTGACCGGGATTCCTCCCTATGACGGCGAAAACGTCATGGAGATCCTGCACAAGAAGGCCAATGAGCCGCCGTGCCCCATTGCCGAGCTGAGGCCCGATGTGCCCGCGCCGGTGGTGGCCCTGGTGGACAAGGCAATGGCGCGCAATCCGAGCGAGCGGCCACAGAGCATGGCGGAATTTGCGCGCCAGATCCGCGAGGTGGAGCTGGTCCTGTCAGTTACACCAGCGCCGGTCTTGTTTCGGCCGTCGGTCTCCGAGGCACGGGTTGAAGAATCGTCGTCCAGCCATGGGCCCTTCGTTCTCCCAGGCCGCCTGCGAGCCCTGGCCAGGTCTTGGTATTGGTCGCTGCTGGCTGCGGCCTCTCTGGGGGCGCTGGCGCTTGCGCTGGTGGTGCGAGGAAATGCGCGCGCCCCGGTGCGGGCCGGGGCGGACGGGGCCGCGCCAGCGGACAGCTCAATTCCGGTTGCGACGGCACAGCCGGGGCCGTCCCTGGTCTCGGTTGATGCAGAGTCGGTTTCGGACACGCAAGGCACGTCCGATGCGGAAAAGCCGATTGAGGAAGAGAAACAGGGCACTGCCGAGCCGGCCGCCGCCGAGGAGAATCCGAAGCGCGAAACCAGCCCGCGCCTCAGGCCGGCGCACAGCTCGACCGGCGTATCACAGGCGGAAAGTCACAAGCTTCTGCAAGACGGCCGCGACTTCTTGCGCGCACAGCGTTTCGACGAGGCCCAGGCAGCGTTCGAGCGGGCGGCCCACGCGGGCAAGAGCCGCGGGACCGCACTGGTGGGATTGGCCAAGATCGCGTTTCAGAAGCACGAGTATCAGGAGGCGGTCGATCGGGCGCGCGAAGGCGTCCGTGCCGGTGGTGGGGTGGAGGCGCGCGTGGTGCTGGGCGATGCCTACTTCCGCTTGGAGAAGTTCGCGGAGGCGCGCAAGGCGTACGAGGAGGCGCTCAAGCTCGACCCGGAGAACCGCACCGCGCGCCAGAACCTGGATTTGGTCGAGCGCCGGGGCAACTAGATGACTGTGGCGGCATGAGTTCGAGCTTTCCCCGCCGCTTCGGCAAGTACTTGCTGCTGCGGCCGCTGGCCAAGGGTGGGATGGGCGAAATCTACATGGCGGCCCTGGGTCAGATCGATGGGTTTGAGAAGTTGTGCGTGATCAAGAAGGTCTTGTCGGAAAGGGGCGATCCGAGCAAGGCCAAGCGCTTTCTTGACGAAGCCAAGGTGGTGCTGCGCCTCAGTCATTCGGCGTTGGTCAATACTTTCGACGCCGGCGAGGTGGATGGGGAATTCTACATCGCCATGGAGATGGTCGAGGGCAAGGATCTGCGTGAGGTGTGGAACCGCTGCGTGCGCATGCGGCATCGCATTCCCATTGAGGTCGCGCTGCACGTGGCGCGCGAGGTGGCGCGGGTTCTCGCCTACGTGCACGGCTACGGCAATCTACGACTGGTCCACCGAGACATTGCGCCGCCCAACATCATGCTCGGCTACAACGGTGACGTTAAGCTCACCGACTTCGGGCTGGCGCGCAGCGAGCTGAAAGAGGAGAAGACGCAGCCCGGGGTGGTGTTCGGCCGTGCCGCCTATCTGGCGCCCGAGCAAGCGCGCGGCGAGGTGGCTGACGCGCGCACCGACGTCTATACCCTGGCCATCGTGCTGTGGGAGCTCTTGACGGGGCAACAGTACTTGCCCATCTCGGGCCTGGATCCAGGGGCCGGCCTGGCGCTGGTTCGCCACCCCAAGCCCATGCCGCCTTCGTCACGCGCACCGTGGATTGCGCCGGAGCTGGACAAGGTCGTGCTGCGCGCGCTGGCCCCCGACCGGCAGCAGCGCACGCAAAGCGCCGAGGAGTTCCGGCTGGCACTGTCAGATGTGATCGCCCAAGTCGCACCGCGGACCGACCCGGCCCGCGTGGTCGAGCTGATGCAGGCAATCTTCGAGGACGTCATCGACAAAGAGCGAGCCGAGCGTGACCACTTTCTCAAAGAGGTGATCCCCATCTTCCGGGAGTCAGTGCCCGAGCCTGCCCCGAGGGAGATGACGCCCCCGTTGCCGTTGGAGTCGCTGGCGGCGGCAGAGGGACGCGTCGTATCTCAGTCAAACGGTCACAACTCGGCACCCGCCCAGGCCAGGCGCAGGCCGACCATGGGTGGCCAAGCCGAGGAAGAGAAAGACGAAGAGGACAATGGCGCGCGCCTGCCCGGCGTCACGCCCGTCCCTGACACCGCCGAGCGACGCCGCGCCCGCCGCGAGGCCGCCATGCGCGTGCTGGCCGAACTGGCCGCCGAGGACGCGGGAGACACACCATCGCCACAGCAGGGAAGCAAGTAGAGCGGAGGTTCCACGGCCCCGCGACAGCCGCAAGAGTTCGCGCCCGTCGCGGGGTGGTGCTCGGGATGGCGCCAGTGGCATACTGGCGCAATGGACCGAATACGCGACCACGTTTGGTTGTGGTCAATGATCGCTTGCATCCCGGCTTGTTCGATCCTCTACCCGGCCCCGACACCGATACCGAGCGCCTACTACCCGGCGCAACCGGGGGTGCCGAGCCGGGCCCTCATGGTGCTGTTGCCCGGTCGACACGACACCGCTGCCGACTTCGAGAAGCACGGGTTCGTGCAAGCCGCGCGCGGATTTGGGGCCCCGGTCGACTTGGTCGCGGTGGACGCGCGCTACGGCTACTACATCGGTCGGACACTCGGCCAGCGTTTGGCGGAGGACGTGTTCGCCCCGGCGAGGATTCGCGGCTACCGAGCGTTCTGGCTCTCGGGGATTTCGATGGGCGGCCTCGGAGCACTGATCTACGCTGAGCAACATCCGAACGAGGTGGAAGGCCTGCTGGTCATCGCGCCTTTCTTGGGGGACGACGATCTGATCAATGAAATCGAGCGGGCAGGGGGACTCGCCAAGTGGAAGACCACAGCCCAGCCCAGCCCTGATGATTATCTCCGGCAGCTCTGGCTTTGGCTTGGTCGCTGCATTCCGCAGGCGCAGGGTTGCCCGCGCATCTTCTTGGGCTTTGGCGGGAGCGACCGGTTCGCGCGTGCAGAGCGGCTGCTGGCTGCCGCTCTACCCTCGGACCAAGTGGTAGAGGTTCCTGGTGAACACGACTGGGGGCCCTGGCATCAGATATTCTCCTTGTCCCTCGCCCGCATGTTTCCCGCCTCAGCCCCGTGATGCCGGCCAAGCGGCGGTCGACAGCGAGTTTCTTGTCGCTTTCGTCGCTTGTGCGCGGCATCGCTGCGCTCTGCGAAACGCCGCCGCTGCGTAGCAATCGCGCCAAAACGGGACAGATGAAGTCCCTTTTCTGCTTGCGCCCGCTCTGCACGTGCGGCCTAATATCTGGTCGATGGTCAGAACTGCTCAGGAAGGTGCCCAGGGCGCGAGCCGCCCATCCGCGTCGCCGCGCCGGCCATGGCGTCGCTTTCCTGGCCCTTGCTCGCAGAAGCTCACGCTGGCGCTCTGCCTGACCACGCTGGGGCTGCTGGTTTCCGGCCTGCTTTCACCGGCGCGCGCGCAGCAACTCGACGACGACACCTGCGCCCAGTGCCATGCTACCGATCAGACGGAAACTGACGGAAAGGAATTGAAGGCCGCCTTGCCCGAGCTATTCAAAGGCACGCCCCATCAGGCAGTCGGCTGTACCGCCTGCCACAAGATCGATCCAGCCGCCGAGGTTCCGGAAGGCCGCACGGCGCACAAACCTTTCGCTCCGGTCGATTGCTCGCTCTGCCATCAGAGCAACATGGTGAAGGCGGAAAACCAAGGCATCCCGCTTTTGTATCGCAACAGCGTGCATGGGGTGGCCAAGCTGGGCAAACACGACCCGCGCGCGCCCCTGTGCCAGAACTGCCACGGCTCCCATCGCATCCTGTCGCCCACCGCAGCGGAATCCCAGGTCTCCCGAAAGAACGTCACTGCCACCTGTTCCTCATGCCACGTGGACCGCGAAGACAAGTCGTGGCAAATGCAAAGCAGTGACCGGGTAAAGGCCTACGCCTCCAGCATCCACGGCAAGTTCAACCAGAC
>PMJO01000260.1:1920-11419 GCA_003158455.1 Myxococcales bacterium | reverse complement strand
CTCGAAATGTCACCAGAAGATCGCGCACGCCTACCAGGCGAGCGTACACGGCAAATTGCTCGCCCAAGGCAATGAGGACGTTCCCACCTGCTCTGATTGCCACGGCGAACACACCATCCAGAAACACGACGACCCCAATTCGCCGGTCTATTCAGGCAACGTGACCAAGACCTGCAGCGCGTGCCACCAGAACGCGCTGCTGAGTTCGCGCTATAAGATGCCGCCCAACCGCGAGGCGACCTACAAGGCTAGCTTCCACGGCATTGCGCAGGGGTTCGGCGACAAACGTGCGGCCAACTGTGCGAGCTGCCACGGTTCGCACGACATTCTGCCGTCGAGTGACCCCAGATCCAGGGTCAACCCCAAGAACCTGGGCGAAACTTGCGGAAACTGCCATTCCGGCACTGGCCATCTTCTGACCCTAGGAAGAATCCATCAGAACCAGACGCTCAAAGACAACCCGCTGGTATTCCTGATCAAGCTCTCTTACATCATCCTGATAGTCGGGACGGTGGGGGGATTCATCGCCTATATCATCCTTGACCTGTTCAGCCACTACGCGCGCAGGCTGTTCGCCAGGCTGCAGGGCAGGGAGCCGGAGCCCCGGCGCAGACGTGCTGGGAAGACCTACCTCCGCTTCCCACTGAGCTACCGAGTTCAACACATCATCATGATGCTGTCGTTCCTGACCCTCATCTTTACCGGGCTTCCCATCCTGTTCCCGGAATCTAGTTTCTTCAAAGGCATCTTCAATACACCCGGTAGCTTCCAATTGCGCGGACTCATCCACCGGGGCGCCGCCATTGTGCTCATCACCCTGGTTTTGGTGCACACCGTCTTTGTGCTTTCATCGCGGCGAGCACGCAGGGATGTCGTCGAGATGATGCCGCGGATCAAGGACTACGCAGACTTCAGGAAGCTCATCGCCTTCAACCTGGGTCGATCGAAAGAGCGGCCCGCCTACTCGCGATTCAACTTCATCGAGAAATTCGAGTACTTGGCCGTGGTTTGGGGTTCAATCGTCATGGGCGCAACCGGATTCGTCCTTTGGTTTCCCGGATGGTCCATGCGTCACATGCCCAAGCTCGGCCTTGACGTGGCCGCCGCCATTCACGGCTATGAGGCCGCCCTCGCCTTCTTGGCCATCATTATCTGGCACCTGTACTCTGTCATCTTCAGCCCGGACGTTTGGCCCATGAGCAAGGTGTGGCTGACCGGGGAAATGACCGAAGAAGAAATGCAGCATCACCACCCGTTGGAATTGGAGAAGCTGAAGGAGACCGAACCGCCTGCCGCAGAGAAGCCCGGCGAGGACAAGAAATAGGCGCTAGGCTCCCGAGGGGTTGTTGGATCCGCCTTCAGTCGGTGCGGCACCTGCCAGGCGTGTGGCAATGCGCTGCTGGTAGCGCGTCACATAGAGTTGCGCCAGCGCTAGAAACAGCGTCATGACAAGTGGGCCGTAGAGGATTCCCGGCGCGCCAAAGCCCAGAATTCCGCCCAACAGACTGAGGAACACCAGCAGGCTGTTCATTCGCATGGACGAGCCCATCAGTCGCGGCTTGAGGCCGTATTCAAACAGGAACGACTGTCCCATGCAGAAGATGAAGAATCCCACTGCAACTGCATGCCGGCCCGCGAACCACAGATAGAAGGTCGCGGGCACCACCACGGCGGCCACCCCCACCAAGGGAAGGAACGCCGCAACCGCCATTACCAGGCCCCACAACACGGGCGATGACAGTCCGACCACCGCCCAGGCAAGGCCGGCCACCAGGCCTTGCAATGAACTGCCAATGCCGTTGCCGATCAGAATGGCGCGTCCCACCTCGCCGAGCTTGTTGATGAAGAGCTGGTCTTCGTCATCTGCCAAAGGCGACAGGCGAAACAAGAAGGCGCGCAGGTTTTGTCCCTGCATGAGCAGGTAGAAGATCGAGAACAGGGTGATGACTCCGTGAAGGGCGAACTGGAACACACCCGACACGAACGAGTTAGCCCGCCGGTACAGGCCCTGGCTCAAGGCGCGGGCGGCATCGACCACAACATCCCCGATGGCCTCGGGCGAGATGGGCAGACCCGTGCGCTGGGCAAAATTGGTCAGCGCGCGCGCCACCCGGCCATTTTCGCTGGTCCAGTCGTTGAGCGTGACATAGGCCTCGGGCCCGCCCCAGGTCACAGCCGCGCGTCGGATGTCGGCCAGCAGGGCCGAGCCCACCAGGGCCACCGGGACGGCCACCACCACCACAAGAATGGCCACGGTGAGGCCCGACGCCAGGACCTGCCGATTTCCCAGCGCGCGCAACAGCCGCTCGTAGTGCCGGGTCAAGAGCAGCACGGCGACCAGGGCGATCAACATGTCGCCCAGGAAGGGCAAAAGGACGTACCCCACCGCGATCACCGCGGCGCCGAAAATGATCAGGAAGAAGTACGGGGCAATGGCTTCGTTGCCGTAGCGGGGGCCGCTACGAGACGGTCGTGGCGCAGGGCCGGAACCGGCCGGATCGCTCGGGGGCGCGGAGGGGGACGCAGGTTCAGTCATCGCACTATCCGAAGACAGCATAGCTCAGCGCGGTCCCCATTGCCCAGCGTGTCGGGAGATGTTCACAGGCTGGCCGCAGCGTCGGACGCGCCACCGTCCGTTCTGGCAGATTGAAGACCGCCGCTGTCGCCACATCCCGTCGCAGCCATGCCAGCCAAGCCAATGACCACAATCCCAATTGATATGCTATACGTTGGCCGTTTCATGAATCATCCACGAAGCAATTCGCGTGCCGCTGTGCGCGGCGTGGTTCGCCGCTCGAGACCTGGGCAGTGCTTCGGTCATATTCGCGTGGGGAGCCCGCCGGCCCTTCGGGACGGACAGCCCACCCCGCCCGCCCCACGCGCTTCGCGCGCGCCCTCGCCGGCGGCGCACCACCGCGGGAGGGTTTGGGAATCCCATGTCAACGCACCAGACCCTCGAAAAGCTGAGACAGCTCTGCCATTTCTGGCGTACTTGACCCCAGGAGGCAGTACCTATAAATAGGTCGCACCCGGGAACCCGGGCCACGAAGCATTACCGCAAGAGGAATTCATGGGCTTCCAATTCGGCGCAGTGCTCACATTCGCGGTAGTTGCCGTGCTCTTCGCCCTGGTCGCCTTGTTGACCGGCGCCATCATTCGGCCGCGCTTCCCCAACGCGAACAAGGTTTCCATATATGAATGTGGCGAGCGGCCCGTCGGCGCGGCCTGGTACAACTTCNNGTCTACGCGGAATGGACCAAGAAGGGCAACGGCTGGACTGCCTTGACCGAGCTGGTTCTGTTCACGGTCATCTTGCTCATCGGTTTGATTTGGGCATGGGCCCATGGCGATCTCGAATGGGTGAAAAAGTTGTCTTCCGCGGAAAAGCCGGCGGGCAGCGCCACCCGCGACAATCGAGGCTAGGAACTGTCGATGGCGATCACAAGCATAGTGAAGGAGGGCCCGGGCGTCGGCGTGCTGCTCACCAACACCAACCGTTTTGACGACTTGGTCAACCTGGCACGCAAGAACTCCATCCACTATTTGCTCTTCGGACTCGCCTGCTGTGGCATCGAGTTGATGCAGACCGGGGGACCGCGCGCGGATCTGGACCGCTTCGCTGCCGTGTTTCGCGCCAGCCCACGCCAGGCTGATCTGATGATTGTCGCCGGCACGCTCAGCTACAAGATGGCCGAGCGAACCAAGCTGCTCTACGACCAGATGGCAGAGCCCAAGTACGTTTTGGCCATGGGGTCCTGTGCGAACTGCGGCGGGCTGTTCCAGTGCAGCTACGCGGTGGTCAAGGGCGTGGACAAGGTCATCCCGGTGGATGTCTACGTGCCCGGCTGTCCGCCCCGGCCCGAAGCCCTGACCGAAGGCCTGATGCGCATCCAGGACATCATCATGAGCGAACGCTGGTGGAGCGAGAAGCGCCGGCCGCCGAGCGGGGCCAAGTAGCATGAACGCGCAGGAGATCCAGGCGAAGCTCAAGGCCCAGTTCGGCGAAGCCGTGGGCGAGCTGAGTGAGGCCAAGATCGATCCCTTCGTGACCGTGAAGGCCGACAAGATCGTCGAGATTTGCCAATTTGCGAAGGGCGAGGCGGGGCTGGATTTCGACTATTGCGAGGACGTCACTGGCGTAGACTGGCCGGCGCGCAACCTCATCGAGATCGTGTATCACCTGTTCTCGCTGCAGAACCGACACCAGATCGCGCTCAAAGTCGAAACCGATCGCGCCCAGCCTTCCGTGCCGTCGGTGCAGGGAGTCTGGAAGGCGGCCAATTGGCTGGAACGCGAAGTCTACGACATGCTGGGGGTGAGTTTCACCGGCCACCCCGACCTGCGGCGAATCCTGTTGCCCGACGACTGGGTCGGCCATCCTTTGCGCAAGGACTATCAAGAGGCGGGCGGGTACCACGGGGTCAGTAATACGCGTTTTGACCCGCTGGTGAGGCTGGGTCAGAAAGTGGAGGAAGAGAGGAAGGCCATGGCGCCCCCGGCCCCGGTTCCGGCCCCGGCCCCGGCCCCGACCACGACCACGGCTCCGGCAAAGAAGGAGTCGCCCAATGGCTGAACCAGTCGAACGGCGAATCCTTCGGCGCATGAGCCCGTCGGACGAAGAGATCGTCATCAACTTCGGGCCGCAGCACCCGTCGACCCACGGGGTTATCGACTTCGTCACCCAAACCAACGGCGAGATCATTCGCCGTTCGATCCCTGACATCGGATACTTGCACCGCGGGCTGGAAAAGATCGGCGAGACGGTGGGCTATCCGGGCTACATGCCATTCACCGACCGCATCGACTACCTGGCCGCCATGTTTGCCAATGAAGGCTACGCCATGGCGGTGGAAAGGCTGCTCAAGCTCGAGGTTCCTGCGCGCGCGAAGTACCTGCGCGCGATCGCAGGCGAATTGTGCCGCATTTCTAACCACTGGGTAGCAGTCGGCTCCATGGCCGCCGACATCGGCGCGTCCACCCCGCTCACCCACGCCCTGCGCGAGCGCGAGTCCATCAACGACCTTCTCGAAGAACTGTGCGGGGCGCGCCTGACCTTCAACTACGCGCGCATCGGCGGCGTCTCGTTCGATGCGCCCGAGGGCTGGCGGGAAAAGATTCTGCGCTACCTCGATCACCTGGAAAGCTACGTGCAAGAATGGGATCGCCTGATCTCGCTCAACCAGATCTATGTCAAGCGGCTGGCCAAGGTCGCGGTCATCAGTCGTGCCAAGGCCATTGCCTACGGACTGTGCGGCCCCAATCTGCGCGGCTCGGGCATTTCCTGGGACACGCGCCGCGACCTGCCCTACGGCGCCTATCCCGAATTCACGTTCGACGTGCCGGTCGGGCAGGGGAAAATGGGCGCGGTCGGGGACTGCTGGGATCGCTACGCCGTGCGGGTTCTCGAGATGCTGGAATCCTCTAAGATCATTCGCCAGGCGCTGGACAAGCTGCCCGAGGGCGAGATCATGGCCAAGGTGGCGCGCAAGCCCAAGCCCGAGCCGGGCGAAGCCATGGCGCGGGTGGAATCGGCGCGCGGCGAGATGTGCTACTACCTGGTGTCCGACGGGTCGGAGAATGCCTACCGGATGCGCGTGCGCACCGGCAGCTTCATGGCCATGGGAATCATCGAGGAGATGTCGCAAGGACTGATGATTGCTGACTTGATAGCGCTCATCGCTTCGTTTGACGTCGTTGCCCCGGAGATTGACCGGTGAGAATCACTACTGCTCTCGACTCCACCTCGCTGACCACGCGCTATCCCAAGACGGCGCTTGCCACCACGCTGTTCTTCATGCTGGCGCTGCCGTTTGTGCTCTATGTGGTGCTCCTGCTCATGCTGCCGTTCAACCAGCCCGAGGCGCTGGATGCCGTGGCTCAGCGGCTGGGTTGGGACTTGGGGCACAGCCTGTATCGCGATGTCTGGTACGGGGTCATCTTGTTGGTCGAGGGGACCTTCGTGGCGCTCTACACCGCCGTGTTCGCGGGCGTGACGACTTGGGTCGAGCGTCGCATCGCGGGACGCATGCAGAGCCGCATCGGTCCCAACCGCCCGGGCGTCTTCGGCTTCATTTCCTGGGTGGCCGACGCGTTCAAGATGCTCTTCAAAGAGGATCTGATTCCCGCCGAGGCGGACCGCTTGCTCTTCCGGGCCGCACCCTATTTTTCCATGGTCGGACTGACCCTGCCTTTTGTCGTACTGCCTTTTGGGGAAAGCGTGATTGTGGCGGACCTGAACGTGGGCGTGTTCTACCTGAGCGCGACCAGCGCATTCATCGTGGTCGGCATCCTGGTCTCGGGCTGGGCCTCCAATTCCAAGTGGGCGCTCTTCGGCGCCGTGCGCGGTGCAGCCCAGGTCGTTTCCTACGAGATCCCGGCCGGCATCGCCATCATGGTCCCGGTCATGATGGCGGGCACCCTATCCATGCAGGGAATCATCCGTGCCCAGGGCGGCTGGCCCTGGCAGTGGTTCGCGTGTCAGAACCCGGCGGCCTTTGTCGCGTTCTTCATTGCCGTCACCGCATCGCTGGCTGAAGGCAACCGCACGCCCTTTGATTTGCCCGAGGCTGAATCGGAGCTGGTGGCGGGCTACCATGCCGAGTACTCGGGTTTCCGCATCGCGCTCTTCCTGATGGTCGAGTGGGCCAATATGTGGATCATGGGCGCACTGGCAGTCACCCTGTTCCTGGGCGGCTGGCAGATCCCGGGCGTGTCAGTGGAGATGATCAATCAGGCGCGCGGCACCGACGTCTTTCCCACTCTGCTCTGGTTCGGCTGGCAGTCGGTTTCGCTGCTGGTGTTTGCGGTCAAGACCTGGCTGCTGGTCATACTCTTCATCTGGCTGCGCTGGACCCTGCCGCGCGTTCGCGTGGATCAGATGATGGCTTTGTGCTGGAAATACCTGGTGCCCGGCGCTTTCGCCTGCTTCATCTTCACCTTGTTCTGGGTGATGGTGCCTGGGTCCGTGCACCTGGCATCGGGTGTCGTGATAAGCGCGGGCGTGGTTCTCTTGCTGGTGAAGTTCGCCCTGCGCACGCGCAAGAACATCGCGCAGGTCGAGGGCGCGCGGGTGGACCTTTCAAATTGGTAGCTCTCGATGCCTGAAACGGTTCGCAACTACTTCGGTGCCATCACAGACGTCGTGCAGACGTTCTGGCAGGGTCTGTCCGTTACCCTGTCGTACATGTTCCGGCGTCCCATCACCATCCAGTATCCCGACCGCACGGAAAAGCGCGTGGCTGACATGTTGCCCGCGCGCTATCGCGGTTTTCTGGAAGTCGACATGGCGGTGTGCACCGGGTGTTTGGCCTGCGCGCGTGCCTGCCCCATAGACGTAATCAAGATCTCGGTCGACAAGGATCCCGCCAACCCCAAGCAGCGGGTCATCACCCAGTTCGACATTGACGAATCCAAGTGCATGTTCTGCGGTCTGTGCGTCGAGCAGTGCCCGACCGGCGCCATCGCCCACACGCGCGAGTTCGAGTCGACCGTGCGGGCCGTGGAGAACTTGGTCTTCCGTTGGGTGCCCGATGCGGCCAAGCCGGTGCCATTCTACCGACCGGTCAAGGGCCAAGATGCGCCGCGCGCGCCGGTCGGCTCGATCATGCGCGGGTATCTTGCTGCGCAGGTGTGGGCCGCGCCGGCCCCGGAATGGGCCGCGCCGGCTGCCGGCAAGGACAAGGGGTAGCCATGCCTACAAACCTAGTGGTCTTCTACCTGTTTGCCCTGGCGGCTGTCGTGGGGGCAGCGGGCGTGCCCATGTCGAAGAACATCTTCTGGAGCGCAATGGGCCTGCTCTCCGCGCTGGTCGGGGTGGCTGGACTGTACGTGCTGCTGTCGGCCGACTTTCTCGCCGTCACCCAGTTGCTGGTGTACATCGGCGGTGTGCTGGTGCTGATCATCTTCGCGGTCATGCTCACCAGTCAGATCAAGGAAATCGAGGTTTCCAACCAGAACGTCGGCCTGGTCTCGGGCGCGATCCTGTTCGCCCTGACCGGCACCCTGCTGTGCTTCGTCGCGATTTGGGCGCCCTGGAAGGTCGTCTTGCTGCAAAGCCACGAGACGACCACCGATATCGGCAATGGACTGCTCGGGGCCTGGTTGCTGCCCTTCGAGGTTACCTCGGTGGTGTTGCTGGCCACCCTGATTGGCGCCATTGTGGTCGCACGCAAAGAGATCAAAGAGGATTGACATGATGGAGCACCTTTCTCTGAGCCATTTTCTGGTCGTGGGCGGCCTGCTGTTCTGCTTTGGCCTGATGACTGTGCTCACCCGGCGCAACGCGGTGGCGATGCTCATGGGCATCGAGCTGATTCTCAATGGCGCCAATGTCAATCTGGTAGCCTTCAACCACTACGTGGCGGGAGGTATGTCCGGGCAGATCTTCGCCCTTTTTGTCATCGTGCTGGCTGCCGCCGAGGCCGCGGTGGGGCTGGCTATCATACTGGCCATCTACCAGATGATTCGGACCATCGACACAGCCAACATCGCATCGCTGAGGCAGTAAGGGCTGGCGGAGTCTTGTAATGGAACACGCCCTACAACATCTGGCCCCGCTAGCCGTCACCCCGGTCGGCTATCTGTGGCTGATTCCCCTGTTCCCGCTTCTCGGCGCGGCCATCAACTCCACCATTGGCTGGTGGCTGCAGCGCCGGTACGGCAAGAAGATCATTCACACCATAGCGGTCGCGAGCATGGTGTGCTCCTTTGCGGTTGGCTGTGTTGCCTTTGCCAAGATGCTCGGCTTGTCGGGCGAGGAACGCTTTCTACAAAACACACTGTGGACCGTGCTTAGTGCCGGTCCCGTGCACGTGGACCTGGCCTTTGCCCTGGATCCGCTGGGAATGATGATGGTTCTGGTGGTGACGGGCATCGGCACCTTGATCCATATTTTCTCTATCGGCTACATGGCCGAAGATCCCGCCTACTGGCGCTTCTTCGCCTATCTCAACCTGTTCATCTTTTCCATGTTGTTGCTGGTCATGGGCGACAACTTCGTGGTCATGTTCTTTGGTTGGGAGGGTGTGGGCCTGTGCAGCTATCTGTTGATTGCCTTCTGGTACACGGATCCGGCCAAAGCGGCGGCGGGCATGAAGGCGTTCGTGGTGAACCGCATTGGCGACTTCGGCTTCATCTTGGGCCTGTTTCTGCTTTTCTGGGGCCTGGGCGGGGCGTGGCAGGGCACGCCAAGCGGCGCGCTCGTGTACCGACCGATTGCGGCGGGACAACAGGTGCGCATCATTGAGGACCGAGTCGCAACCGAAGGTGCAGTCCCGGCCCACGAGGAGTCGGTCATTGAAGTTGGCCCCACGCTCAACTTCCGCCAGCTGCGCGACCAGGTTGTAGTGCAGGCCACAGGCGTGGCGGAGCGGCTCTTGCACCAGAAGCTTTTCGGTTTTTCGCTGCTCGCCATCGTAGGCATCCTGCTGTTCGTGGGCGCCATGGGCAAGAGCGCCCAGCTTCCCCTCTATGTGTGGTTGCCCGACGCCATGGCCGGCCC
>PMJO01000260.1:0-1893 GCA_003158455.1 Myxococcales bacterium | reverse complement strand
CAGTACGACATCAAGAAGGTGCTCGCCTACTCGACCGTGTCCCAGCTTGGCTTTATGTTCATCGGTGTGGGGGTGGGCGCGTACTGGGCCGGCGCCTACCACCTGCTCACCCACGCCTTCTTCAAGGCTGCGCTCTTCCTCGGTTCAGGCTCGGTGATCCTCGCCTGTCATCACGAACAGGACATGCGCAAGATGGGCGGGCTGGGCAAGTACATGCCGACTACCCAGAAGACCTACCTTTGGGCGTGCATCGCCATTGCCGGCTTCCCGATTGCCGGCGGCTTCTATTCCAAAGACGAGATTCTGTGGAAGGCGTTCAGTCAGGAACATTTGGCTTTGCTGGGCATGCCCGCGGCCTGGCTGGGCCCACTCATCTATTGCATCGGTATCATCACGGCCATGGGCACGGCCTTCTACATGTTTCGCAGCTACTACATGACCTTCACCGGGGAGTACCGGGGCAGTCACGGCCACGACCACGGCCACGGCGCTACCCCGAAGGAATCTCCGCTCAGCATCACCGGCGTGTTGGTCGTGCTGTCGAGTGGCGCGGTGCTGGCCTCGCTCATCGGGCTGCCCGCCGCGTGGACCAACCAACCGCCCATCCTCGAACACTTCTTGGAGCCCTCGCTGCCGGCCACGGTTCGTTTCGCCGAACACCCGCACTGGATGGAGTTGGCGTTCCAGATCATCGGCGTGTCGGCCGGTGCGGTGGGCTGGCTAGTTGCGCGCTTTCTCTACCTCAATGGGAGGAGCTCGGTGCCGGCGCAACTGCTGCTACGCTACAAGCGCGCCTGGACCATCGTGTACAACAAGTACTACGTCGACGAGATCTATGACGCCACGGTGGTGCGCGGCTCGCTGGTGCTGGCGCGCATCTTGTCCTGGATCGACAGCCGCCTGGTCGACGGCGTGGTCAACCTGGCGGGAGAGGTCACGCGACTCTTTGCCAACCTGGACGGCGCTATCGACAAGTACATTGTAGACGGCGCAGTCAATCTGGTGGCGAATTCCACCATCGCGGCCGGGCGTAGCTTGCGTCGCGTGCAGACTGGCCGCATCCAGACCTACCTCTACGGCGCGCTGGCCGGTGCGCTCGTCGTCGTTCTGCTCAACTTCCTCATCAGGTGATGGGAGCCAACCCCGATGATCAGTCAACATAACGTCCTTAGCTGGGCCACCTTTTTCCCGCTGCTCGGGCTGGGGCTCATCGTTTTTCTCGCCGCAGTTCGTGCCCTGGCCGGCCTGTCCAAGACCGCGCTCGACCAGGCGTCACGCATTATCGCCATGGTCACCAGCGGCGGGTCCATGGTTTGCGCGCTTCTGGCCTGGCACTGGTACGACCCAGCCGCAGCCGGCTACATGGTTGGCGGTCACGCCACCGGCGTGCAAATGGTCCAGCATTTCACCTGGATCAAGGCCTTCAACGTCGAATATCTAGTTGGCGTGGATGGCCTGTCCATCTCGATGGTGCTGCTCACTGGGCTGATTTCCTTCGTGGCGACCATCGCTTCCATGCCTTGGTGGGGTGGGTCCAAGTACCTCGCCATGGCGGGCATGACCGGGCACGGCGACAGCCATCATCCCAAGCACTTCTCGGTGCGCATGGTGCCCGGCTACATGGCCATGCTNNGCCATCAAGTTCTTCCTCTATACCTTGGTCGGCTCGGTGCTGATGCTGCTGGCAGTGATCGCCATCTACTACAGCAGCCATTCGGCCCAGATGGCCGATGGAACCCTTTCCAGCGGGCACACCTTCAACCTGCTGGCGCTGGCGCAGCAGGGCCGGGAGGGCGTGTTCACGCTCACCGCGCCCATCCTGGGTTTCGCTTTTACCAAGATTATCTTCGTGGCGCTGTTCATCGGGTTCGCCATCAAGATCCCGATGTTCCC
>PMJO01000002.1 GCA_003158455.1 Myxococcales bacterium | reverse complement strand
ACTGGGCAGTCGGGTGGGACGAACTGTACCGGAGCCGTCATCACGTCGCCCACCTTGGTCTTTGCGGCTGCTCGATCCTTTCCGACAACCCGCAGGGCGATGTCACGATCGGTGATCACACCGATGGCCTTGCCATCGGCGTTGCACACCGGCAACAACCCGAGGTTGTGGAAGGCCATCAACTTGGCGGTCCGCGCGACGGTCTCGTCACGGCGGATCCATTGTACGTCCTGACTCATGATTTCTTCGCAACGCATGTTGTTCCTTCCTTTCGGTTCTGGGCGTACGCAAGAAACGGTCCAAGGGGAAAGAGGTCCCGGTTGGACACCATGAAACGCGTCGGCCACTGAAGGCCATGGATATGAGGCGCATCGGGCGGCAGTCCTGACGCAACCGCATCTCGGTCCCATCGCGGTGAGCGGCGGCTTCAATCAAGATGAGGTACCGTTTCATTCGATTTGAAGGAGACGAGTTGCCGCCGTCCGAACGTACTCACTGGGCGGTCTCGGTCCGCTGCAGTCCGCTGCCCGATGGCCAGGGCGGGATCTTCGCTACCGCCGTAGGAGAAGACCGCACCGCTATGCCCCAACTTCACGCGAAACTCTATGGCGCGAATCGTGCACGAGACTCAGTCGGATGCAAAATGATTGCGCCGAGCCAGCACCGTGAAGGCCGCCCAAGAGGCGCAGCCTCTGCGTCTCTTGGAAACGAAGCGCATTGCTTGCGCCAATCGAGAGCATGCCGTGGTTTTTGTGGATGGCATTAAAGTTCCTGAGGGCATCATGACGCGAATTCTGTTGGTACTGGCGTTGACGGTTGGAATCTTTGGGGGTGGTTTAGTCGCAGCGGAGACTGCGTCGTCCACCCCAAGGTCAGCAGCGGCTGCGCCGGCGCAGCCGGGTCCGTGGCAAGGCGGGATGATGGGAGGCGGGATGATGGGAGGTGGGATGCTGGGCGCCGGGATGTGCCCGATAATGATGGCCGGCCTCGGCACCAAAATGGACGTCAAGAAGATCGACAAGGGTGTCAGCATCACGTTCACGTCCACTGATCCGCTGACCGTCGCGCGGCTTCAGAAGATGGCCGAAGCGATGCGCCTCATGCACGAGGCGATGATGCAGTGACGGAAGCCATGCCGGAAGGAGTCCTTCGAGAAGACGCGCCAGTGGTTGAGCGACAGAATCGCCCCTTGATAGGCGAACAAGGCTCGCGCGATGCAGCGGTAAGGCGACCGCTCGATCGTTACTTCCTTCACCCCGACGCTGCTCGCCGAGGGCACAGCGTCGACGTGCTGATCGATGGGGACGAGACCTACTCAGCGATGCTCGATGCGATCAGAGCGGCGAAGACGGAGATTCTCCTCGAAACCTATATCTGGACGGATGACGCCACCGGGAGGAAGTTCGTGGAGGCGCTCGAGACGCGCGCCCGGGCTGGGCTGCGGGTCCACGCGATCATCGATGGATTTGGTTCGCTCGGACTTTCCGAGACGATCCGACAGCACATGCGCGACGCAGACATCTCGCTCGCCGTGTTCCACCCGGTCCGGCCGTGGCGACGGCGCTGGGCCTGGCCGGTGCGTGACCACCGCAAGCTCCTGGTCGTGGACGGAGCCGTGGCCTTCACCGGCGGGCTGAATATCGGGGACGACTATGCCCCTGCGGCGTGGGGCGGCCGAGGATGGCATGACGTGCACTGCCGGCTCACGGGCCCCGCTGTAGCGAATCTTCGCTGGCAGTTCTTTGCATCTTGGAGCCACGCGATTGGGGAGCGTGGCGAGCCGCCTCCCCTGGCAGCGGTTCCACGACCTTCGCAGAGTACCGACTTGGCGCGCGTGCAGGTGCTTGGCATCGGCGGGTTGCGAGACCGTCGGCGCATTCGCCGGCACTACCAATTTGCGGTCAGACAGGCTCAGCACACGGTGCGGATCATGGCTGGCTACTTCATCCCAGACCGTAGCTGGCGACGGCTCTTGCGAAACGCGGTCAGGCGAGGCGTCGACGTTCGGGTCATGTTCCCGCACCGCAACGACATCCTCGCGATCCAGTGGGCTACGCACGCCACGTACGCGGCCCTACTGCGGGCCGGGGTTGCGGTCTGCGAATGGCTGCCTTCGATGCTCCACGCGAAGGTCCTGTCTGTTGACGGCGTGGTCTGCGCCATCGGTTCGTACAACCTTGACCGACGAAGCCTGCTTCTGAACTGGGAGCTGAGCGTGCTGGTGGGCGACGAGGCGACCGCCCGCGCGCTCGACCGAAACTTCGACGCTGATCTCGATCGCTGCATCGCACTCGACCGCGCGAACTGGGCGCGCCGGGGAATTCTCCAGCGGCTCGTAGAACGATTCTTCTACGCATTTCGGCGATGGCTGTGAGCGCCTCTCCCTTGCTCAGCCCAACGATCAGCGGCTGCCCAGTGCAGCCGGGTCCTGGCTGTAGAACTGCTGTAGTTGGAGGTAGAGTTCGGGGTGTTTTGACCGAAGCTGGCGCGGCTTCTCGAAGAAGGTCTCGGTCGCAACAGCAAAGAACTCGGCCGGGTTGGTCGCGCCGTAGCGATCGATCAGCGTGCGGTGGTGGTGGGCCGTGTCGCGCACCAGCTGATCGAAGTCGTGGCCGAGCACGCGCGCCCACGCGACGTACATCGAACGCCGGGGAAGAACCGGCGCGCCGTCGCCCACGCCGCTCTCCTGGTCCAGCTGATGCGCAAACTCGTGCAGCACTACGTTGTGTCCGTCGTGGATGTCGGCGGCACCTGAAAGCACACTGTCCCAGGCCAGCACCACCACGTCGCGTGCCCATGATTCCCCGAGCCGAGCCTGCGTGCCCTCGGCGACCAGTCCATCCGGGGTGCTCTGACCGCCCGGCACCAAATAGGTTGTCGGATATACCAAGATGGAGACGAGGTTCGGATAGTATTCCGTCTGGCGATGCAGAAGCAGTACGCACGCTTGCGCGGCAATGGTCACCCGGGCCTCGTCGGTCATCTGCAGGCCGCCACATCCTTCAAAGTGCTTCTCCGCCAGAAACACCTGGACGTGCCCAGCCAGTTCCTCCCGGTCCTCGGCAGGCAAGCATGCCACGTAGGGAACGTTCTTCTCGATGAACGCGCGCCACTCGGCCGGAAATGGGCGCCGGCGAATCGCATCGCGGCGCCGCCGCCTCAGCCAGGCGAACACGGCCACCGACGCTTGCTCACGCGAAAGGATGTGAAACCGGAAATTGGCAACGAGGCCGGGCGAAACGTCGATCGGAAGAAGTCCATATTGGCCCGGTCTTTTCGATGGTCGACGGGTGGAAAGTTCAGGAGGCTCCGCAGACCAGCAACCTCGAGTCGGCGAGACATCGTCACTGTTTGATGCCGGAGACTTGTTGGTGTTGCCCTGGGAACGGTGCTATCGCGCTCCAGTCAGCAGGCCGAAGACGGGGACGACCGTCGCGGCCAGGTACGTGCCGAAGAGTCCAGGGATCATCCAGGTCGCGCCGATCAGGATGACGAAGCCGTAGCGTGCGAGCGAGTGGTAGCGGTTGCGTGCGGTGGCCGGCAGGAACCACTGAACCACGCGCGAGCCATCGAGCGGTGGGATCGGGATCAGGTTGAAGAACGCCAGGACGAGGTTCGCGTAGCAGAAGAACAGCAGCAGCGAGCCGATGCTTGTGAACTGGCCTGGCGCGAAGACTGCCGTAGGGAACGCTCGCGACACCAGTCCTGCGACGAGCGCCAGCGCGACGTTCGTCGACGGGCCCGCTATCCCCGTCAGCAGCATCCCATTCCGCTCATTCCGGAAATTTCGCGGGTCGATCGGCACCGGCTTGGCCCAGCCGAAGAAATATGACCCTCCCGACAGCACGAGCATCATGATCGGCAGGACGACTGTGCCGATCGGGTCGATGTGGGCGAGCGGGTTCAAGGTGAGGCGACCGGCGCGCTTGGCGGTCGGGTCNNTGCGACGTAGCCGTGGGAGATCTCATGCAAGACGATCGCCGGGAAGATGATCGCGAACTCAATCAGATGCCGAAATATGGATTGCATGCTCTCGAGTGGTCCTTTTGCCGGCACTGGGTTCGTAGAGATTCGTAGCTTTCTTGTCGTGGTGCCGGAGTCCGGCGGTAGGACAAACAAGCTCGCTTTTCTCCAGCAGTCATCAATCCTCCCAATGTCCGAGAAGGGCAGTCCCAGCCCCACCGTGCCTCAGGCGTTTGCGTCACGGACATCATCCTCAACAGACTCGGAGTGTGGCCATTCGATGCCCGAGACCCGCTTCCATTACAGCTCTTGAGCTTCGTCAACGCCGCGGTGGTTGCGTATCTGGTCTTGAATCTGTGGCAGAAGCGCAGATTGCACGCCCCGCAGGTGTGAACACCGGAACCCGACGTCCTGACGTGGCAACCAACCCCACGACCAAGCCGTGAATTGTCGTGCAAAGTTGTCGCCGCGATGAAGGCGGTTCCTTACCCATCGTCGGATCAGCACCTCGCGAAGCCGCCCGACCTGCATGAGCTTGAACAGGTTCTCGCGGCCGGAGCGGCGCCGGGGTCCAGACGTGGCTCGGTTTCCAGCAGCAATGGACCCGGATCTGTTGCAGGCTGAGGAGAATCCGTCGCCACTGCGCCTACGCCCATCGCCGGCACGATGGATCTGGCGCCTGGAAGAGCCGGTGGTCATCCAAGAGTGCTTGAAGGTCGACTGCGAGGAGGAACAAATGAAGAAGCAGCACGTAGCAGAACGAACCGCGCTGGCTGGCTTCAGTGCCCGGGAGGCAGCCATGTCCTTCATCTGGAGGCAATTGACATGAAGAAAGTCACCGCTGGTTTGGCGGTTCTCCACAAGATGTTGCTGGCTAGCACGTTTATCGCCTTGCAGGTCTGCGCGCAGCCCGCCTGGGCGACCCTTGGGGGCGACGCTGCATCTGTGGGCACAGGGCAGGCGCACCTGCTAGCCAGCGTGCGCGTCCAGAAGGCCGAGACGTACACGCTGCACGAACTCGTATCGAAGACCGGCACAAAGATTCACGAGTATCTGGGCCATGATGGCAAGGTGTTCGCCGTCACCTGGCAAGGTCCATTTCGCCCTAACCTTCGGCAACTCCTGGGCGTCTACTACCAGACGTACCTGAACGCTCCCCGTCCTCGCATCGCACGCGGACCGACCAACATTCAGCTACCGGGACTGGTCATCAACATGAGCGGCCATCAGCGGGACTTCTACGGCCGCGCGTACCTCCCGGACCGTGTGCCGCAGGGTCTTTCTACTGACGACATTCGCTAACCTTCACCTCGAACAAGGACACGCTCGCGGGGCCAGATAGGCGCCCGAATCGCGACTCGAAGCCGTTTCGGACCTGTCACGTACAGTTCTTCGCGGGGGGGAGCCTCGACACATCTTGTGGATCCCAGGCATCTCACCCATTTTCAAAGCAACAACTCCGAAGGGACGACCATGGCTAACAACAATTCCATCGTGGCAGTCTATCCGTCACACACGGCTGCCGAAGCGGCCATCAAGGAGCTACAGCACGCGGGTTTTGACCTGAAAAAGCTGTCGATTGTCGGACGCGACTACCACACGGAAGAGCACGTGGTCGGCTACTACAACGTCGGCGATCGGATGAAAGTGTGGGGCAAGACGGGCGCCTTCTGGGGCGGGCTGTGGGGACTTTTCTTCGGCTCCGCGTTCTTCTGGATTCCCGGACTGGGGCCGCTGCTTGTGGCGGGACCCTTGGTCAGTTGGATCGTCGGGGCGCTGGAAGGTGCCATCGTGGTGGGCGGGTTGAGCGCGATTGGAGCCAGTCTTTACAACCTCGGCATCCCCAAGGACAGCATTTTGCGCTACGAGACCGCGCTCAAGGCCGACAAGTTCGTACTGATTGCCCACGGCTCCCCGGATGAGATAACTCGTGCCAAGGAGATCCTCGGCCCGACTAAGCCGGAGACCATGGAGCATCATCAGTGAAGAGAAGGCTCGGCATGACGTCCCCCTTCCGCTGGTCGTTGCCTGCGACCTACTTTCATTTTGGCAGCCGCGCTGCTTAGTGCGCCCAGCGCCTTCCCTCAAACTGGGAACTCTCCACGGTTCGGCGAGACGTGATGTCTCATGGCTACGATTAGGGCTACCACCAGAGCCGCCACCCGATCTTGGCCGACACCGGAGCGGGTGTCGTCATCGCCGCGGAATTCCGCAAGATGTGCCTGCCACGGAATCCCGCGACCACCACCCCAAGCAGAAGTGCGACCAGGATCACGACAGCCACCATGATCGCCACTCGCCTTCCACGGCCGGTCTTGACCTTGCTCACCATCTCGTCGATCGACCGATCCTCGTCCATAGTCCCAATCGCTGCATCGATTGTGCCGATGCAATGGACTGACGTTCCGCCAGGCAAGAGCGTGGAGATTCTGCGCGAGCAATCCGTCGTTCACGATGCCTTCGTCGTCTTCGCTCCTGCTGGCCCAGCGGCGGTGGCGAGCACGGACGAGCGCGAGGCCTGCTACGTTTCCGGGAGTGGCCATGGTCTTTCGGCGCCGGTTCCGCCGCAGACAGACCTGGAGTCCACTGGCTCAACCAAAATGATGGACGACGTCCTCCAATTTGAAGGGGTGGGGAGTCACCGAATCTTTACTCCATCAGCTGCCCGCTACGAGCGCACTTTGCGGAACCAGCGCTGCAGACGCGTGAAGCCATGACGGCCACTCTGGGCGCTATGGCACCAGTCGTGCAAGAGAACCATTCGGATGCGAAATAGTCGAGCCGAAAGGCGGGGAGGGAATGCCCATGTTGCGAAGCTTGAAAGATCTCGAAGGGTACGCGGTGAGCGCCACCGACGGCTACATTGGAAGTGTTGCGAATTTTCTTCTCGACGATGAGCGCTGGACAGTCCGCTATCTGGTCGTCGAGACCGGTGGCTTCTTCAGTGGGCGCCGGGTGCTCATCTCGCCCATCTCATTCCGTCAAGTGCACTGGTCGTCGACCCTAGGGTTCCACGTGGCGTTGACCAAGGACAAAGTCAAGAACAGCCCGAGCGTGGACGCGGACAAGCCCGTCTCGCGGCAGCACGAGCTTGACTGGTTCGGCTACTACGGATACCCCCGCTACTGGGGGTACTCGGGGCTGTGGGGCACGGGTGCCTACCCGGGGTTGCTCGCGGCCGGCAGTTCGAATGAAGCGCCGGCTGAGCAGACGGGGAAATCAGGTGACGTCCACTTGCGCAGCGCCAAAGAGATCCGCGGATACCACATTGAGGGAACTGACGCAGCGATCGGCCACGTCGACGACTTCATCATCGACGATGAGACCTGGGAAGTGCGCTGGCTGGTGATCGACACCAGGAATTGGTGGCTGGAAAAGAAGGTCCTGGTGGCGCCGCACTGGGCCAGCCGCATCAGTTGGGCGGAAAAGAAGGTCTTCGTCGATCTGTCTCGACAAGCCATCAAGAACAGCCCCGAGTGGAACCCGTCCGCGCCCATCAACCGTGAGTACGAAGCACGCCTCTGTGACTACTACAAACGCCCGGTACACCGGAACAGCGGCGACCGACCGGTAGAAGCGGCGGCAACGGACCAGCACTCAGGGAGCCACGCGCGATAGCGCGCAGTTCCTGCACAGAGGTGGTTGCGCTCCAACGACAAGGCATTGGGCCAGGACCAGGCCGCAACCGCCGAGATTGATAACGCTTGTGAGGAG
>PMJO01000294.1 GCA_003158455.1 Myxococcales bacterium | reverse complement strand
CGCCGGGCCAGCATGGTCTTGCCTTTACCGGAGTACATAGGCCCCCGAAAAACCGCGTCACCGTCGGTGCTGAAGCCTGCTGAAATCATTGGAATTCGGGCACCCAGGGCCGAGACAGGATCCCGTTGGACCCATCGATTGCAGCCAATGGCACCGCTCTGTGCCTGTGGATGCGGTGAGCCAATCCAACTCAAGCCCCAGCACCGGTGTCCGACCCAAGGCATTCCCCGCTACATCCACGGTCATCACCCGAACCCTCTTCGCCGCTTTTACGCGGTCGTTCGCGCGCGGGGATTCCTGCTCACCCGTGATGTCTGCCGCAAGCTCCGAATTTCCGAGAAGCAGTACCATCGCCTGGAGAAGGCTGGGGTCTTTCCGCAGCCACAGCGGTGGGGGCATTTGCCACGGCCAGGGATGCGGGTGTTTGCGTCCGGGGATGTGGCGAAGCTCCGGGCTGCGTTGCGCAAGGAACCTCAGGGGCGGCGGTAAAGGATTCTAGCTATCCCCATGGCACCCAGGCCCCGCTGCGGAGCGGATTTGAACTACGGACCTGCTCCTCACAAGCCAGAAGCTTGAATGTGTTGGTTCGTGAGCCTGCGCCTCTCCTGAGATCCACCCAGACTCGCCGCCCTGTGTGCGGACGTGATCATGGTGATCACAGGGCAGCCTCGCGGCCGCAACCAAAGGGCGTGTGGTGATTCATCTCGTCAGCCACCCGCCGCTGAGAACGCAGAGATGCGAGGGGAGGACTCAGAGTTGCGAAACCGCAGTGATGTTCAGGCGTTCCGAAGGAATCTTCGCGGCTTGCGAAGAAGTTCGACGTCAGTAGTACAAAGAGGCAACGGAAGCACGGGGCGCCAACCTGCCCATCCACCGAGGCCGATTCACGCTGCTGATCTGCCTGAGTTCATTTGGGAACTCTGGCGAGAACGGCACGGGGCCAATGTGGCCGAATGTGTGACAATGAGCGGCACTGATCTCGGTGTCTTGCATTTCGGGCTTCCCCTCACCCGGTCGGTTGTGCTGTCATTCTGCCCGTCTGAGTAGCAAGCAGGTCGCGGAACTGTTTCGTCCGTCTGGTTGTCCATTCAGCATAGGAGCAAGAATCATGAGGGATTTCTTCGCTGCTCGTCGGTGGTCCGCGCGTTTCTCGTCGGCAACGTGGCTGGTCTTGATGATGGTGGCGTGGGGCGCGGGCTGCGGCCAAGGCGGAAACAAGCAGGAGTCCGCGCCCGCGGCGATCGAGTCCACCGCTCGCGCCCGCTCCGGCTCCTCGCTGCCCGCCGGCCCTCCGCACATCCGCGCGACTGCGGGCACGCTGGTGCCCAAGGTAACCGCGACGAGTGGAGCGGTGACTGCGCGGGTGGTGCTGCCAAGCCAGGCGAACGGCCAGACCCACGTCGAGGACGCAGCAACGGGCACGGGCATCGATATCGCGTTCGTTGGGGCGAAAAACAGCGTTGCCCAGGTCGTCGACGGTTACGTGGTTTACCCGAAGGGGCAAGCGTCGGGCGCGATCTACGCGCTGGCCGAGCCGTCCGGCGCCGAGGACTACGTCGCTTTCGACGCGCGGCCGGCGTCTCCGTCGATCGCCTACGATGTATCCCTCGGACCAAAAGTCGCCGGACTGCGTCTGGTCGGAAACCAGCTCGAGATGCTCGATGCCGGCGGGACGCCGCGGCTGCGGGTCGCGCCTCCCAGCATCGTGGGCAGCGCCGGCGAGCAGGTCGACGCGCTCCTGGCCGTCGAGGGCTGTGCGGTCGACACCAACCCGGCAGGGCCGTGGGGGCGGACGGTCACGCCGCCCGGGGCGAAGCGTTGCCGCGTCCGCGTCTCGTGGGCGGTCGATGCGGTCAGCTACCCCGCGCTTCTGGATCCGCGTTGGCAAACCACGGGCAGCATGTCCGTCGCGCGCCAGGACCACAACCTGATCTACCTTCCGCTCACTGGGAAGGTGCTGGCGGTCGGCGGGCGCAGCAGCCCGACCAGCACGACGGGGCTGTCCTCGGCCGAGCTGTACGACAAGAATTCGGGCACCTGGAGCGCCACCAGCTCGATGAGCGGCGGGCGATGGTCGGCCAGCGCCACCCTGCTCGGCTCCTCGTCGAACGGCACCACCAGCCAGAAGGTGCTCATCGCCGGCGGGATCAACGGCAGCGCGAGCCTGACCACCGCGCAGCTCTACAATCAGACGGCAGGGACCTGGGCGGCGGCCGGGACCCTGAATGCGGCCAGGCACCTGCATACGGCCACCTTGTTGAACGACGGCCGCGTGCTGGTTTGCGGCGGGATGAATGGCAGCACGGTTCTCACGAGCGCGGCTCTCTATAATCCAGCGTCGGGCTCGGGCAGTTGGGCGGCGACCACGGGACCCATCCCACCGCCCGGGTGGCGCTTCGGCACGGCCACGCTGATTGCAACCGCCAACCAGCAGTTGAACGGGAAGGTTCTGCTTGCCGGCGGGAACAATGGCAGCAGCACCCTCTCCTCGGTCTTCCTTTTCGATCCGGCGCAGTCGGCGTTCAGCACCCTGGCCTCGATGCCCAGCCCGCGCGAGGGGCACCAGGCGGTGACGTTGAGCGATGGCCGGATCCTGTTTGCCGGCGGAAAGAACGGCTCGACTTATCTGGCGAGCTCGGTGACTTTCGACCCATCGTGGGGACCGGGGAATTGGACCGCGGCGGGCAACATGACCTCGGCCAGGTGGGGCCACGCCATGAACCTGCTCCCGTCCAGCGTTCTCCATCTGGGCCTGGTCCTGGTCTCGGGCGGGTCGAACGGGACGAGCACGCTCAGCTCGACGGAGTATTGGAACGGCACCAACTGGGCGACCGACGGGGTGATGGTCGCGCCGGTGCAGCAGCACGCCTCGGTGGCCCTCGGCAACAGCATCCTGATCGCCGGCGGCGCCATCAACAACGGCTCGACCACGGTGAGCGCGGCCGAGGTGTACGACCCATCGATCGCCCTCGGGTGCACTTCGGGCAGCCAGTGCGCCGCGGGCTTCTGCGTGAGCGGCGTCTGTTGCGACAGCACGTGCAACGGCGGGTGCGGTTCCTGCAACCTGACCGGTCACCTCGGGATCTGCACGCCGCTAACCAGCGGGAGCGTGTGTCGGGCATTGGCTGGGCCCTGCGACGCCGCCGAGACTTGCAACGGGTCCTCGCTCGCCTGCCCGAGCGATGTCTTCCAGCCGTCCACGACGGTGTGCCGGGCTTCGGCTGGCGTTTGTGACGTGGCCGAGACCTGCACCGGCGCTAGCGTGACCTGTCCGGCAGACGGCTTCGCCAGTGCAGCCACGGTATGCCGTCCAGCCGCTGGACCATGCGACCGGGCGGAGAATTGCACTGGTAACGGCGCCTTGTGCCCCGCGGACTTGAAGGTCGCCGACGGGACGGCCTGCAACGACGGGAACGCGTGCACGAGGAACGACATCTGCACGACCGGGACCTGCGGCGGGACGGCGTACGGTTGTGACGACGGGCTGGCCTGCACGGCGGATACCTGCAACGGCGATGGGACCTGCGGCCACACCGTGGCCGCGGGAAATTGTGCCATCGACGGTGCCTGCTACGTGGCCGGCGCGGTCAACCCGAACAACCAATGCCAGCAATGCACACCCGGGACCAGCCAGACCGGTTGGACCCTGAGGAGCAATGGGACGATCTGTCGCGCAGCAGCCGGGGGCTGCGATGTGGCCGAGGTCTGCGATGGGACGAGTCCGGCTTGCCCGGCGGACGGCTTCGCCCCCACAACGACGGT
>PMJO01000303.1 GCA_003158455.1 Myxococcales bacterium | reverse complement strand
TGGTCGGTGCTGATGCGCCGGATGAAAGCGATGTGCTCGGCGAGGATGCGGGGACGGCCTGGCTTCCCGCACTTCCAGGTCCAGTAGCGCTGATGGCCACGCCGGTGCCACGCAATCACGGTGGCTGGCTTGACCAGAACCAGGGGCGAGCGCCAGTCCCGCCAGACTTTCGAGAGCGCGACCCAGAACGCCCGCTCTCCGGGCTTGAGCCGTGGCCGCTTCTGGGTTCGGGCGTAAGTCGCGAGCTGTTGTCGAAGAGCAAGGTTCTCGAGGGCGAGCGAGCGACGCGACGTGAGGACCGCGCGGAGGACCCAGAACAGAAGGGACACGAAAAGCCGCATGGGGCCGCCATCCTACCCCGGCCCAGAATGCTCACGATTCCCCGTGCGTATGAGGTTTTCGCGGATCACGCTGCTTCGAACGCCTCCGTGAACAGCGGATCGCGGTCGTGGATCAGGTAGGTCGCATTTCGGAGGAACCCATCCTCCGCGTCGGTGAGGTTGCGCGCCATCTGCTTCATCCATTCGCCGTCCGGATCTACGCGCATCCCCGCGATCTCCACCACGCGTGTCTTCAACACCATCACGAAGAACACCATGTAGCGAACCGTCCCGGTCAGCCCGAGGGCTTCGACGCTGAAGAAATCGCACGCACAAAGCGAACCCCAATGGGCCTTGATGAACTGCTTCCACGTGCGAGTCTTCTCCCGCTCCGGCGCCGGCTCGATGCCAGCCGCCGCCAGGATGTTCGCCACCGTGGTTCGGCCGATCTCGATGTCGAGTCCAGTGCGCATGGCGTCCCTGATTTTCGTGTAGCCCCAGGACGGGTTGGCCAACGCGATCTGGATGACCAGCTTGCGGACATCTTTGGGCTTGGCTGGTCGGCCTCGCCTGGCCTTGGAGCTGTCGTACTTTCTCGCGGCCAGCTGGCGGAACCAGGTGAGAATCGTCTCTGGCTTGACGAGCCGGCAGCACTTGCGCCGTTCGTCCGGGGTGAGTTGCTTGCCGGCCGTGGCCAGGCGCCGGCGCTGGTGGGCGGTGAAGGAGAGCTTCTTGCCACCCGTCAGGACATCGAGCTGTTCCTGTAGGACGTGCCTCTCTTCTTCTACATAGTCGAGCTTGCGTTGCAGCCGATCGTTGATCGCGGCGGCGATCATCGCGATCAAGAACTGCAGCGTCATGGGCAACATTGGTGGCTACCTTGTCGCCTCGGCCTCGCCTTTCAAAGCTCCATATCCTCGCGAATTCATGGGAGAATCATGGCGATGCCTTTCTGGACAGCACGGGATACCGCGCCCCAAGGCGCTGCCCGGTACGGGCCGTGAAAGATTGCCTGGCGTTTCCCCTGACGGGTTCGGAACTTTACATAGCTTTACCTGGAGGCAATACACGCGAAGCACACGGTCTGCATCTTAGGCGCAGATGGGACCGTAAGGCAGCCCGTCGCAATGATAGAGGAACTCATGGAGTCGAAGAGGAAACCTTCGCAGAATCTGGCTCGCTCGCGCCGAAGCCCCTGGTGGCTGCTTCTGGCGCTTCCGCTTGTACTGGGCGGGGCAATGGCAGCCCGGGCCTATGCGTTCGGCCCCGGGCTTCTTGGAATCGGGCCAGGTGGTCCCGGCGCTACGGCCGCGGAACGCCATGCGTTCCTGCAGCGCCGGCTGGCGAAGATGCTGGATGATCTCAATGCCACCGAGGCACAACGGACAACCATCAAGAACATCGCCGCGCGGCTGGAATTGCGGATGGAGCCAATCCACAAGCAACAGGCTGACCTGCGTGAGCAAATGCTCAAGGCGTTCTCCGAGCAGATCGTGGACGGGGCCGCGGTGGAGCAACTACGCGCCCAGGAGTCGGCTCTCGTCGAGAAAGGCTCGCTGGCCTTCACCAAAGCGCTGGTGGACGCGGGCAACGTGCTCAACGCGGGACAACGCCAAACCGTGATCAAGCACCTGCAGGAGGACCACGACCGCCGACACCATGGACTTTGAGCACTATGACTTGAATTGGCGGCGTCCAAGCGCCACGTTGCTGAAATCTGCACCCCCATGCCGTCGAAGCGTGATGTCCTAGCCCAACTCTCGCGCGAAGAGCTGATTTCCTTCGTCGAAAGATTCGAACTGGAGGTTGCGGATCGCCGGAAGAAAGGCGGCCTCCTCGAAGCCGTGGCGTCATCGAAAAAGGCGGCGCTGGCCGATTTCTTGCCCGATCTCGGGCGCGAGCGGCTCAGGGAGCTATGCGCTGGGCTGGGCCTAGACTACAGCGGTAGGGAGAAAGTCGTCCTCATTGAGCGGCTTGCGGGGACCAGCCACTCCCAGCGCCAGCACGATCTATGCCATCTTCTCCATCGCATTCTCCCTTCGTGATTCGGGTGTCCAGTGATTCACCCGAGCTTGCGGGCCACGAAAGCGGCTCCCCGACTGTAGGCCACCTTGCGGTGCTATTGACCCGTGTGTTCCCGGCGACAACGTCGATTGCCTAGGAGGTTTCCGCGGCAGACAATGGGCACTCAGGATCGCGGCCTCGAGACACCGCCCGCGGCGACGAGGGCGTGCGCTTTGTGTGTCCACGGCACCAGTTGCCGGCGATCAGAGTCGGTATGGCGGAGTACGTGAAGTCCCTGGCCATCCCGGAGGCTCTAGTCGTCGTCACCGAAAGGCCGGCTGAAGGCATCCTCGTCTATACTTTGGCCACGCCTCCGAACGACACCTCGACTTTGGACTTCTCCGCGCGGCCCTCGATGAACATCTCGACCGACGAAGTGACCCTGTCCATCGGCCCCGATTCAATCTCGCAGGTACGAACGGTCTCGCGACAGGAGATCTTACTTGCGATGCTGCAACACGGTCGGCCGGAGCAGGTGCCGCCCGTCCTCATCTGGTAGTATTCCAAGTCTCACCATGGCAAGAGGAAGGCCCGGATCGAGAACTGGTAGCGCGAATGTTTGTCCTGGTCTGACCGTCGGAGTGTTCTCGCTCCTCGTTACCTTTGCAGCATTTGCTCAAGACAAGCAGCCAGAGCAAGGCTGTGTTCCGGAGAGCTTCCCAGCCCCTGGCTCATGCCAAGTGGGCCCCCCTGTGCACACCGCTGGCTACACTGGGGGATTGCTTGTCATGCCCTATGTTGGACTTGTTACCCCAATCGGCAGTACGAGTGACTTCTTCGGTACAGGCTTTCGCATCGGGATCTTGCTGGGCACGCATCTCTGGCGTAATCTTTCGATCAACGTCGAGCCTACGGTCGATATTCTGAATCCGAAGGGAGTCGCCTCGGGCTTCGCGGATGCCACATTTGATTTTGCGTTCAGCCCGCTGTTACACCTGCCCATAGCCAATATTGACCTCGTTTTAGGCCCTAAGATTGGGTACTTCGACGAGACCCTAATCTACACAATCAACGGCAACGATTACAACGAGAGCTTCACTGGGTTTCTGCTCGGAGTGAACGCTGGCGTTGTTGTCGGCATCGGTGATATTGCGATTGGCGGGTTGTTCAGTTACGCTGGTCGCTACTATTTTAGTCCGTGTCAGGTGATCGACCAAGGTGAGAACCGATGTACCTATGTCTCCGGAGCCTTCCACTCGGTTTCGTTCTCCGGCGTGATCCTTTTCTAGGTGACGGCCATGCTGCCGGTGGCCGCAAATGTCCCGCTCGCTGGGTCGTATCGGTCCCACGCCGGACGACAGGATGACCGCCTGTGCCGGTTCATCGACAATCGCCAGTGAAAGGCGGCTACTTTGCCCACGCGATTCCAGGGCAGATCCACTTGCCGAGAACGCGTCCGGCCATCGCTGCGGATGTTCCGGGGACCTGAAGCGCGCCATTCGATGCTCCTTTTGAGACGTCAGGCAGACGTCACCCCGTGCAAAGTGGAGAAGATCCTGCAGAAGAGCGGGTAGGCGATCTCGACAAGTGCGGTGCTGCTTCCGTCCAGGTAGTTGATTTCGTTCGCCTTGCCCACACCGTCCGATCGCAACCGCCGCGATCGGAATCCTGCACTTCCGGGAGATCCTCTCCAACATACCCCCCTGGTACTCACGACCCCGGTTCGTGGGACCGGCCTCAATTCACAGGGGCATAGCTAACTCGCCGTGCGTCCCCCTTCCATCTTCTCCCGGCGGCTGAAGAAGGCCACCCTTCGTGCTCACCTTCTCGTTTTTCGGGACTTCGTTGACGGAGGTCAAGGGTTCAAGAGTGAAGGTTCAAGGGTTGCGACCGTCGCCTTGTACGCGAACATTGTGCCAAGATCATAAACTGGTCCTGGCGCAACGCGACCCGATGCCGCTGACGTGGAACTCGGGGAAGTCGCCGGCGCGGTCGGCCGACCGGAGGTACGGGGTGGGGCTGTAGTAGCCGCCGCCCCGGCCCACCCGGGCGGAGCCTGCTGTCAGATCGGCGCAATTATTGCATGGTGTCGAGTACGAGCTCGCGTACGAGTCCAACGTCCACTCCCACACGTTCCCGGCCAGGTCGGACTGGCCCCACTTCCCGTCGCCTTGCGGGGACTTTGAACCGACGTTCCGCGTGCCGCTGCATGAGCCGCCGCAGTAAACCGCGTAGCTGTCATCGATGGTTGTAGATGTTGGCGGGTTCGACCACGGATAGTACCGCTGCTCGCTCCCACCGGAGGCCGCGTAGTTCCACTCGGCTTCGGTAGCCAACCGTCCCCCGTCCCACGCGCAGAACGCGAACGCCGTGTACCAGTCCAGGCAGTTCACCGGCTGGCTCTCGTTGCTCCCTGCTGTGTCCGTCCAGGTCCCATAGGAGCCGCATAACGACGACATGGCGGTCTTCTGGCTGGTCGTGTCCGCGGCCAGACTCGTGTTCCACGCCGAGTCCCAGCCCGAGCCCGCGATCAAAGGATTGGCCCCTGCTCCAGCCGCTGGCGGGCCGACTTGCGTGCCCATGCCCGCGTTCACGAACTGCCGGAACCGGCCCACCGTGATCTCGTACTTGTCGAGATAGAAGTCGCTCACCGTCGCCGGGTAGTTCGGGTCCGTGTAGGGCGCCACGCCGTCGTAGCTCCGATAGAACGTCCCGCCTGGAACCAGCAAGCTCTTGCAGCAATCATCGTTCCCCGACGGACCGCAGGTCGCCGCCAGGCCGCTACAGCTTGGTGGCGACGTTCCGCTATCGCTTCCGTTCTTCTGGAACACGACCGTGCCCGTAAGAGTTGGGCTCGCGATCTGCGGGGTCCAGGTCATCGTGCTTCCCGAAACGCAGTACGAGTACTTCGCTTCGCTGTCGAACGTGAGCACGTTGCTCGCGGTCGCGTAGTTGCCGTTCGTCGACCAGTCTGGTGACACCCACCCAGCCCAGCCAGTCTGTTGGACGGTGGCTGTGCAGGTGCAATCGTTGCCGTTCGCCGCATCTATGCAAGTGACGGTGTAGCCTGTGCCGCTTCCCACGGCTAGACCTACCCGATCGCAGGTGATGGTGGTCCCAGAAATTTGCTTGCACGCGGCCGGTACTTGAATCTGCCCGCTGCCCGTGGTGGTCGTGTTGTCCGCGTACGTCCCGTTCGAGTTGGCGGTCCACGTTCCGCTCACGTATAGGGAGCCCGTGATCGTGATGTTCTTGCAAACGTTGGGATCGAGGCCCGCGAATGAGGCGTCCAGGTTCCTGCTCAACTTCAGACACGACGACGTCACGGTCCAAGTTCCGGTCACGTCGCCACCGCAGGGAGCCACATCGGAGCAGGCCGCGCTCCCACCGCTGCCGGAGCTTCCGCCTGTGGCCACCACTCCCCCGCTTCTGCCGACCGTGCCGCCAGCACTGCTCGTCCCACCACTCGCTTTCGTACCGCCTGCTGTCGTGGTTCCGCCGGCACTGGTCATACCGCCGGCTGTGGTAGTCCCACCCGCACTAGTCATCCCACCGCTCGCAGTTGTTCCGCCGGTTATCGTGATCCCACCGGCACGGGTCGTCCCACCGCTCGCGACTGTCCCGCCTGCACTGGTCGTACCGCCAGGGAATCTGGTCGTGCCTCCTCCACCCGTGTTTCCGATGGTGTAAGTGGTCCCTCCGGTGGTGGCTCCTTCCCCCGTGCCGATGGTGTTCATCGGTGTTCGCGAGCAGGCAAGCGCGGTGACCGATAAGGCCAGACCAATTACTAGCCAGCGGCACTCGCAGATCATGGCTGCCAGATTATCATCGTTCACGGCAAGGCGACGAGCGATCGATACCACGGTCTCCAGTGCACTGAATTACAGGACAGATGGCACTCGGTGATGAGTGAACCGGCCAGGGCGCCCCATAGGGGAAAGCCCACCCCAGATAGCTCCGGCGTCACCTTC
>PMJO01000130.1:20033-20195 GCA_003158455.1 Myxococcales bacterium | reverse complement strand
TCACGCTGGCCGAACAAGTCGGTTCTTGGGTACGCATGGCGCTCTGTGACCGGGATGCTGGAGTATCCCAGGACCTCCTTCGGCCTACGGCCCGGTTAGGTGGGCGTGGGCTCTTGCCAGCATCTCAATGATGGGGATGCTCTGCGGGCACTTGGGCTCGCA
>PMJO01000130.1:0-19910 GCA_003158455.1 Myxococcales bacterium | reverse complement strand
TGCCGGCGACCAGCGCCGGGGCGAACGAGACCAGATGCGCTCCACCGCTGGCGGCACTTTGGCCAGAGCCCCGCCCCGCAGGGCCTCCATGACCACCACGCCCACCTTGTGGCTCTCGGCGTAGCGCAGACCTTCGAGGCCGGCCTGGTACTGCTGGTCAAGGTAGTTGAGCTGGATGAGGCAGAATTCCCAGTCGAAGCTGTCAATGATGGTGCGGAAGTCGTCAGGCGAGCCATGAAATGAAAAGCCGATGTGCCCGATGCGGCCGTCGACTTTGGCGCGTTCCAGGGCGCGCAGGCCGTGGAGATTCTTGACGTTGTCCCACGTCGCGGCCGCCAAGCCGTGCAGCATGTAGAAATCGATCCGGTCCACTGCCAGCTTGACCAGTTGTTGGTCGATGAAGCGTTCCCAGTCGCTCTCCTGCTCGACCAGCCACACCGGTAGCTTGGTTGCCAACTGGACCTGGTGGCGCCGGCCCTTGATGGCGCGGCCGAGGAAGGGCTCGCTTTGTTGGCCATGGTAGGGCCACGCTGTGTCGAAGTAGTTCACACCCGCGTCAATGGCATGGTGGACGAGGCGCGCGGCCGTTTCTTCCTCGATGCGCGCCGGATCACCGCGGACGGTGGGCAGACGCATGCACCCGAACCCGAGTGCCGAGATGGGGAGGCCCGGGATCTTGGGAAACGAGCGGTACTGCATGGCCGATAGTCAGTAGATTGGCTAGAGGCAAGTGTAGGTTCCCAAACCGCAAAGGCAGCCGACCGCCGATCCACCTAGGCAGGTGGAAAGTGGTGACCTGCAGCTCACCCCGGTCGCGGCACCGGCCGGACACTGCGAGGGCCCAGCCGTACTCACCGGACAGACATAGCTGCCGGAGACACAAGCACAGACGCCGCCCAAACTCGACAGAACACAAATCGGCACATCGCCGGAACAGGGCGCGCCCAGCCGAACCGTGGGCCCGCAGATGAGCTGGCCGACGCCGCCATCCCCCAACAGAGCGGCAAGCCCACCATCGGGGAGCGGAATCGCGAAGCCACCGCCGATCGCACCGCCCGCCCCACGTGAACCAGTCTGCCCCGCGGCCCCGTCGTTTCGCGAAGACACCATCATGCCGTCGCGGCCGCATGAAGCCACGATGAAGATCGCCCCGAGAAGCCCTTGCGCGAGGAGTTTCTTCCACATGTCGAGTTTGACCAACTGCAGGAGCACAACTGCGAACCAGACTAGCTTGCGGTTCGGCGCGCGCGAATGCAACTACCACGAAAGCGTCTGCGGAATCGTCTCCGTAGCCGCGCGGGTTCAGCTTTGAGATGACCTTGGCGACCGGAGAAACCGCAGCAGCAGTGTCAGTTACGGATGGCACTGCCAGCGGCGTCCGTCCCGGGAGTGGCTGGCAGTTGGGCTTTCAGCTCCGCGATCTGCTTGCGTGAGTTCTCGGCTGCGATTCGGTCCCCACTCTTTTCCTGGAAGGCCGCGTTCAGGTGCTTGGCCGCCAGGTTCAGGTTGTCATCCGTGGAATCAACCTGCTTGTCGGCCGGAGCGGCAACCATAGGAGGACTCGCTACTGGATTGAAAAGCGACGGACGCAAGTCCAGGGGCGGCGGCGGTTTTTCAGTCCGCGGACGCGCGGGCATTCTCGGCAGCCGAGGCGCCGCGGTTGCCGAATTGGCAGCTGCGCCCGAGTAATCCGCATCCGCAGCCGCCTCAACCCGCTGTTTCGAATCGGTGGGTCCCCAAAGAAGCACCGCCACTACGCCTATCATCGGAATCACCGATAGACCCGCCGCCAGCAAGAGGCCCCGAGCAAGCCTCACACGCTACCTCAATGGCTTCCGCAGTAGCTTACTACTGTCTGGGCCTCACTCGAGCAGTCGGTCCCGTTGCACATGAAGTCCTGACTGCCCACGGTGTACTTGCACTGCGTTGAAGTGCAGCAAGCCTCTATCGTGCCTCCGGTCTTCTGGCAGGTGATGCCGGACGATTCGCATGTGTACGACCCACCGCTGTTGGAAGACCCACAGGCGGAGCCCAGCAACACGCAGGCCGACAACAGTACACTCAAGACTACCCGGGAAAATTTCATGGTTCGCCTCACAGGACAGTTAGTGTTTTGCGCAAAAATAGCGCGGTCAAAATCAATATCATGGAGCCGCGAGCTGAGGCAAGAACAAATCAGATTTCTCAGCCCCGACGCCGCCCTTGCGGCTTTCCGGCAGCGGACGAGAGACACAATGATTTGACGTGGTTGCAGCGATCCGTTGGCGAAATTGCTGGGGTCGGGCACGATGTTTCCTCTCGCATCCCGGATCGCTTCTTGCCACATTTCGTCAATGTTGATGTATCGGTGGCTAGTGGCCTGCATGCCGCTCGGAGGGCTTTCTGACGCCAACATGTTCGCTCCAAGTGCGGCTCTTCAGTCGGGAAAACGGAAGGCAGACTCGCCTGGCGCTGACGGTCAGCGCTAGTTGGAAATGCGAAGTGCCGCCCTGCGGGAAGTTAAATCGCGGTGAGAGCGACGGAAAACTAGGCGGATCGGTGACGAGATCCTACACCAACGTACGGATCCATCTATTGACCGCGACATCAGATAAGCACAGCGGTTCGGGATAGGTCCGGAAACTCAGCCAGGGAGGCACCATGAAGATCACCACGGTTGGCAACACCCTAGTTGCGGCCTGTCTGTTCGTCGGCGTTGACTGCGGCCCGGAACTACCGGTCGGCCAGGCGGGGGGAGCTGGTGGCAATGGCGCGGTTGCGGGAAACGGCGGCAACGGCGGAGGTCGAACTGGACCCATCATATCCAACCTCGGCGGCTCTACTGTGATTGCCACCGACACTGGGGGGGATGACGCGGGTACGGGAACGTCTCTGGCTGCGGTGTGGCCGCCTCCTTCGCCGCCATTCGTGAACGTGACGAATGTAACCACAGGCGCCTACGCTCTCGGTCAAGAAATTGATTCATCCGGAGACGCTGGCGTGGCAGTCGGGACTTCGACTCCCGCCACTCAATGTGCCGCCCTGCTGGGTGTGGTTCGCGACTTCAAGATGGGAAATCAAACCGGCGGTCACCCAGACTTTGAGACCGCGGCGGTTGCAGACGACCCGGGGATCGTGGCCAGCACCTTGGGCCCAGACGGCAAGCCGGTCTACGCAAACCCGACCGGCACCACGCCGTCCACCCATGGCAAGAGCTACTTTGATCAGTGGTACAACGATGTCCCGGATGTCAATAAGTCGTACCTCTTGGCGTTGCATCTGGTGAACGACGCCAAGGGGACACCCACCTTCGCAGCCATCTTGCCCAATTCAGCTTTCTTTCCGCTCGACAATCAGGGCTTTGGCAACCAGGGCCAGAATCACAACTTTTCCTTCACCACGGAGATTCACACCGCCTTCACCTACAAGGGGGGGGAGCAGTTCACCTTCAGTGGCGATGACGACCTGTTCGTGTTCATCAACAACCAAAGGGTCATCAACAAGGGAGGGCGACATGCGCAGGAGAGCCAGACAGTTACTATCGACTCGCTCGGACTGACACTGGGCAATGTCTACGACATCGCAGTTTTCTCCGCGGAACGCCACACCACCCAGTCAAACTTCGAGATTCAGACCACTCTGAGCTTCGTCAACTGCGGAAAGGTGAACAACATAATCTACTAGCCCGACACCCGAGTTCGATGGTGTCGACACGAACTGAAGTGCGGCGGCCGCAGGGCCGTGCTGTCTGCTATAGGACGTAGCCTGCCTTCACTGCATCATCGCGAAACATCTGCACCGTCTCCAGCGAGTACTGGTCCAGATCCTTGCCCACCAGGGGCAGTTTTTTGAGGATGTCGGCGGTGACCGTGATGATGTGGCAGCCGACGGCGTCGGCCTGAAAGATGTTGAGCAACTCGCGCGGGCTGGCCCACAGCAGCTCGACATGCGCAAGCGGCCGCAGGCTTTGCACCGCCGCAGCCATCATGGGAACCGGATCCCTTCCCGTGTCCGCGACACGGCCGCCGAACAGCGACACGATGGAAGAGGCGCTTCCTTCGGCCAAACCCTCGCCCGCGGCGCTCACCTGCTCGACCGTGGTCAGACCCGTGACGTTCAGCTTGATTCCATCGCGCGCCAGGCGCCGGATGAGGGGCACCGAAGAGACCCGCCGGCTGTTGGTGATCGGGATCTTCACGTTCGCGTTCTCGCCCCAAGACACGATCTTCCGCGCCTGACGTTCCATCTCGTCCATGTCGTCAGAGAGCACCTCGAACGAAATCGGCCGATCGCGGATCACAGAGAGGACTTCCCGAGCAAAGTGCTCATAGTCGCTCACCCCGTCCTTGCGCATCAAGGTGGGATTGGTGGTAAACCCCTTGATGCGTGGATTGCGGTAGAGTTCGACCATCGCCTTCCGGTCGGCCCCGTCGGCGAAGATCTTGATTCGCAGTGAATCTAGATTCGGTTGCATGTACATCACCCTTGTGCGCGTGCGCCTATCCACTCCACCGCTTCGGCCAGGCTGTGACACCTGTGGTCCGGCGCCGTGGATGGGCCTTGTTCATCATAACCGCAGTCGATCCAAACCGTACGGCACCCGGCCCGCGCCCCGGCTTCCACATCCCGCCACCTGTCTCCCACCATGAAACTCTTCGCCAGATCCACCCCGTGCCGCCCCGCCCCTTCCAGCAGCAACCCGGGCTTCGGCTTCCGGCAAGCGCATTTGTCGGCGTCGTCATGCCAGCACACCAGCACGTCATCGATCTCCAGCTCGGCCCGTAGGCGTTCGTGCATGGCTTCGACAACTTGCCGCGCGAGAGTTCCGCGCGCCACGTCGGGCTGGTTGGTGACGATGATGCGAACCAGTCCCAGGGTTCCGGCCTTCTGCAGCGCCTTTTTCGCCCCAGGCAAGACGTCGAGCTCTTCCACGGAGCGCGCAGGGAACGGCTTGCCGCCCTGAACTATGGCCCGGCACACGACACCGTCGCGATCCAGGAAGAGAGCCGCGCGTCCTGTCACCGCAGGCCTTCCCACTTGGTGCTAGCTGCTTTCAGCTTGGGGTGCGACACCAGAAGGTGCCAAACCACGGCTTGAAACGCCTCGGTGTGCGGCGTGATGTGGGCGGCATTCACCGTGGGCACCTTCACGCACGCATCAGCCACCGTGGCGGTGTAGCCGCCGTCGCGACCAACGATGCCGCCCACGGTCGCCCCAATCTGCTTGGCATATTGCAGCGCCGCCACCAGATTCGGGCTCACGTTCTTCTCGAGATTCCCTCCGCCCACCGAGAACACGAGGATCATGTCGGCCGCGCGCAGCCGGCTGGTGCGTAGCCACGCCGCAAAGACACTCTCCCAGCCTTCATCGTTGGTTCGGGCCGTCAACTCGCTCACGTTGTCGGTGGGTGCGTAGGCTTCCATCGCACAGAGCTTGCGAAAGTCGTTGACTGCGTGCGAAGCATTGGCTGCGCTTCCACCCACGCCAAGGATGAACAGCCTTCCGCCCCGCGCTCGCGTCGAGGCGAGGACGTCCACCAAGGCATCGATCCCTGGTCGATCGAGATCGCGAATGACGGCGGACGCCTCGTCTAGGAATTGCTCGGTGAATGTCATGGCTTTGCGGCGCGTCTGGCTTCCATCAAGGCACGGAACTCCCGCAGCCCAGCGACGGAACCGATTTCGTAGAATCGCTCAGCCAATTCATAGCCTGCCAGTTGCCCCTTGGCCAGCAAGGTTTGGTAGAGCTCGGCCAGGTCCAGGAAGGCTCCTTCGGGCACATCTGCGAACGCCTCGCGCCGAAACACGCCCAGTCCGTAGTCGATGTGCTGCATCGTCGGGGAGCGTATGGACTTGTCATACCGCCGGATCGTGCCAGCCGCGTACTCCACGTTGCTGGTGTCGTACTGGCCTTGGTTTCGATAGACCGTCATCAAGGCCAGCTTGCCCGATGAGAGGAAGCTGCTCAGCACGGCCTGGTAGTCGCAAGGTAGGTACGAGTCACCGTACAACACGAAGAACTCATCACCCAGCATGGCCAGCGCCCGACGCACAGCCCCGCCGGTGCCCAGAAGCTTCTCGCCGTCAAGCGCGTAGCGCACGCGCAAGCCGAACACGGATCCCGTGCCGACGGCCTGCTCGATTTGCTCGGCCCGGTATCCTACGCACAGCACGACATCGCTGATCCCGCAAGAACGCAGCAGCTTGAGCTGGTGGGCGACAAATGGCTCGCCGCACACGTCCACCAGGGACTTGGGAATGGTTTCGGTAATGGGACGGAGACGGGTGGCCAGCCCTCCCGCCAGAATTGCAACCGGTGGGGTCATTGCTGCAGGTTCGCTCGGGATCGAGTCAGTGGCTGGAGGATAGCACGGCACCAGCCACGACCCGAACGGCCGCGCTGATCGGTCACAAACCGCGAGCTTGACCAGCCGGGCAGCAGGGCGCTACATGAAGATGAGCGAAGGGGATTCGCGGTTGCCAAGCGCGGCCGCGGCCACTGGCCGATGCTTACCTACGCCACCGACTACAAAGAAGAACTCCAGCGCCTTGGCCCGGCAGGCTTTCAGCGCGTTTTTTTTCAGCCGGTCCTGGTGACGTTGGGCATGGCGGGCGAGATCAACCTGACGGCCTCCAGCGATGGCACAAGCGTGGTCAACCTCAACGATGGGACATTTGCTTGCACGCGGCTGACGGGTCGCGTTTTTCCGGTGGTCAAGCCGCGCAATTCGATGCGCGGACCGATCAGCGTGGGACGCACTTCGGAGAACGACATCGCGATCCCCGAGTATTCGGTCTCAAAAAGACATTGCATCATCGCGCGAGTGGAAAACGAGTACCGGCTCACCGACATGGGCTCGACCAACGGGACGATCGTCGATGGCGCTGCGCTATTGCCGCAGAAGCCACGGCGACTCAAGGGCGGCGAGACCATCTCACTCGGCCGGCTGATGCTGGTCTTCTACTTCTCTGAGGGCTTCGTCCGGCACCTGCAGGCTCTTTAGTACGGGAGCATTTCGCTTCTGTATGGCGTCGGGAATGCCTGGCTGGTTCCCGGCGTCTCGGCGTCCACCACGCCTGCCGCCGCCGACGTGTCGGATGCCGAAGGTGCGTCAGATGGGAGCGGCGCCAGCAAGTGAGGGCGCCAGTGCGGTCGCGAGCCGGTCTTCAGAGCAAGCGTGTGGATAGCCATCTCGGCTCTGTCCCCGCCCCGCTCCGCTGTGGGCATCACCGCCGTCCTGCACACCTGGACGGCCGACGGCCAAACTTTCCCCCTCTGCCCAGCGAAAATCGGGGCCGACGCCCCCGCCCATTACAGGGCGCCCGGCGACCCGCCGATGAACGTCTAGATCGATGCAGGTCTTCGTGGCGCGACAGCCGATCTTCGATACTCGACAGCGGGTGGTCGCCTATGAGCTCCTGTTTCGCGCCGGCCTGGAGAACTACTTTCCCGCCGGCACCGACGGCGACCTGGCGTCGCTCCGGGTCATCAACAATGCCCTGTCCACCTTCGACTTTGACAAGCTGGTCGACGGCAAGAAGGCCTACGTCAACGTCACGCGGCGGATCCTGTGCGACGCACTCTACGCGGTGCTGCCCGCCAACAAGACGGTGATCGAGATCCTGGAAAGCGTCTCGGCCGATCCCGAGACGCTGGCCGCCGTACGCGCCGCACGCGCCGCCGGGTATCAGATCGCGCTGGATGACTTCGTGGCCCGGCCCGGGCTGGCGCCGCTCGTGTCCCTGGTCCACATCCTGAAGGTGGACCTCCTGGTCACGTCGCCGAACGAACGGCGGCGGATCCGCGACGACACGCGCCGCCAGAAGCTCATGCTGCTGGCCGAGAAGGTGGAGAGCGCCGCCGAGTTCCGCGACGCCGCGGCCTTGGGCTACACGCTGTTCCAGGGCTACTTCTTCCAGCGCCCCGAGATCATCTCCCGCGAGGACATTCCGCCGTCGAAGCTGACGTACGCGCGCTTCCTGCGCGAGCTGCAGGCCCCGGAGCTGGACTTCCAGGGGCTGGAGCGTGTCATCAAGCACGACCTGTCGCTGTCGGTGAAGCTGCTGAAGTTCCTGAACTCGGCCGCGTTCGGCTGGCGCGGCCGGGTGACGTCGCTGAAGCACGCGCTGGTGTTGCTGGGCGAGCGACCGTTCCGCAAGTGGGCGTCCCTGATCGCGGTGGTCGGGTTGACCGACGACCGGCCCCCCGAGCTGGCGCTGGTCAGCCTCGCTCGGGCGCGCCTCGCCGAGCAGCTGTGCCCGCTGTGCGGCCTTGGCGGCCGCGAGCTGGACGCGTTTCTGATCGGCCTCCTGTCCGCTCTCGACGCCATGGTGGGGCGCCCGTTGCCGGAACTGCTGGCGGAGATCAACGTGTCGGCCGACATCGACGCCGCCATCCTGAGACAGGACACCCCGCTCGGGACGCTGCGGGCGTTGACGGTCGCGTACGAGGCCGGCGCATGGGCCGACGTCACCGCGCTGGCCGGGAAGCTCCGCGTGCCCGAGGACGCGCTGCCGGAACTGGCCCGCCGGGCCATGGAATGGGCCTCCGAAACGCTGCCGCTGTGAGGGACGCCCCGGCCCCGGGGAGGAGCGGCGCGCTCAGCACGGGGAGTGCGCGAACCCAGCCGCATCCGACGAGGCCGCCGCGGGCAAGCGCTAGAGGGGCGGGCCGCTCCTACACCGTGTATCCTGATGCAAGCGCGCGCGCCCAGTCGTCGCGTCCTCGTTCGTGCGCCAGCCTCACCATGTGCATGTACGCATATGGTACGACGATGAGGGACGTGACCCACGTTCCCGCTAGCTTTTCGACAATGGCATAGCGGGCGTCTGGCGAGCCCGTCTCGATGACATGCGGATAGGGGTGGACGTCACGGTACGCCGGTAGCCCCACACTACCGGGGTTCACAATCAGTGGGCCTTTCGAGGAGCGCACCGACCTTGAAACGTGTGTGTGTCCACAGAGGAGCAATGAAGCTTCAACGTCGCCCAGACGTTCGTCGACTTCCCGAGGCGTGGCGGCGCGGAAATGCGTAGCCGCCACTGTCTCGAGCAAATACTCAACGTCACTTCTCGGAGTGCCGTGGCAGAGGAAAACCTGATGATCGAGGGACACAGTCGGCTTCAGCGACGCGATCCACCCAAGTTCACTAGAAGTCAGCTGAGCGCGCGCGAATTCGTCAGCCGCATCCGACTGCCCCGGCCTTCCGAGAAGAATTTGCCGCTCGCCGTTGCCCGCGAGATGAACCCAGTCCTGCGTCAGGAGAAACTGCGCCGTTTCAAGCGGCAAGAGCGGACCAGACACGCTGTCCCCCAGGTTGACGACGGCATCGAAACCCCGACGTGTGAAGTCCCTGACAACTGCCTCAAGTGCGGGCAGGTTTCCATGAATGTCTGCCAAGACGGCGATGCGCATGGAAAAATGGTTCGCCACCTACTTTCGCTTTGCCAGATCCCCGGCGCGCACTAGCACCAGCCCGTCGGGCTTGATGAACTTCTGCGCCGCCGCATTGATCTCGGCCGCGGTCAGTTTCTGGATCTTGTCGTTGAGGTCGCGCCAGTAGGCGAAGGTGCGCCCGAGGAAAAGGCCTTGCGCTAGCTCTCCCGACACGAAGTCATCATCGGCGATTCGGCTTTCCCAGTTTTTGGCGTAGCTCTTCTTGGCGTCGGCCAGCTCTTTTTCGCCGACGCCGTCCTTGACCATCTTGCGAATCTCCTCCTGCATGGCCGCCAGGCTCTTGTCCAGGTTTTGGGGCGCACAGATGGCCCAGGCCAAGAAGTGTCCACTCACGTCGATGGGGTGGGCGAAGATGCGCGAGCCGGCGCCATAGGACAGGCCCTCCTTCTGGCGCAGACGATCGAAAAGGCGTGAGGTCGGGCTGCCCCCCAGCATGTAGTTGAGCATGTTGAGCGCGGGATATGCGGGGTCGTCGTCGCGCAGTGGCAGAGTGCTGCCCGTGATGACGAATGCCATCTCCTTGTCCGGGGTGTTGATGGTCTCGTCGGCGGGCGAGTTGGCGCGATAGGTGAGCGCGATCCGCCGATAGGCTTTGGGCGATTTCCAGGAACCAAGATTCTTCTCGATCTGGGCCTTGACCTCAGCCGGGTCGAAGTCTCCCACCAAGGCAAGCTGCGCGGCGCTCATTCCCCACAGTGCCTTGTGTATCCGGGCCAGTTCGGGCGCCTGCACCTTGCGCAATCGCTCGATGCTTTCCTGCACACTGGGCACGTAGCGCACGTCGTCCTTGGCGAAGGGGAACAGCTTCTGCATTAGGACCACCTGGCCTTTGGCGCGCGGGTCCTGCAGTTGTTCCTCCAGACGCGCCAGCATCTCCTTGCGCAGGGATTCCAGTTCACTCCTGGCAAAGGCCGGCTCGCGCAAGATCTCGGTCAGAAGGTCCAGCACTGCGGGCAGATTCTCTCTGGTGGTCTTGACCCGCATTTGGCTGACATTGGCCATGCCGGGAGACGAATAGCCGCTGCCGAAATCCGCCTCGGCGCGAAGCTGATCGAGCAGATCCCTGATCTGCTGGAAGCTGTGCTTCTTGGTTCCGCGCATCAACATGTTGGGTAGAACCGCGGCGGCGGTGGTCTTGCTCTTGAGGTCTTGCTCGCTGCCGAAGCGCATGGTCAGCACCAGGCGAACCGAGCCGCCCTTGGTCTTCTTGGGCAGCAGCGCCAGTTTGAAGCCGCCGGCCAGATCCGTCCTGGTCGTGCGTTTCTCCACGTTTTCGATTGTGGCGAGGAAGGCCTCGCCCTCGGCCACCACGGCGCTGCCCTTGTAGCCTTTCATCATGGCCGTCACGTCAGGGGTTTGCGCCAGCGGTGCCCGATCGGGCGCCTTGTCAGGCAAGAAAAGACCTAGGGTGCGGTTGGACTGTTTGAGATAGGCGCGTGCCACCCGTTCCACGTCGAGCGATGCCACCGTCTTGACCCGGTCGCGCGCTAGGAAGAGCAGGCGCCAGTCGCCCATGGCTGCATATTCAGACAGCAGCACGCCGGTGCGCGCCGTCTCGGTCAGGCCCAGGTCGAAGTCCTTCATCCAACCCGCGCGCCAGCGCTCCACTTCCTCCTTGGTGACCTTGCTTCCGGCCAAACCCTCGACGATGCGGATCATGATGTCGCGCACCTTCTCCGGCGCCACGCCCGCGCTCACCTTGGCCGATAGCATGATGACGCCCGGCTCGGCCATGGGGTAGACGTTACCGCTCACCTCGCTGGCCAGGCCCTTGTCAACCAGGGCTTTGTACAGGCGACCGCTCGGCTTGTTGGTCAGAATGTCGGCGATGGCATCCTCGGTCATGCGGTCAGGGTCGGCGCCCGCCACCCCGTGATAGACGAGGGACACCAGCGCCACGTCGCCGGTTCGGCGCAAGGTGACCTGCCGCTCGCCGTCCTGCACCGGCTCGACGGTCCAGGTGGGTTGCAAGGTGCGCGCCGGGCGCGGGATGGGACCGAAGTGCTTGGTCACCAGTTGCAGCGCCGGGGTTGCGTCGAACTTGCCGGCAATGATCAGGATGGCGTTGTCGGGNNGTCGCCATCATCTTGTCTTCCAGCACGTTGGCCGGATTGTTCTCGCCCATTTCAAACTCGTTGCGCACCACTGAGAATTCCTTGGCCAGATCCTCAGCGGCGATCTTGCTGTGGATCATCCGGTCCGCTTCCAGGGCGAGCGCGAATTCCAGACTCTCCAGCGAGGCGGGCAGTTCCTCGAAGTAGTTAGTGCGGTCCCACCAGGTGCTGCCATTGAAGATGGCGCCCTTGGATTGCAACAGCTTCNNCCTTGAACAGCATGTGCTCAAGCAAATGCGCCATGCCGGTTTCGCCGTAGCCCTCGACCCGCGAGCCCACCAGATAGGTGACGTTGACCAGGACGGTCGGTTTGGTTGGATCAGGAAAGAGCAGCACGCGCAGCCCGTTGAGCAGGTGATACTCGGTGATGCCTTCCACCGTGGTCACCTTGGTGGGAGCGGCAGGGGCCGGGGTGTCCTCCGGCGCGGGCTTGGCCGGCGGCGGGTTGTGCGCTGGGGGCGCGGCCTGGGCGGACAGGACGGTCGTGGTGAGCAACGCAGTCATCAGCGTGAACCTACAACAGATCATGGATCCTCCCGAGCCCGGATTCTTCCCTGTCCAAGGCCGCGAGGCAAGGTCGAGGACGCGTCGCACGTCTCTGGACATTGACCTTGTCACTGAGCCAGCGCCCAGCGAATCGCCGATTCCAGATCCGGATGGGCGAACGAGAAGCCCGTAGCGAGGAGTTTCTTGGGCAGGACTTTCTGACCCGAAAGCACCAATTCGTCGCCCATTTCTCCAAACAGCAACCTTACGGCGAAAGCCGGCACCGGAACCAGGGTGGGGCGGCCCAATATCTTTCCCAGGGTGTGCACGAATTCGGCATTGGGGACCGGCTGGGGTGCGGTCAGGTTGACCGGCCCGGAAAGCTCCGCTGTGTCGATCGCATACTGAATGGCGGCCGTCGCGTCCGCCAGCGAGATCCAGCTTAGCCACTGCCGTCCCGTGCCCACGACGCCGCCCGCGCCCATCTTGAAGGGCGGGAGCACGCGCGCGAGCAACCCGCCCTTGCGGGAAAGCACCAGGCCGGTGCGCAAGTGAACCGTGCGGATGCCGGCGTCCCGCGCGGGTGCGGCAGCGTCCTCCCACTCCCGGCAGACACCGGCCAAAAAACCTGTGCCCGGGGCCGAGCTCTCGTCCAACGGTTCATCACCACGTGATCCGTAAAACCCGACGGCAGAGGCGACGATGAAGAGCTTCGGTTTTCTGGGCAGTTGCGCCATGACCTCGGCGAGCATTTTCGTTGCCGGCACCCGGCTGTTGCGGATGGCCCTCTTGCTCTCTTCGGTCCAACGAGAGGTGATGGGTTTGCCTGCCAGGTGCACCACGGCGTCAATGCCATCCAGGCGCGACGAATCCAGCACCCCAGCCTTGGGATCCCATCCGATTTCGCCTGCCGATTCTTTCGGCTTGCGCCGCACCAGGGTGCACACGGCATCGCCGGCGGAACGCAGGCGTTCGGTCAAGGCCTGGCCGATCAGACCCGAGGACCCCGAAATCAAGACGCGCATGCAAGCCTCATCAGGGAGCATCACTTTGACGCTACAAGGGTACAAAGGCCAGCGCTAGCGGAACGGAGTGACAAGCAGGGCCTTGCCGTCGTAACTTCACCCAATGGTCTTTATCGCGACGGCAAGCGAGCCTGCGAAGACCAGGGAGGACACCATGAAGCGAACCGCACTTTTCTTGGGGGTTGGAGCCATGTTTCTCGCCGCCGCCTGCAGCGAGCAGGCCCCGCCACCCAAGCCCGAGCGCACGCCAGCCCCTGCCCCGTCTGCGCGTGCCCGGGACGCGGGCCATGCCACCGACGCGCGCCCGGCTGATGCGCGTCTGGGCATGATGGAGCGCTACGCGCTTTGGAAAGCAAAGAAAGAAGCCGACGAGAAGCTGGCGGCGCAGCTTGCAGCCGAGGAACAAGCACGCCTACTCAAGTTCGACAAGAGCAAGATGGCCAAGCATCTGGCCTTGCTCGCTTTCGAGAAGAAAACCCGCAAGGCGCTCGACGATGCAACCGAGAAGCTGAAAGGCAAGCCCGACGCGAGTGACCAGCTCGCCAAGCTGGTCGCCTCACAGCGCAAGGCCATCGAGGCCCAGGCCAAGATCCTGCGCGCCATGGATCCGCAGGGGGGCAATTCCAACATCGCCACCGATCACGACGTCAGCCTGAATGCGCTGGCCAACGACTATCCCGAGGCGATTGCGGCTTCTTTCCAAGGCGACGCAAAGCCACTCGCCGCTGCGCGCGCCGAACTCGACAAGCGCGAGAAGAAGATCACCTCCTGGCTGGAAGAGGTGAAGAGCAGCAAGAAGTAGCTATTCCACCACCAGCGCATTGAATGCGGCCACCAGGCGACGACAGGCACTGAGCGCGGCGAATTCGCTGCGCGGCCTGCCGTCGGTGGGTCGCGCCACCGCCATAGTGTCCTGGGCCGCCTTCATGAAATCGTTAGCCCCCGTGGTGCAGGCCATCTCTGCGCGCGCGCTTTCGGCATAGTCGAGAAACATCGTATAGATATCCGCGAGCGCGCTGGCCCGCTCGTCCACCGACTGGCGCGCCGGCGGATCGGACTTCAGTGCGCGCAGCCAGGCGTTCGCTCCCAAAGCAAATCTGCGCATGTGCCAGGCCGCCTTGCGACCGTCGAGCTTCTCCTGCAGCGCCAACTCCTGCCACTGCCACTCGGTCCGTGTGGCCAAGATCTCGGCACGCAGGGCAGCGCTCGCACGCATGACCGCGTCCAGCTTCTGTCCGCCTTGTATAGTGGAAAGGTAGGCATCGGCCGCGCCCTCAAGCGCGGGGATGGCGGGCGCCAGGTCACGTGCCTCGCGCACCAAGGACCGGCAGCGGTTCAAGTCCTCGCCGTGCAGGCGGACGCGGGCCCCGGCTGCGGCCTTCTCACTGCCGCTGCCTTCGCTGGTGTCGCCCGCGGCAGCCAGGCACTGGGCGTACTTGTCCAGTTTGGCTAGAGCACCGTCGATTTCGTCCGATGGGCGCGGTGCCTCGGGATAGCCCACGGACAGCTCGGCGGGCGCAGGCGGCGGGTCGAGCGGTGAGGGAGGCACCAGCAGGTGGTTCATGCGCACCGGCAGGCTGAGCCCCGGCTTGACTCCGAACGAGAACCGGCGGGTCAGCCGCCCGGGCGCGGTGGCGTTGAGCAGGTGAGGCGTCGCCGAGTCGAGGGCAAGCTCGCGTTTGCTGGTTGGGATATGATCGATCTGAACGCTGGTATCCGGTGGATCCAGCACCAAGGTCACCTTGCGCATGACCCCCTTGGCCACGACGGGCGCGCTGCTGGCGGAACCGCCCGGCCAACCAGTCTGCCAAAAATGATACCCGACCCGCGCAGCGGCAAGAATGCCAAGGCCGATCCCGAGTTTGATGAGGAGGCTGCGGGCACGGGGAGAAACCACCCGCTCGGGTGCCATGGTTCCCGGGGCCTGGGCCGGCGGTCGGGCGCGCGGCCGCTCGCCCAGCGGGGGATGGTCGAGCGCGCGGCCCTGGGGCGACGGTTGAGAGTCATCGTCGCGCGTCGAAGCCGCTCCGCCTGCCGCCCAAACACGGGGCTCGTCAGCCTCCGGGCTCGGCTGCGTCGGACGCCGGGCCTCCTGGCGAGGCGGTCCTTCCGCTTCTCCACGTACTGGCTGTCGTGGTGCTGGCGAAGACCCCCAGCGGGTGCCGCCCAACTCCAGCGGGGCCTCTTCCTCGGGCGGGGGTGCGAACCGATCGTCTCCCGGGCCGCGGGCCACGCGTGGCCGTCCCGGGGGAACCGGCCTCGACCCCTGGGGCGGGGGAATGTCCGCCAGGAGTGAGAAGCCGGGGGCCTGGGCTTCCTGCCCGTCCAGGGTCGACAGCCTTAGTGGCATGCTATCGCCGGGTGCGCCTGGCCCGACGGTGATCGGGGCGGGCGTGCCCTCGCCACCGCCGCCGCTGATCGCGTCGCGCATGGCCGCCGCCGACGGGAAGCGCTTCTCGATGTCACGGTCAAGGGCCTGCACGATGGCCGCTTCGATGGCGGCTGGCATGTCGGGTCGCAGCGCGTGCGGCGGCGGGTACTTGCCTTCCAGGATGGCGCCCAAGATGGCCGCGTAGCCTTCGGCATGGAAGGGCGTGCGACCACACAGCATCTCGTACAGCACCACGCCGGCCGCGAAGATGTCCGTGCGGTGGTCGATCTTCGCCACCTGGCCGATAGCCTGCTCGGGCGACATGTAGAGAGGCGTTCCCATCACCGTGCCCACCATGGTCCCGCGCATGGCAACTGGATTCACCTGGCCAGGCTGGCGCGCCGACAGCTTCTTGGCGATGCCAAAATCGACGATCTTGACGAAGTTGAGGCGGTCCTCGGTGTTGATGACGAAGATGTTGTCGGGCTTGAGGTCGCGATGGACGATGCCGTGCTTGTGAGCGGCTGATAGGCCGCCCAGCACTTGGGTCATCAGATCCACAGCCAGGGGCACGGGCAGCAATGGACTCTGGCGCAGCAGCTCGGTGAGTGGCTTGCCGTCGAGAAATTCCATCACCATGAACAACAGCCCGTCGGGCGTGCGGCCCAGGTCGAAGACATCGATGATGTGTGGATGCCCGATGGCACTGGCGGCTCGGGCCTCGCGTTCGAAGCGAGTGGCCAGGTCGGCATCGTTGCTCATCTCCTGGCGCAGGGTCTTGACTGCCACACGTCGGTCAAGCGCGATGTGCAGCCCCTCGTACACCACTCCCATGGCGCCTCGGCCGATCTCGCGGACGATCTTGTACTTGCCCTCAAGAGTCTGACCGCTGGTCAAGCCAGCGGAGGGCAGGGGTGTGCCCATCTCCTGGCCAGTGACGGGGCAAAGGCTGGCGTCGGGCGGGTGGTTCTCACCGCAATGAGCACATGGCACGGAGCCAGGATATCAGCAGCGTTGCAGCCTGTCAGTACGGCCCATGGAGTCGCGTGGGGAGCCGGCGAGCTTCCCCACGGGGGCTTCGAGACGGACAGCCCACCCCGCCCACCCCGCGCGCTTCGCGCGCGCCCTTGTTGCTCGCCGCGGACCATCGCGGNNCCCTCTCAGGGTTCCCATTTCAAAGTGCGAGCGTTTAACTCCCAACACGTGATGTGGTGAATTCTTAACACCATCAGGTGTCTCACCAACCTTGACTCAGTCTTTCCAGTAACTTAGACCCGCGCGGCAACTGGCGCGCCGCTTGCTCCAGTAGGGAAGCGTGATGCAAGGGACCACGGCAACAACCACTCGCCAGGATGTTCGAATCTCCAAATCGGCGCCACGTCGCGTGGCGTGCCTGGCTCTGCCCAAGGTCCTGCTCTGTGACCTCGACGGGACATTGGTAGACACCATGCCCGTCCTTGCCGACCTGGCCACCGAGGTCATGACGGGTGTGTACGGGATCCCACGGGCCTTGGCTCGCGAGCTGTACCTGGCCACCTGCGGGTTGCCGTTTGTCGAACAACTTGAGGACATCTTCCCGGGCGATCTGCGCAACCCGGCCGCTTCCGATTTGTTCGAAGGACGCAAGCCGGCTCGTTGCGGTGCCGCGCGCATGCCCGAAGATACGCGAGCAGCTCTCTTCGAGCTGCAGGAACGCGGAGTCCGCATCGCAGTTTCCTCCAACAACGGACGGGAGAACGTGGAGGCATTCGCGCGCCTTTCGGGCTTCCCCTTCGACTTGGTCATGGGTCACGGCAACGGGCTGGCCAAGGGCCGTCCGCACATCGAGTTGGCCGAGCGAACATTCCGCGTGGACCGCCACGAGATGCTGTTCGTGGGCGATTCACTGCATGACGGCGAAGTCGCGTATCTGGCGCAGATTCCCTTCGTGGGTCTGGCCGGGACCTTCGCCAAGGATCGCTTCACCCTGCGCTTCCCAGGGCAGCCGGTGATTGGTCGCTTTGCCGAGATCCTTGATCTTTTGCCGGCATCGCGGGCTGTGGCGACGGGCTAGGGCATCGTGCAGGTTGTCCTGCTGGCCGCGGGTCTGGGTAGCCGACTGGGCACGCTGACCAAGGAAATACCCAAGGCCCTGGTCAGGGTAGCGGGAAAGCCGCTCATGTTCCACGCGCTGGAGTTCGCCGCTAGGCTGCGTCCGACCCAGATCACGGTGGTGGGCGGCTACGGGTTCTCCCTGGTGGCGCAGGCGCTCGACCAGGGCCAGGCGGGGAGCCCGGCGCTGGCCGACCTAGCCATCCAACTGGTCGAGAACCCCAGTTTTCGCGACGGCAACCTTATCTCACTGATGGCGGCGCGGCCGCGGCTAGGCGAGGGTTTTCTTCTCCTCAACGTGGACCACATCTACCGGTCCAGCATTGCCGAGGTGGTGGCGCCGGAGGTTGCGGACGTCACGGCCTTCATCGACACCGACCGCAGCTTGGGGGCCGACGACATGAAAGTCGAGCGCCGAGCCGACGACCGCGTCCGTCGCATCTCGAAGACCCTGACCAAATTCGACTCAGGCTACGTCGGCATGACCCGCGTGCCGACATCTGCGCTGCCTCGCTACTGGCGGACCGCCGAAGCGGCCCTGGCCGAGGAGGGGCGCGCGATTCACGTCGAGCGCGTCTTGGGCCGTCTTGCCGAGAGCGATGCGCCGCCTTTGTGTCGAGACATCAGCGGCCACGGCTGGCTGGAGGTCGACACCGCCGACGAACGCGCGGCGGCCGAACAGGCCCTGCTGACAACCTGACTTGCTCGCAGGCCCTCGCCGCCATAACTTAGGCCCTCCCGCCACGCGCGGACTGGAAGGACCCATTGTTTAGCTACATCGCCAAAAAGATATTCGGCACGAAAAACGCGCGTGTCCTGAAAAGCCTGCGTCCGCTCGTCGTTCGCATCAACGAGTTCGAGCCGGAGATGCGCAAGAAATCCAACGACGAACTGCGCGCCATGACCCCCGAGTTCCGCCGGCGGCTGGACCAGGGCGCCAAGCTGGACAGCCTGCTGCCCGAAGCCTTCGCGGTCTGCCGCGAGGCGGGCCGGCGCACGGTGAACATGCGGCATTTCGACGTGCAGCTCATCGGCGGGATGATCCTGCACCGGGGTTGCATCTCAGAAATGAAGACCGGCGAGGGCAAGACCCTGGTTGCCACCTTGCCTTTCTACTTGAACGCTCTGCCCGGCAAGGGCGTGCACCTGGTCACGGTCAACGACTACTTGGCTCGTCGCGATGCCGAATGGATGGGCCGCATCTATCGCTTCTTGGGCATGTCGGTCGGCGTGATCGTGCACGGCCTCTCCGATACCCAGCGCCAGCAGAACTACCGCTGCGACATTACCTACGGCACCAACTCGGAGTTCGGCTTCGACTACCTACGCGACAACATGAAGGAGTCGATCNNCGAGGCGCGCACGCCACTCATCATCTCGGGCCCGGCCGAGGAGAGCGCCGGACTGTACGCCAAGGTCAACGTCATCATCCCGACCTTGCGCAAGGATATCGACTACAACGTGGACGAGAAAGCGCACTCGGCCATGCTGACCGACTCGGGGGTGGACCGGGTCGAGCACAAGCTGAACGTGGGCAACCTGTACAACCCGGAAAACATCGCCTGGCTGCACCACGTGACCCAGGCCCTGCGCGCCCACACGCTGTACAAGCGCGACGTCAACTACCTGGTCGAGGACGGTGAGATCATCATTGTCGACGAGTTCACCGGTCGCAAGATGCCCGGACGCCGCTGGTCGGACGGTCTGCACCAAGCGGTGGAGGCCAAGGAAGGCGTGCAGATCCAGGAAGAAAACCAGACCCTGGCCACCATCAGCTACCAGAACTACTTCCGCCTCTACAAGAAGCTGGCCGGCATGACTGGCACCGCCGACACCGAGGCCGAGGAATTCGCCAAGATCTACAAGCTGGAAGTCTCGGTTGTCCCTACCAACCGGGCCATGATCCGCAANNCGACGTGGTGTACAAGAACGAGCGGGGCAAGTTCCGCGCGGTGCTGGCCGAGATCGAGGACTGCCACCAGCGCGGCCAGCCGGTGCTGGTCGGTACCATCAGCGTGGAGAAGTCCGAGGTGGTGGCATCGCTGCTGCGCAAGAAGGGCATCCCGCACAGCGTGCTCAATGCCAAGCAGCACGAACGCGAGGCGCATGTGGTCGCGCAGGCCGGCCGCAAGGGCGCCGTGACCATCTCGACCAACATGGCNNCGGCCGCGGAACCGACATCATTCTTGGCGGCAACGCGGAGTTCATGGCCCGCGCGGAGGTCGACCCCGAGGCCGCCGGCCAGCCGGGTGCCGAGGTGGACAAGGAGAAATTCGACATCGCCTACGCCAAGTTCAAGCCCGAGTGCGATGCCGAACGGCAAGAAGTCCTGGCCGCGGGTGGGCTACACATCCTTGGCACCGAGCGCCACGAATCCCGCCGCATCGA
>PMJO01000059.1 GCA_003158455.1 Myxococcales bacterium | reverse complement strand
GGCTGTCCGTCCCGAAGCCCCCGTAGGGGGAGCCGGCAGGCTCCCCACGCGACTAGGGAACCCGACGCAAGGCGCGCGCCGATCCAGCATAGCTTCCCCTGGGAAAGCGGCGAAGATACTCTTCGGCGATAGGCTGTGCCTGAGCGGACCCTCCAAGCTCGTTTGTGAGGGTCATCTTCCGTCCCAAAGCTTCCGCGGCGTATGCACCCGTCGGCGCACGGGCCAGGTACTCGTCGTACCACGCGATCGCTTGTGTCGTCCCGCGTTCGCCGGATTCTTCCACGCGACCGAGCAGAAAAATCGCGTCGAACGCGCGAGGCGAGCCCGGGAAGCGGCGGCGCTCCGCAAGCAGTGCCGCACGGGCCAAGTCGACGCGGCGCCGATACCGAGCCGCATCGGCGAGCGCGAACAGGTCCTCGCTGGAAGCCTTTTCTAGCGCCGCCTTTGTGCCGGTACGTTCGACGTCCTCGAGGATCCGGTCCCAGTGTCCGCTCGCCAACTCGTCGGCCCATCGGTGCTCGCCCTCGATCTTGGCGACGGCAGATGGAACGGGCGCTGCGGACGGGTTCGGTCCGGCGGGCCTGTCTCTCACGAACGACGGTCGCAAGGCGGACGGGGTCATCGCGCGGGGAGCGGGAGCATCAACAAACTCGCCGATAGCTTCCTCCGGCTCCTCTTCAACGATCAAGGTCTCCGCTTTTGGCAAGTTCACGACCAACCGTTGGCCAGCCCGCAACGCTATGTCTCCGCCCGAAACTGGTCCGCTGACCACGACACGTCCGTGTCGCAGCCTGAGCTCGAAACGCTCGCTCGACGGATCCCAGGAAACCATGAAGGCGGTACCCTTGACCGTGACCAGGAATGGACCTACCTCGACCAACCACCGCCGGTCACTGCTTTGCGTGACCTGAAAGGAGGCCGTGCCCTGCTCGATGGCGACACGGGCACCTTTGGGGTCGACCGCACGGAGCCGTCCGCGTGTGCCCGGCATGAGCACGAACTTGCTCCCCTCGTTGAAGAGCAGCTTGATGCCGGTGTGGCCGGATTCGCGCAAGTACCCGCCTTCGAGGACACTGCCTCCCTCGATCTGGTAAGCCAGCGCCGGCGGCTCAGGAACGCGCAAGCGCTTCCGGGAATTCGAAGCAACGTGCAGGCCCACCAGGGCACACACCGCCGCCGTCACCCCGACCAGCGACCAACGAACAAGTCCCGGTCGGTGCGTCCGGCCCGCGGCGATACGCGCAAAAAGCATGTTCAGTCCCTGGTCGAGCTCCGCCGTGGTGCGACGTTCTACGCCATCACGTGTCAGCTCGGTGAGCGCAGCGAGCGCCCGAGAGTCATTCGGTTCGCCGGAACTAGTCGTTGTCATCCCCACCGCCCTTCGTCGAGGAGGCCGGCCAACCCAGGGTCGGCAACGATCCAGCGCAACAGCCGGTTCGAAGCATGTGCCATCGATCGCTTAACCGTAGACACTGATATGTCCATGGTAGTTGCAATCTCCTCCACCGTCATGGATTCCATGCGTCTCAGGATGAACACAAGCCGATCACGCGGCGTCAGGCGGTCGAGCAGGGCATAGCACTTCCGCAGAAGATCGCGCGACTCCACGTCCAACGTTCGCCAGCTCAGGTCCACCAACTCCTCAGGCTGGTGGAAGGAAAGCCAGGCGCGCAGCCTCTTGCGGCGCAGATCGGACTTCAACGCGCGGACGGCAATTGAATAGACAAAGCTACGCAGGCTGTCGGGATCGCGCAGAGTCTTTACCTTGCGGAATACGCAGTAGAAGACCTCTTGGCCGATGTCGTCCGCCTCGGATCGCGAGCCCAAGGAGCGCTCTGCCATCATGAGCACCATCGGCGCAAAACGGTGCCACGTCTCTGCGATAGCCCAGGCCTCGCTGGCGGCCAGACCTCGCGCCAGGTCGCCATCGCTGGTGGCTCGGCGGTTTGTGCCAACCACCAAGGACAGGGGCACGTGAGAACGACGAGTTGGCATGGCGTAGCGCAAGATCCGGAGATGAACAGCAGTGGCTGCGACGACGCGGGATTGGCTCATTTTTCCTGCGGGTACTCCTGCACGGCGTTGCTGGTCGCAAATAGTGGTTGGCCGGGATGTTAACTTTGCGGGTGACAGAAAACCAACACGTAGCGTTGATTTCTTGGCAGAGTCTCGGGTAATTGCATCCGACTGGGCCCATTTCCGGTGAGGGTCAATCTGGTATCGGTCTTGCTGTTCGCGACGTTTGATGAAATGTGGACCATGGTCTCTCTGCTTTCTGCGCCTCTTGCTGGCAGTCGTGCCGATCTCTCTATCTGCTGTGGCATGGGCGGATGGCCAGGGCACGGGATCCTTGGGCCGCCTAGTCGGTGCGGAACTCGGGGCTGCAGCCTATGCGGTCCGTGCTGCTGCTCAGGCCGTCGGCCGGAACTGTAGCGAAACCCGAGCTGCGCTCGTCTGTGAGAGCACGGCGCAAATTCCTGTCCAAACGACCTACTGGCTCAGCGACGGCCAGGTCTCGCGCATCTACCTGGTCGCGCGGCCCGGCGGCACGCAGTTCGCCGATTTCGAACGAGCCTTTCAGGATCTCCGCACTCGCGTGAAAACTGTGCTTAGTCGCGAGCCCAGCGAGGATCGAAGCCTGCCGCCCTGGCTTGCTGGCTTGCCCTCGGAACGGCAGGACCGAGTATTCGTCGAACAGCGCCTATCGGCCACCTGCCGCTGGGCGCTTCCTTTCGTGCTTGTCAGTCTCTCCCTTCACAGCGAACAGGGAGCCCCCATTGTGGTGCTGGCAATCGAGCCGGATTTCGATTGTTCGTCGACGGCCGTGGCCGCCGCTTTGTTGGATCTGCATCCTCCGGCGGACCCCCACACCCGCGTCTCGAGTGCGCGTCTGGTGGCGAACTGCGCGGGCGTCCGGGCGGCTGGCGCGCTGGCTGCATCGCTGGCTCAGGATCCGGAACCTGCGGTGCGCATCGAGGTGGCACGCGCACTTGGCCAGGCAGCCTCACCCATCGCGCGCCAGGCTCTGGAAGATGCCGCCCGGAACCAGAATGAACCAGTGGTTCAGAAGGAAGCCTTGCGAGGGCTGTTGCGGCAGGGCGAGTCCGAGTCGGTGAGTGCTATCGCGGCAGACACCAGCCAGCCCGCAGCCTTGCGCCGATTGGCCAAGGACGTGATGGCCGAAGCGGCCAGCCGCGCGGCATCTGCGCCAGGCGGTTCTGCGCTGGCGTCACCATCGCCGGCAACGCCTGGCTTCCCTGCCAGGGTCAGGCAAGAGATTCCACAACCTATTGCGACCAGCACCCTGCCCATGTCTCCGCCGTCCGCGCAGCAGGCAGAAAAGGCAGCCCTTCTGACGAATCAGCCGGCACCGGTGGCGTCGCCATTGCCCGAGCCGCCCAAGAAACCAGCCGACGGTACCGCCTTGGCCATTGTCACCTCAGCGGCGGCCGGCGGTTTTTGGGGTGGCAGCCTGTCTCTACTTGCCCAACAGAACAACACAGGAGTGGTGGCGTTGGTGGGTGGGGCAGGCGCAGTCATTGGCGGCGGCACCGCATGGGGCATCACCCGCTTCGGCTTGCGGCCTACACCGGAACAGGCCTTCTGGTATGCCAATGCGACCGTGTGGGGATCCCTGGCTGGGCTGATGGCCTGGTCGGGCAGCGGATCGGACAACCCCAAGTTGAAGTACGGCTTGCTGGTCGGAGGCGAGACCGCGGGCCTGACCATGGGAATTGCCGGCGCACGCCTGTGGTCGTGGACACCGGGTCAGATCGTGCTAGCCAACAGTTTGCTGGTGGGCGCGGGGCTGGCCGGCATGGGTGTCAGCCGCTTGCTTGAGCCGGAGTGGTCGGCGCGGGTTCCAGCGGCCGTCGGGTACAGTGTGCTCCCAGCCATGGTGGCGGCGGCAGCGGTCGCGCGCTATTTGCCAGTGACCAGCAATGATGTGGTCATGATGAGCATGGGCAGCCTTTGGGGTGGCTGGTCGGGCAGCCTGATTGCCAGCGGTGCTGCTGGCGAGTCGTGGCTGGGAAGCCACCAGGGCCAGGGTGGATTGATGATTGGTTTGGGCGCTGGCTATTTGGGCATGGCCGCGCTGAGCCCATTCGTAGAAGTAGAGCCGCGCTACTCGCTAGCCCTGCCGGGCACTATGTTGGTGGGCAATTTGTTCGGACTGGGCACGGCCATGCTGGCTGAGCCGAGCGGTCCGCACTGGGCGTTGGGAGCGGGTTTGGGGGGCGTGGGCTACACGCTCGCCGCCCTTCCACTGGCGGCCTACCTCCGGCCGGGACCTGCCTGGCTAGGAATGACTGCTATGGGAACCGTGTACGGCGCGGGAACCTGGCTGCTGGCCAGCGCGGCCGCCTCAACCGGCAACCCGCCCAAAGCGCGGGTGGCTGGGGGCGCGATGATGGGAGGTGTGGCAGCCGGAAGCTTGGGGCTGGTCGTCTCGCAGTACTTCCGTCCGGAACCCGAAGACCACGCGACAGCAGTGGCTGCTGCAGCGGCCGGCCTGAGTGCGGGCATGGGTCTGGCCAAGCTGACGACTGACGAAAAGGGGACGCCCGAACTGGTTGGCGTGTTGTCGGGCGCGGCCACGGGTTTTGCTGGTGGCGCTCTCTTTGCCCACTACGGTCGCTTGCGGCCACCCAGCCTGCTGGCTGGGGCCATGGCCGGCGGGTACGGGCTGCTGGTGGGGAGCTTGGCGCCCACCTTGGGCGACAATGCCTGGTCCAATTCGCGGCGCACGGCGGGCGGATCGTGGCTGGGTCTTGGGCTGGGCGTGCTGGGGGGAACCGCCTTGGCCCAGTGGCAAGATATCAGCTACCGGCAGAACGCATTGGTTCTTCTGGCCGGGACATTGGGTGAGGGCATCGGCGCCGGGGTCGGTCTGATGGTCCCGGACGCGACCTCGAGGTCGGCGCGCGTTGGTGCGCTGGCTGGCCCCACCGCACTGACGGCTGGCGCCCTCTTGCTCGACAGCACTTTGCATCTCTCCGATGGCGTGGGTCCACAATGGACATTGCTTTCCGCCATGGGTATCGGGGTGGGAATGCTCGACGGAGCGCTGGCTGCGCGGGTGATGGTTTCCGACGACAGCAATGTGGCTAGGCGACAGACCGCGGGCGGGCTTCTTCTGGGGGCGAGCGTCGGCCTCGGCTCGGGCCTGGTGTTGTCCAAGTACATCGAACCGGCCAGTCAAGACTACCTCACCGTCGGGGCGGCGAGCTTGCTGGGACTGGCGCTCGGGCAGGGCATAGGCCAGTTGACGTTGGCTCCGGACAGCGAATGGCGTCCTCCTTTGCGGCTGGCGGGTGCGTTGACCGGGCTTGCCGGCGGCACTCTGGTCGCGCACAGCCTGCATCTGCGCTGGATGGACTTCGGCGCCGCCGGTTACGGGGCGGCGTACGGCTCTCTGGTGGGCCTTTTCGCCTCGTCGCTGGGCGAGTCGATATGGCACAACGATCGCTTCAGCCAGGGTGGCGCCTTCGTAGGTCTGGCCGCGGGCGGGGTAGTGGCTGCGGCAGCGGAGCACGTGACTCGCGCTAGCGCAGCGCAAGTCAATTTTGTCGCAGCAGCGACCGTCCTTGGCATGGGCGTCGGCTATGGACTGGGATTGGCTTTGCCCTACGACTCCACTCAGCCCGAACGCGTGGGCTTGCTGGCAGGCAGCGCCGGCCTTTTCGCCGGGGCGGTCGCGCTCGACTGCAAGTTGCATCTCTCGAACGGCGAGGGGTTGCACGCGCCCGCGCTGACCTCTTCCGCTGGCGCGCTGGTGGGCGGCGTGCAGGGCGCGCTTCTGGCCGGCGCCATGGATGAAAGCGGTCTTCTTGCTCACACACCGGGCAGTCGGCTGGCTGGCGGCGTTCTCTTCGGCGCTTCCTTGGGTGCTGGCTCGGGCTTCTTGCTGTCGCGCGCGGTGCAACCGAGCGGTGGAGATGTATTGCTCAGCATGGGAGGCGGCCTCATCGGGGGAACACTGGGCCTTGGCACGTCAATGCTGATTGCACAAACCGCTGGTCGCAGCGACACCCTGGCTGCACTTGGCGGATCACTGGGCCTGATGGCCGGCACTGCGCTCGCTGCCCACTGGGATGGCGTGCATTTTTCAGCGCCGCCGCTGCTTACCGGGCTGGGCTACGGCGCGCTGGCCGGCACGTTGGCGTCTAGTCTGGGCGACGAGACTTGGCCGGGTTGGACGCGCAAGAGCACGGGCGGTCTTCTGGCGGGCGGCGCAAGCGGGGCGTTGGCCGGGATCCTGCTGGCCCAAGCTACCAACGCCACGGATCGGCAGTCGGGCCTTGCTGCCTTGGGTGGGGCTGACGGCCTGGCAGCCGGCCTGGGCTTTGGGCTTCTTCTCGACGATCAGGACAGCCGCGGGGCTCGCATCGGCATGGTGGCTGGCGGCGCAGCGGGCCTGGCGGTGGGGGCTGCCCTATGGCCGCGTATCACCCTGGACGATTCTGATCCCTACCTAATTGGCGGCTTGACCGCTCTCGGCCTGTGGAATGGCGTGTGGCTGCCCGCACTCGGTCACGCCAAACTCTCGGAAGTCAGCACGACCAAACAGCGGGGTGCCCTGCTGGCCGGAGGAGCTTCGGCGTCGCTGGCGGCCACTGGGTTGGCGTCCTTCCTGAGGGTTGACAAGGACCTGATGGCCGATGCGCTCTTTGTGGACATCTTGTTGAGTGGTGTGGGTGCAGGCGCAGGTGCTTTGGCCAGCGAGCGGGTTGATGTGCCCCTGGCCTCGATGTTGGGCGGCGGGTTGGCTGGCCTGGTGCTGGGCTCCACTTTGCACAACAGCATCAACATAACCACTGACGACGTGCCGTTGCTGACCTTGTCCTCCCTGGAAGGGCTGTGGCTGGGCGCATGGTTGCCGCGCCTCCTGTACAAGGGCGAAGACGTGAACCAGAGAAACCAGGTCGGCGGTCTGGTCGCGGGCGGGCTTGGGGGGTTCACAATCGCCACCCTGGCCAGTCACTGGGTGAGGCCCGACGGCAACCAGGCTGCGGTGACGGGCACGACCAGCGCCATTGGCGCGGCGCTGTCCGGGGGATCAGTCCTTCTGGCCGATGATCTCCGCAACCGCGGCGGCGTTGCCATCATGTTGGGCGGAACTACAGCTGGTCTTGCCGTCGGCGTTGCCCTCGCCCCGCGCCTGACCCTTGCTGCAGACATGTCCGCATATCTTGCGGGCGGCACGCTGCTCGGCGCGGGTGAGGGCCTGGTCTTTGCGTGGGCGGGGCGAGCCTCGACCAACGCGGACTACGCCGGCGCAGCTCTGCTAGGAGGCGGGCTGGGCGCCAGTTTGGGGCTGGCCAGCGGTGCGGGCCCCGGACAAGGTGCGAGCCGCACTTTGGCGGCCGGAGGCTTCGCCGCCTGGGGCGCCTGGGTGGGTGCGTTCAGCGGCGCACTGGCCAACCGCGATCCGCACGAGGTGACGCTGGGCGGACTGGCGGGCGCCAACCTGGGAGCAGCCGTGGGCTACGGCCTGCTGGCCAAGGACTGGGTCGAGCCGCGTGACTTCGGCTGGATCTCGCTGTTTGGCGCTGCGGGAGCCGTGCTGGGCGGTGGCGTGGGGGCGGTCTTGTCGTCGCAGACCGACCCACGGCCCGTGCTGGCGGGGTTGACCATTGGCCCGGCAATGGGCATCACTGCCGGCGCATTGGTGCTGCCGCGATTGCATTCCTACCTTCGGAGCGGCAGCGATCCGGTCAGCTACTTCGATCTGGGCAGGCGCCAGGTGGCGGCCATGTCGGTGTTTCCGGCCGACGGCGCGCCTGCGGCGGATCTTTCATCGGCCGATGTGCTGGCCGCACGCGAGGCCCCTGGGCTTCTGCGCCGGTTGGCTGGTCACCTGGGTCAAACCTTTCAGATTACAGAATGGGCGCCCATGGTTGGGGCGATGCCGCCCGTGCCTGGTGCTCCCAGTGGCTCGAATCCGTTCGTCTTCGGCGTGTCGGGCTTCTGGAAATAGACAGCGCTGTGGCGCCGCCGCCGGAAAGCCCAAGCGAACATGAGCAGGGCAATCCAACTGACCGGGTTCGAATCGTTGGACTGCCCGGGTACTCTGCAGGAGCAGGATCCGACACCTCGCTTTTCACCGCCGCTGGGACTCGTGGTACTCGCGCCACCGGTCGCGCTCGTGGCGACCATCGTGGAGGATGCGCCGCCGGTGCCCAACGGCGAACTTCCACCCGTCGCGCTCGGTACGACTCCGCCTGTGCCCACGACTCCGCCAGTGTTCGATCGTCCTCCGGGGTTGGAAACGGTGGTCCCGCCCGCACTCGACGATCCGCCCGTGGCAGTCGCTGGCGCGCCACCCGCTGGTTTGGTTCCCGAGGCACCCGCGGCTGAAGTGCCACCCACCCCGTTGGCCGTGGCACCCCCGGTTGCGGATGCGCCACCCGTGGGTCTTGCCGAAGTTCCGCCCGCGCCGCTCGCACCGCCCGCTGCCGAGCTTCCGGGGTACTCAAACGCGCCGACATCTAGAGATGGCCCTACCGGGGCCGGGCGATCCAAGAAATCTGACGTGATTTCAGCGAGGTTGGCTCCCTTGTCGATGAGCGGGCTGCCCTTGACCAGATCGAAGTCGCTCCCGTTGGTGGTGCCGGAGAGGCTGACGAACCCAGGGTCAGTCGTGAACACGAGATTGTTCTGCTGCACGACATTCTTGAGGAACTGATCCGAACCAACGCTCAGGGGATCCGCGGCTGTTGATGAGTACGGCTTGACCTTCGGGTCGAAGTACCAAACGTTGTTCGTCCAGTAGATGTCGCCTTGACTGATTTCGCCTCCTCCGGTCACGCCCGATGACGTGTCGTTGAAGGGAATCGCCACGATGCTCGAGCTCTGGAAATCGTTCAGGTTGGTGCCATCCGTGTCCTTACCCAAATCGTGATGAACAATCGTATTGTTCTCCCACCTAACGTTCGACAACTTCGTGTTGTTGATTTGTAGCAGCGAGATCCAGCCGCTATCGATCATGACGTTGTCATAGAACACGGAATTCGTGAATTTCCCCTTCACGTAGGGCCCGGTGCTGCCTGATTGGAACATGCTTGATACTTCGAAGAAGCCGCAACTTCTATAGGAAAGGTTGTGATGAATTCTGACATCCGTCACCTCGCCAGCGTACTTGACAGTCACCTCAGTAGCGCCACCGTCACATCTCTTGGATGTGCCACTGACCCATTGGGCTGCGGTGCTACAATTGATGAAGCGGTTGTGGTCCACTTCGACGTGCGAACTGTTGACGAAGATGCCTTCCGCACCACCCACGGCGTTCGGGTCTACCCCGGGGGCCGCATCTACGCTGATGGACAGATCATGGACGTAGTTGTTCCGCACCAGCACGGTATCGCCGGCGGTCATGATCCCGATATCGCATAGGGTGATCTCGCTGTTGATGAGCGTGCTGTTCGCGCCCAGCATGACGCAAATCCCGTCGGCCAGATTGCTCATATTCGAGTCGCTTCTGGATCCGGACAGGTAGAGCCCGTCAATGGTTACGCCGCCCATGTAGGAGGCGAGCATGCCGCCGCTACTGACATCGTGTGGCTTGATGAACTTGGGCAGCGGTTGGCTTGGGTCACCGTAGTTGGTCAAAGTCTTGATGTTTCTCAGATTCATCAAGTCCACCGCATACTGACCCTTGGCCACGGCGAATTCACTGCCGCGTTTGAACTTCACGACCGTGCAAGACGACCCAGTAAGCTTGGCCGTGCTCTTCCAGGCGGTGGTCTCGCTGGCACCGTTGTTCGTGTCATCACCTGCCACGCTATCCACGAAGCAATCTACGGCCAATGCCGATGCGCTGTGGGCGAGAATTGAAAGCGTCGCCGCGCCTGAAACGAGAACTGCCAAGCGTGCCATGGGTCACCTCCAACGCTGCATCTCTATGCAGTGCTTACCATGGGCCCTTCCGGTTCAGAAATGTGGCACCCGTGCTCACCCCACGGGTCGATTGTCGGGCAGCGGACGCGCCTACGCAGGACCTACGCGCAAAGGCCTCCCAGGTCTCAAAACGCAGGTCGACACTCCAGATGTCGAACTACTGCCGCAGGTGGACAATGAAAGCCGTGGGGGGTGGCCGCCCTCCGTGCGATCGTCAAATGCTCACTGAAAAGTGATATTGGAGACGTAGGAGTTGATGTCCCAGCTGGCGTCCGAATCGGTTTGGCTGGTGACCGCCTTGCCCTGAATCGTGAGATTCTTGAAGTGGACGCCATTGATGTTGGCGGACGACGACTTCCCATGCAGACTGATGACCTGTTTTGCATCTGAGCTCACGTTGGTGAAATACGTATCCTTGTAGCTGCCGGTATCGGCTGCAGTTCGCCAGGTCGGTGGTTGATCCAGCGCCAGATTGATGAGCATGCTGTCCGCCGCTTCGACTCGGATGTCCTCGAAGGTCGTGTTGCTCACCACGGCCGTATCATAGGCCTCGATGGTCATGGCTCGCCCGGCTTTCACCACATCGATATCCTTGAATGTGATCCCGTCCATCGACTGGCCCATGCTCTTCGTTCCAATCTTGCAGCCCACGGAATTGTTGTAGACCACGATGTGTTGGTGCGTGATGTTCTTGGTGTTGATGGTGCCGTTACTATCCTCGTTCTTGGGGGCCATACCGTCATCGCCCGTATACAGGAAAGCATTACTTAGCGAGCTATTCGTGGATTCGTCGAAGTCGACGCCGTCCGTATTGTTGTACGTCGTCGTGGTCGGCCGACAATTGATCACCTTGTAGTTCTGGATGGTCACAGCGTCGCTGCGATAGATCAGCGTATTCCAGTAGCTCGAGTCTCTCACCACGATCCCGTCCACCGTAATGTCCGAACTCTGCTCGATCTTCAGCAGGCTGGCATTGAGGCCTGCGGCGCGGATGGCGTGACCGTTGGCATCGAGGACCCCGCGACCCAAGAGCTTCGTATTCTTGACTTGATACATCCGAATCAGCGAGTGCTGCATACCTTCGATGTTGATCCCGCCGCTGCCGGTGTTGAAGTCGCCGGTAGAGCTCGAGCCGGAGAGGATGGCGCCGCAGGCGAGGTACAGCGTCATGTTGCTCTTGAGCCACAGCTCGCCGACCTTGTACCTCCCTGGTGGAACATAGAGGACATTCTGGGTGGCGCCCGAAGCGGCGTCGATGGCCGACTGGATCTTCGACGTCACCAGCGTGGCCCCCGTGTTGTCCACGGCAGAGTCAGCGAGGCTCTTCACATTGGCGTCGCCCACGTGAGGTGGATTCGCCTCTTCCGCATCGAGGAGAATGAACAGAAGTTCTTTTGCGTCCGGCTGGAATATCAGATAGTTGGGTCCACTGCTGAAAGTTACGGTGTTGCCGCTCTTGGTGGCGGAAATCTGTCGGCTCTTGGGACTCAGCTTGTACGAGCTGAAGCTCTCGCTGACGGTGACGGCGATGCTCGCGGTGCCCGCACCGGAAAGGGAGGCGTGAGCGTAGTGGACCTGCATCTCCGACCCGAAATTGGTCATCTTTTCCACGAACAACGGAGCGCCATTGGCCGTGATCGAATAGAGCGGACTTTTCGGCGCGCCTGGCAGGTCAGGACAGGTGACGACACCTGAGGTGCCGCCATCGGTGTTTCCCGTCGCACCTCCTGTCTGGGTTGCTCCCCCAGTAACTGTGGTCCCGCCGGAGCCCCTCCCACCCGAGCCAGTGCTTCCGTCGGTGAGGGATGCCCCTCCACTTCCTGAAGCAGCGCCACCAGCGCCACCAGTCCTGCCACCAGCGCCTTGCGACGTAGCCGTGCTCGACCCACCAGCGCCGCCCGCCGCGCTTCCGCCCGTGCCGGGCATACCGCCCGTGCCTCCATTGCTGCCGCCCGTCGCCCCGCCCATGCCGCCTGTGGTCCCGCCGGACGCGATTGTGCCGCCCGAGGCGATCGTGCCGCCTGTGCCGGTGCCCCCTCCCCCGGCTTTGCTGCCGGCCGTACCGCCGCTGTTACCACCGGCGGCGCCCCCAGCCGCGATTGTCCCACCGGCGTCAGTCGCGCCACCGTTTCCTGAGCTCCCACCTGAGCCGGGGGTACCGCCAGTCCCATACGTCCCCCCACTTCCCCCGCCGCCAGACTGAGACGAGCAGGCCGGCTGCGCTGCAATGAGAATCGCTGCAGCCAGCCCGAATGACAGATTCAACCATGGTTTCATCGCTTCTCCTTGAAACTGATGTCTCAGGTTAGTGCGGGTATTCTGCGGCGCCGACGGAGCAGCAACCCCTTGGCGAGAACTGATGCGACCACGAGGACGTGATCTCTATGTCAATTCGTGTGTGCACTTCGCGGTCCGCAAAGCACGCCCCTGAGGCGCAACTCTTGCTTGCCTCAGTGTCCATAGCCTTTCCCAAACGGCTCACGGCCTGGTGGCGGTCGCGTGCCGCGTTGTGCAGCATCGCCCGCGAGTGCCGCACATCGACAAGGCCCGCGACCGCGAACTGCATGCGGCGGGGCACGAAGGGACGAAAATGGCTTGACCCATCCCAGCGGTCGCGCGACTCATAGACGGTGAAAGCAGTTCCTCCTCGCGCCCGGAGGAGGTCGGCGAGACACGACGTCAGGAGGCCACATGAAGAGCCACTCTTTCACCATCGCGCTCATGAACATGTTTGCATTGGGCGCCGCATGCGGATCGAGCGCAATCAATGGGATCGCGGGGACGACGGAGGATAGGGCCAACAGCAGCAGCGCCGCTGCTGGCGAGAGCGGCCTGTGCAGCAGACCCTGCACTCCAGCCAATACCTCCTCGGCACCCGCCGATGGGCTCATCGCAGACTTCACGAACCCAGACGGCGGAGGAATCAGGATCCCGGGAGAAATCGTGACCTACGCGGCCCCCAAAGTCGCCGGGCTAGGAGCCGCGACTTACACGACCAGCCAGGGTGCGCTCAATGTCAAGGTCAAGGCGGCTCCGACGTCGACGCCACAATTCCTCGGCGTAGTTGTCGCCTTCAGCAACTGCATCGATGCCAGTGGGTTTGCCGGCGTGCAATTCACCATAAGTGGCTCGCTTTCCGGCTGCACCATGCAGTACGCCACCGGCGATGTCGAGCATCAGGACATGACCTTTGCCGCGCCCTTCGCGACTGGCTCGGTCGGATCCTACCCGCCCCAGAACCGGATCGCCGTCGATGAACTGAAATCCGTTCCGCGGACCATCAAGGCCCCGTTCGTCGCCACCGACATTCGCGGCAACCCTCCCGTGCCTCTCGATTCAAGCAAGCTGATTTCTACGCTCTGGCAGTTCTCCGTCCCGGTCGCGGCCGAAGGAGAGAATTACAATCCCCTGTGCACCGGCAGTCTCACCATAGACGACATCAAATTCTACCGCTAAGCACGGTCGCAGGATAGTGACCGTTTCTGGCCGGTGGTGGTGGGGCTGTCGGGCGCTCCGCTGTCCGGAAGTGGCTTGCTGGCATCCGAACCGGTGATGGGCGGAACGCAGGAGGCGACGTCCCACTCGGTCATCATGACCCAGACTCCATTGCGGCACACGAAGTAGGCGGCCCCACCGGCGCCGTTACAGTGTCGCCCATAGGGGGTCTCCGTCGCGCAGCAGGTTTGGCCGCATACGCCGTCGGTTTGGCACGCGACCGGCGGCACGTCGCAGCGCTCGCCCGGAGCATCAGCATCGGGGGTATCCACGCCGACGTTGCTCGCGTCGTTCTTTGCCGGGAGGGCATCTCGGGCATCGGCCCCGCCGCAGCCCGGCCAGCGCGAGAACCTCCTTCGGCAGCAGCGCCATCACTGTCTTTTTCAAGCAGTTCTAGCGAAGCGGTGCCTCGAAGCGAGGGTGTTCCCGGCAACTGGCAATCTCGCAACGCCAGCCGAAGAGTGCGGACGGCGCGCGCCGGGGCTGGCGCCGTGCCCATTTTCGGGGTTTCCGGTCGCCGTGATAGGGTGTTGTGGGCTATCCCTCGGGGGCCTCCGACCATGAACAAGCCAGTCTGGACACCGGCGAAGATCACTCTCGTCCTGCTGCCGACGGCACTTCTGACCCTACTCGTGATCAGCCTCGTCCAGCCCAGTTACACCGAGCCGCTTTTCGTCCACACGTCCTACTACTTCCTGATGGCCACGGTGCTGTGCTGGGCCGGCACCTACCTATATGCCGCGCGCGAGGTGCGCCGGGCGACGGTGGTCACGTGGGTGAAGGAGAACTGGCCGGGCCTCGTCATCGCGCTCGCCGTGACGATCGTCGCGTGGCTCGCCATCCATCCCGCCCTGCGGATGCTTTCCGACGAAGCGGGCCTGGTCGGGACGTCGAAGAATCTCTGGGCTAGCAGGACCGCCACCTTCACCGTTTCCGGCAAGAATTACTACGACAGCTACTGGGACATCAGCGTGGCGGTCGACCGTCGGCCGGCGCTTTTCCCGTTCCTGGTCAGCCTGGTCCACGTCCTTCTCGGCTATTCTTTCAAGAACATTTTCCTGTTCAATCTGATGGTGCTGCCGGTATTCGTGCTCGTGTCCTACCGGCTGGCCAAGTGCATGGGCGGTGAGACCTTCGCCATCGTCGCCGCCCTGCTGGTGGTGGCCCATCCCATCACCTTGCTCTCAGTCCGCTCGGGCGGGTTCGATTTCTTCGCCGCCTTCTTCGCCTTGCTGGTCGTGCGAAGTCTGCTCGACCACAGCCGCGGGCCCTCGCCCGAGCGGCTGGCCGTCCTGTGGATGAATCTGTGCATGTTCGCCGAGATCCGCTACGAGACCGGCCTGTTCATCCCGCCGGTGGTAGCGCTGCTGCTCCTTTTCCGGATGGTCACCTGGCGCGCCCTCGGTCCCTTTGCCTTCATCTACGTTCTCACGCCCGCCTATCTCATGCCTCGCATCTGGCAGGCGGTGTTCCGCGGGAGCGTACCGGAACAGGATCCCGGAGCCATCGTCTTCAGTTTCCAGAACTTCTTCGACAACGCGTGCGAGTACTTCAAGCCCATCCTGTCACCCTTCGCTTCCCA
>PMJO01000139.1:61181-83962 GCA_003158455.1 Myxococcales bacterium | reverse complement strand
CGCGCTTGACGTGCACGCTGCGCAACCGCTTCCATGCCCCTCGGCCGCCGACGGCATTGGCGTAGTCGGCCAGGATGGCTTGCGCTGGCCTCAGAGTTGTTTCGGCCGGAGTCGCGGCCAACAGGGACAAGAGAAAAGCGATCATTGCGGACGCGATGCTTTGGCCAGGTCAAGGCCGGCGTCAAGCACAACATCGCGTCCAGCCAAGAGCCCTGCGCGCGTCTCCCACACCCTGCGGTCGGGCTGCACGCCGCGACCCTCGATGCTGATGCCCTTGGGCGTCCGGAAGTCAGCCACCGGAATCTGCACCACCGCGCCGCCGGGCAATTCCTGGATGATTGAACCCAAGGCCGCGCCCGCAGTCGTGTCCCCGACGACCAGAGCGCGCTTCGCTTCTTGCAGACCGGCGGCGAAGATCTCGGAGGTCGAGGCGGTGCCTTCGTCGGCTAGGATGACCACCCGGCCGGTGAAGGGTTTGATCCCCAGCGAGGCGGTGGTGGCGAGGGTATTGGAAAACTCGCGATACACGATGGTGCCCAAGGTCAGCGGCGCGGTGGACAGCCGCGCGGCCAGGGGAATGACCATGGCGCCGATGCCGCCCGGGTTGCCGCGCAGGTCAATGACAATGGCCTTTGCCCCGCGGGCTCGGAATCCGTCGATGGCCTTCTGCACTTCGCCTAGTACCGGCTGCAGCAAGAACACATTGAAGGCCACGATGCCAACCTCTCCGACCTGCCGGCTGGTGACCTCCGGGACCACGGGCGACATGTTGAGCACCTGGATGGCGCGCGCCGCGGGCGGGTCGCGTTCCAACATGACTTCGATCGGGCGATCGTTTTCGTCGAGACCGCGCAGGCTCACCCGACTACCCACCGGGCCGGTCAGACGGCGCGCCGCCAGTTGGCGCAGGCGGAAGCGTTCTTCCACGGGTCGGAGCGCCCGACCCGAAGGCGGCAACGAGGCGAGGGCGCGGCCGCCGATGTGGGTGACGAGAAACCCGGGCCGCAAGCCGGCGCCCGCCGCCGACGAGCCGGGGCGCACGCGCGTGATGGTCGGCTTGCCTTCGATGATGCGCACGAGCAGCCCGGGATCGCCGTAGTCGTCGCCCGCCTCGTGAATGGCATCGGCGGCGGCGGTTCGGCTCTGCGGGGACGGGATCTCGTCGGGTGGCGGCGCTGCCTCTTCACCAGGGCCGTGCACTTGCAGATGCGATTGCCCGAGCAGCCCGAGCATCTCATTGAGCAGACGATAGAAAGTCGGTTCGTCAGGCGCGGCCAGCGCGAGGGGCTGGTACTTGCGGCGCAAGCTATCCCAATCCAGGCCGCCCAACGTCTTGTCGAAGTGCTTGTCGCGCACGGCGGTCCAGGCGGCGGTGAAGATCGCTTCCCGGATCTGATTGCGCGGCGAGCCTGGCTGCCACGCCTGGGTGCCTGAGCCGCTGTCGGCGTAAAGGGGGAGAAAGGCCGGCGGCTGTGTAGCTGCGGGGGCATCCAGTGCGGGTGTGGCGGCCGGCGCTTGCGGCACAGGCGCGTGGCCCGCGCAGGCGAGGACGGATAGGGTGAAAAGGCGAGCGACACGGAAAAGGAGGGTCAACACGTTTTCCAGTCTAGCCTTGCTCCCGTATAGAATCCCGTCTGCCGTGAATTCCCACCCCACAATTGCCCGGTTGGGCTGGCCCGCGCTCGCGGCCCTGGTCGCGATGCTGCCCTACCTTGGGCTCGCGCTGGGAGTGAGCGATCTGTACTACGACGACCATTTGCGCTTCGACGTGCCCATGACCGGCCTGGTCAACCAGGCCCTGCGCAGCGGGAGCTTGCCGCTGTGGAACCCCTACGTGGGCGTCGGCGCTCCGTTGATCACCGACGCAAGCGCCTTGCCCGTCTACCCGGTCCGGGTTTTGGGCTGCGCTATGCCGGCAGGACAGGCATTGGGCTTGCTTCTGGTCGTCCAGCTTGGCGTGCTCGCGGCGGGCGCCACCGTACTTCTGCGCGAGTTGGGCGCCCTATCCGGGTTGGCTGCCGGGGCGGGGGCCGCGCTTGCCCTGGCCGGCCCGGCGCCCTCGTGGCTGACCAGCCCTGCCTACCTGACGTCGCTGTCGTTCTTCCCTTGGACGCTGCTCTATGCCAGACGTCTTGGTCGCGGCGAGAGGATGGCTGGCATCGGGCTGGGTGTGAGCATCGGTCTGGCGACTCTCGGGGGCGACGTGCCGGGCACGCTCTTTGCGACGGGAGCAGGGCTGCTGGTTTGGTGGGGGGCGTGTCGTGAGCGACGGCGCGCAGGCGTTTCGTTGACAAGGGGACCCTCAGAGGTCACAGCCGGCCGGCTCCCCACGCGACTTGGCACTTCCTGGCGTGCGGATCTGGCCCGCCTCAGCGGCGCCGGCGGCCTTGCCCTGGTCATTGGCGCAGGAAGCTGGGTGCCGCTCTATTGGTTCTTGCAAAGGTCAGTGCGGGGCAGCGGCCTTTCGCCCATGGAAGCCGGCCAATGGTCGCTCTCTCCGATGGACTTGCTGGGGCTGTTCTTGCCCAATCCACGCGGCCTGCCGTTGCCCGAGTTCACCTTCTGGCCCTTTCGCACCATGAGCCGGGAACGGCTTTTTGTGCACAGTCTCTACGTCGGCGCCGCCCTGGCCGGATTCGGGCTTTGGGGGTTCTGGCGCGAGCGCAAGGATGGGTTCGTACGCTGGGCGGCGGTGGCGGCAATCGTGCTCTATCTTCTGGCGACCGGCGCCGAGACGCCCCTGTGGACTGTGACCCACGGAGTATTCACCTACTTCCGCTATCCCTCGAAGTTGGCTCCCTACGCGGTCATTCTCGTCGGGGTGGTCGGTGGGTTGACCCTGTCGCGATCCATCGCTGACTTGCGACGGCTGGCCCTGGTGGGAGGGACCGTGGCTGCGTTCTGCACCCTCGGCGCCTTGCTGGGGCCGGTGATCCAGGGTCATCTCGCCCGCGCCGCGGGGGCGCCCGACGATATCGTGCAACGGGCGGGCGAGGCATTGCGACGCGACGGCGCGCGTGCCGCCGCGCTGGCGGTGGCAGTGTTGGTGCTGGGGTGGCTCGCCCGAAGAGAGCGCATCGCCATCGGGAGGTTGCCGATACTGCTCGGCGGCCTGCTTGTTCTTGATTCCTTGCTGGCGGGACTGGACTTGCACTGGACCGCTTCTCCGGAGGCGCTGGCCAGGCCGGACTGGGTGCCTGAGGTTCGCCCCTGGGGAGCGCGGGTTCTGCGCAGCCAGGTGGTCAACCAAAGTCTGCTTGGGCTTGACCCCGCCGCCTATCGCGCCGAGTACCGGCGCAAGTTTGCCGAGCTCGTGCCCAATTCCAATCTCGATCATCACATCGGCGTACTCTTTGGCTACGGACTGGAGCTGGCGGATCCGGCACAGCGCATCGCCACATTGTATGACGTTGATGGCGTGGCGCTGGCTGAGACCACTGGCTGCGACATAGCCATGGCGCCGCGCAGCCGTCGCTTGCGTTGGGCGTTGCAGGGGATGGCCTCGGGACGACTCACCCTGACCAGGCTGTTGCCCAAGGTTGCGGTCATGTCGGTGACGCGCAAGTTGCCGCGCGCCTTTCTCACCACGGGCGCGAGCATCGTCGCGCCGGGCGGCGAACCGGCCGCGCTGGCTACTGTGGAGGATCGGCCGGCGGTGATTGTCACAGCCGGCGAAGTTCTGGTGCGGGGCCAGCGCACGCCGGTGGCTGTGCCCGCCGGGAACGTTCTGCTCGGCGGGCCGGGCGAGATCGTCGAGGTCCAGCCTGTGAAGTGGCAGCCTGCGCACGTGCGCTTTGATCTGGTCGCGCCCGGCCCCCGGCTTTTCGTTCTGCTGGACGCGTTTGCTGACGGCTGGCGCGCCTGGCTGGATGGGGCCGAGGTGCCCATCCTGCGGGTGAACTCAGTCGGACGTGGCGTGATCGTGTCGGCGGGCACGCACACGCTCGAGATGCGCTTCCAACCCTTGGCCCTCACGCTCTCGCCGTGGGTTTCGTGGCTGTCGTTGGTGGCGGTTGCGATGGTTGCGATTTTGAGATGGCGTGGGCAACGCTTCCCGCGGGAATAGAAAGGTCTACTTGTCGGTTTTCTGGGGGTGGTCCGCTGCAAAGGAAGAACTGCCGCTTTGCGCTGCCTAGCTTGCGACGCATCGGGATATGACAAAAGAGTCGCGGCGGCCCAGCGCAGTGACATAATCTGCGCCTGGTGGTGTTCTTCCCGGTGGGTCTGCCCTGGCAGGTTCTGTCGGTAACATCCATGCGGACGGCGGTAACAACCCCGGCGATCTTCTCCTGGTCTACCAGAGCAGCCGGTGTGTCCGCGAAACGCAGCAACCAGAGCGCGGCGATGTTCGAACCACATCTTCCCGCGCGCTTCCACTTCCAGATCGGTGAGGGTTCGACGGTCGGTGTTGGAACTCCATCAGTCGCAAGGGCGACTGCGGCCAGGTTGCCTTGTGGCGTGGCCAAATCGTGCGCCAACTGGTGCTGGCCCATGTCTTGCAGCAAGCGCAGCCGTGCCCGCGCGACAACGCTTGCTGGGACCCTGAAACCCGGGCTTACCCTTGAATCGAGGTTCGTTCACCTCACCGTACCCTAACTATTGCTAGAAAGGAGTAGTAACGATGACTCGCTGGAATCCCAAGAAGACACTCGTTCATCTGGCCCTCAGTACCGCCACCAAGGGAATCGGCCTGATATCCGAGGATTCGGTCCGGCGCCGCATCGAGAGGTCCAAGCACAATCTAAGTCAGCCGATAAGCGGTGACTTTCTCTTCAAGCTTTTTTGCGAGGTGAAACGGCGCCACCGCGAGCTGAGTCCAAACTGCCTCTCGCGTTTCGTGCACAACATAGTCGGCGACCAGATCCTGCTGGGCGCCCCCTATCGCAAGCGCAACAAGCAGGAGCTTTCCGACTACCCGCACATGATGGTCATCAGCCCGACCATGCGTTGCAACCTGAAGTGCGTGGGCTGCTACTCCGCCTACTACAATCGCAAGGACGCGCTTAGCACGGCTGATCTGGACCGGGTCTACGGCGAAGCCAAGGACCTGGGCATCCGCTTCATAGTGGTCAGCGGCGGCGAGCCGTTCATCCGTGAGGACTTCCTGGAACTGTGCGAACGCCACAGCGACATGATCTTCATGACCTATACCAACGGGACCTTGATCGCTGAACGTCAGTTGGCACCCCGTCTGGCCAAGCTGGGCAACGTGATCCCGTGCATCAGCGTGGAGGGCTTCGAGAAGGAGACTACCGCGCGACGGGGTGTCGGGGTGTGGAACCGGATCCAGACTGCCATGGCGGCCCTCAAGCAGGCGGGCGTGCTCTTCGGCTTCTCGGGCACGCCCACGCGGCTGAACAACGATCTTATCGTCTCGGACGAGTTCATCGATTTCTACGTGGAACGCGGGTGCATGATCGGCTGGTATTTCTCCTACATGCCGGTCGGGCGCGATCCGGACCTCAGTCTGATGCCCACTCCCGAGCAGCGCTTGCATCGCATGCATCGCATACGCGAGATTCGCGCGAACAAACCGATTGTGGCGGCCGATTTTTGGTGCGACGGGCCCCTGGTGGGCGGCTGCCTGTCAGCCGGGCAACGCTATTTCCACGTCAATGCGCAGGGAGGCGTCGAGCCTTGCGTGTTCCATCAGTTCCACGTGCACAACATCAAGGACGTGTCGCTGAAGACCGCCCTGTCGAGCGACTACTTCAAGTACGTTCGGAAGCGAAACCGAGAAGTGAAGAATGTCTATCGGCCCTGTCCCATCATCGATCGGCCGCAAATCTTACGCGACGCCCTGGAGAAGTTCCACCCCACGCCGTCGCAAGAAGGGGCGGAGAAGATCAAGAGCATTCTCGCCGACGGGCTGGACGAATACGCGGTTAGCTTGAAGAAGGTGATGGACCCGGTCTGGCAACGCGAATTCCCGAACGTGCGGGAGACCGTGGACGATGCCCTGCACGTCGGCGAGCACGGACGCAGTCTGCTCCAACAGGAGACTTCTGCCGAGCCGCGCCGCGAAGCCCGAGCGGCCGCCACTCGCTGATCTGCTCTCGAACCTCCGATGGTCCTTGTCCCCGCGCCGCTCCCTGCGGGGCTGGGGGCTATGCGCGCGCACCGAAGACTGCGGTGCCGACCCGCACCAGGGTTGCGCCTTCGGCCACCGCGACTTCTAGGTCGTGGCTCATGCCCATGGAGAGCTCAGCAAGCTGAACGTTGGGCCGGCTGATGGCCGCCTGCTGGTCGCGCAGGCAGCGCAGGGCTGCGAAAAGCGGACGCGACTCCTCCGGATCGTCGCGCAAAGGGGGCATGACCATCAGTCCCGTACAGCGCAAGTGAACCAGCCGGGCAAAGCTGGCCAATAGCGCCGCCAGAGTAGCTGGGGCCGCGCCGTGCTTCTGTGCCTCACCAGCCAGATTGACCTGAATCAGGCAGGCCTGCGGTGCTGGTGGTTGCAGGGCGGCCACCCGCCGTTCGATTTCGGTCAACCCGTCGTCCGCCTCGATCGAATGGATCAGCGCCACCTTGCCAGCGACGTACTTCACTTTGTTGGTCTGCAGTGGGCCGATAAAGTGCCAGCGCGGGGGCGGCAGACCCGCAGCTCGCGCACCAGTTTCGACCGCGGAGCACTTGTCACGAAATTCCTGCCCGTAGCTCTCGCCAAAGTCCTGCTGGCCAGCGGCCAGCGCGGCCAGAATGTCCGCCGCTGCCACCGTCTTGCTCACTGCCACCAAGCGCGCGCTGCCCGCGATCCGACCCGCGGCTGCCTCGGCTCGTGCGATGCGTGCGCGAACGTCGTGCAGGTTGGCAGCGATGGCTTGCGCGCGATTCACCGGGTGCCTCCGCGAAAGGCCGGGGGTGGGTAGCCGGGCAGGGCTTCCAAGGCGCGCAGATCCGCGATGACTTCGGCCAGCGGCAGACCGACCACGTTGGAGAACGACCCATGCACCTCGATGGCGAATGCTCCCGCGATGCCTTGGATGGCGTAGGCGCCGGCCTTGCCCTGCCATTCGCCGCATTCGAGATAGGCGCGCAGCTCCGCCGGGTCGAGCGAGCGAAAAGTCACGCCGGTACTGACCACACGATCGACCATGCGGCCGGCAAAATGGGCTCGATACGCGGTCATCACCTCGTGGCGCCGGCCTGCCAGTCGGCGTAGCATGGACGCGGCTTCGTCTTGGTGGGCCGGCTTGCCCAGAATCTCGTCGCCCAGAACGACCACCGTGTCCGCGGTCAAAATCGGCAGTGGCGTGGGCAGTTCCAATCTGGCCAGCGCCGCATCGCCCTTCTCGGCCGCCAGGCGCTGGGCGTAGGCGCGCGCCTTCTCGCCCGCCGTCGGCGTCTCGTCCACGTCGACAGGCTCGATCCGCAGCACCAGACCCAGGCGTTCGAGCAGCTCACGCCGGCGCGGCGAGGCAGAGGCTAGGATGAGATCGGGGGTAGGTTTCATGGTCGGTGGTTGCGAGTATATAGTGGCTGGTACGGAAGTTGCGCGGCCTGTGCTGCGTCTCTGCGACAAAGTCCGCAAGCCCCGTCGTCGCCGAGTCTGAAGAGTGACGGCCCGGCACCAGGTGCTACGCGCACCGGCGCAGAACCAGCAAGGCCAATGCCAGGGACAGGATGGACAGGAGCGCGCCCGGAACCAGCCAGGTGGAGTGATAGCGGAAGATGATCTCATGCTTGCCCGCGGGAATGGGCACGGCTCGCATCCAGGCATTGGCGGGCAGGCAGGCAAGTTCCCGCTCGCCCACCTGCGCTGTCCAGCCCGGGTAGTAGGCCTCGCCCAGAATCAGCAGTGCGGGGTGCGTGGCCTCGACCTGGACGGTGATCGCCTCGGGGGCGAAGCGAAGAACGCGGGCGCTTCCCTGGAATCCCGGCACGGGGTCGACTGGCAGTGACGGAACATCCTCCTCCACCAGGGCGACCTGGCGCAGGGCGGGACCGCGCAGCACCGCCTGCAGCGCCTGCGCAAAACCCCCGGAGACGACCCGCGCGGCCCCCACCACTTGTGCGCGCGGGGCCACGGTTGCGGCCTGAGCCAGACGAAGGGTCTTGGGATCCAGGCCCAGCACCAGTGATGTGTCGGGCAGCGGGAAAGGGCTGCGATACACATTGGCGGCGGGGAAGGCGACCGCAGTGGTTGGAACCTGCAACCCCGCTGCCTGGTGGACATAGCTCCAAGTTCGATCCAGCCACAGGCCAACGTAGCCCGAGAACGTGCTCCATCCGTAGCGCATTCCAGCGTTCTCTCGCGCAAAGGGAAAAGGCAGCGACACGCGCGGCGGGGACTGGCCTTCTTGCAGTAGGCCCTGGCGCGCCAGAATCTCGGCCACCGGGCGCTCGGCCGGGTATTCCCGCTGCGTGACCAGCGTGCCGTAGCTGACGTGGGTGCCCAGGCCCAGCTCGAACAGGGTCAGGCCAACCAACGCGATGGCGAGGGTCGTGCGAACCGACGTCCGCAGGGCCTGCCGGTCCAACCACAAGAAGCAGAGCAGGCCCAGGGCCAAAGGTGGGGCAACCCGGGCCGTCGGATTCATCACCTGGCGGGCGGTCGGATGGATCAGCGCAACCAAGGCCGCCAAACACGACAGGGCGAGGACCAGGATGCGCCCGCGGCGCGCCGCCTGCGCCTGGTCCAGCAGCAGACCGGCCAGCAGCAACAGCGCAACTACTGTCCACAGCCCAAAGCGGCCATGCACGCGGAAGAACGACAGGCCAGGCAGCAGATGAAACGCGGCTGCAAACAGCGGCGTGGCCGTGCCCAGGGCCAGCACGGTTGCAAATAGGGCCAGGGCGGTCAGCGCGCGGGCATTGCGATCCCGCCGCACCAGCATCCCGCCCACGCCCAGCGCAACCACCGCGCTGCCCGAGAAAAGGTGGTCGCTCCAGTTGTCCACCGGCACGGGAAACAGTAGCGACGCCAGCCCCTGTGAACTCAAGGGCCAGGCGCCTGCCAATTCAAGGCTGCGTGCTTGTCGGTTACCCTGGGTGGCAAGTTCGAGGAAAGGCAGGTACTGGGCCGCGGCCAGCAGGACTGCCCAGGCCTGCGCGGCCAGCCAGGCCAGCAGCGGGGTGGCCCATAGCTGCAGCGACTGAGGCCAGCCGCGCAACTGTGGCCAGCCGCGCGCCCCCAGGAACAGCACCACTCCCACCGCCTGCATCCAGAAAAGCTGCGGATGGGTGCCCAGAAGCTGCAGGGCCAGCAGCAAGGCCAGGCCGGTCAGGCGGCGCAGAGAAGGCTGGTCCTGCAAACGCATGGCCAGCCGCAGGACCAGCGGCAGGTAGGCGATCCCCTGGAACCACAGCACCTGTCCGGAAGCAAGCGGAGCCGACACCGCACCACAGGCCACGAAGGTCAGCGCCACGGCTGCGGCCACATTTCGGCCTATTCCCAGCGCACGGGCCAGCAGGGCCATGCCCACGCACAGTAGACCAGCGTGGAGCAACAGCATGACCGCCGCACCCCATTTTGGGGCTAGCGCCAGGTACAGCAGGTGAGGTGGGTAGAAGAACCCGGTCTCTGCGTCGGCCAGGAAGGGCCGGCCCAGGGCCACATGGGGGTTCCACAGCGGCAAGCGCCCGGCCCGCAAGGCGCTGTAGAGATACTCGCGATTGAAGACATGGAACCGAGTCCAGTCTTCGCTGGCAAACAATCTGCCCGGTGGCAGATGCAACAGGCCGGCCAGCAGTGCTCCCAGCGCGGCCAGCAGAGTCAGGCCCGTGCGCGAGAAGCCCTGCGGCGCTTCGGACGTGGGGGCCGGGGCACGACCCGCTGCGGAGGTGGGGTCTGTGGCCGGAAGCGATGGCGACGGCGACTCGGGCACGGGAAGGTCTCGCCAGTCAGTCTACCTCGGGTGCCCCCAGTTTGACCCAGGAGCCTGCCACCATGGCGACCGCGACCAGCGCGGTGCCCAGCACGTACTTGTACGGCGAGAGCAAGTCGAGCGGCGCGGGCCAGGGCCAGGCGAATCGGTCGGGCACGGTGGCCAGTGCCAGGCCCAGGACGGCCGCTATTTGCGATGCCTTGGCCAGCCATCCTGGGGTTTGCTGCTTCCAGTGTACGTGGCGTGCTGCGACCACGAAGCCGGCCGGCAACAGCCAGATGGCGTTCATGGCCCAGGTGAGCGGCGCGGACAGTAGGACCACGCACCATCCGGTTTGCCACCAGGCAAGATCCTCGACGGCAAATCGCCTGCTATGGGAACCCTGAAAGGGTTCCCATTCCCTCCCGCGATGGTGCGCCGCCGGCGAAGCCGGCGGGCTCCCCACGCGACTGGGTTCGTCAGCCCGAGGCCGGCGGCAAGCCAAGACCAGACCGAACAGCGCCGTCCAAGAAAACAAGGACAGGGTGCCCGGGTGCGCTGGCGCCTCGCCACCCACAGCCCACACCAGCGAGCCGCGCGCGTCGAACTCCAGGCCGAAACGGCGGTACAAGCGTCCCTGCTTGCTGGCGACCTGGGGCGGCAGACCGGCCAGCGCCCTGCGCATGGTCTCGCGGGGCAACAGATCGGACTTGGGAGGATCGTCGCCGTGGCGGGCCAGCCGTGGCGCCACCGTGTCCAGGTACTCATGGGTGATCGCCGGTGCCGTCAGGCTGGAGAGGCCGACGGCTACCGCCAGGGCTACTAGCGCGCTGCCCGCGACGACCCACTGACGGCGCAGCAACAGAAAGGGTAGGGCCAGCAGGGTGTGGGGTTTGAAGACGATGGCCAGGGCCCACAGGATCCCGGCCAGGCTTGCACTCCACCGAGTCCGGGCGCGGCTTGCCCACAACGCGCCCAGCAGCAGGACCAGGACCACCACATCGATTTGTCCCCGTTCCAGGCTGAGCAAGAGCGGCCAGCAGACGGCGAGCCCCAGCGCAACTAGCGCGACAGCCCGGCTGCGTGGGGGCACGCCCGCCAGGCGTGCTCCCAGGACCACGGCCTCGCTCGCCAGCCCCAGCAGCAGAACGGTCCACAGCAGCTTGGCCGTAGCGTAGGGAAGCATGGCCAGCCCCAGGAAGGGCAACAGCGACGCTGGCGGGTACAGGAAACGGGAAAAGGTGGTGAAACACAGTCCGTCCCAGATCGGAGGCTGGTGGCCAACCTGGTTGGCGTACGGCGAGAGCCCGGCCAGCGCGGCCTCGCCGGCGGTGTAGTAGGCCGAGAAGTCCACCTGCAGGCCGTAGCGGGCGAAGCCCAGCGCCAGGATCGCCAGCCGCAACAGGGCCGCGGCCAAAGCCAGAAGAAGAAGTGCGCGCAGCAGCAGGGGGCGGCGTATCATGGGCTGCCATCATCGCCTGAACGCCAGCAAAGATGTGCCGCAAAAACTCGATTTTTCCTGCACGACTTCCTATGGCTCGGAAGTTCTGTGTGCTCTCTGCCGTCGACGTCTGGGTGATTTGCGGTTGACCCGGAAAACCACCAGCAGGTGATGGGCGCGCAACTTTGCACGGGTCTGTCCGATAAGGCACGCGATGCCATCTTCGCGCCTTCGCTCTCTCGTGCTGCTTGCCTGTGCTGCCTGCTCCCCGAACACTGACCTGGCAGCGGAACAACACGCGCCCGGCACATCGAGTAGCGGGGTGACGACGTCGAGTGACGCTGGTGCGGTCTTTGGCCTGCCCGAGCTGGTCGACCCGCCGGCCGGCTCGCTACAGGTACCCACAAACCTGGCCAGGGTCATTTTTGGTTTCTTCGGGCCGCTGCAGGTTCCAGATTCCACGGCACCGCTCAATCTTCGCGCGAGTGACGGCACCGAAGTGGCGCTCGCGCTGGGGGATAGGGTTTCTTGCAACGGCACCTGCTATGCGGCGGTCCCGGCCGGAACCCTGGTGGCAGCCACAACCTACGCTGTAGAGGTCGTCGCCGATGCCTTGCACTTGCAAGGCGGCAAGCCGGTTCTTTCCGGCTCGGTAGGATCGTTCACCACGGCTGACGCGCCTGATGAATACGCGCCTTTGATCAGCGGTTTCACGCTGAGTATCGCCGAAGGTTGTGTGCACGCGCAGTTCACTACTGACGAGGCGGCGTGGCCCGAGGTCATCATCAGCGCTGGCGACCAGGCTGCCAGCCTCGATCCTGGCACGATTGGCACCCAGTTTGACCTTCTGGCCCACCTTACCGATCTGCCGTTCGATGTGGACGCTCAGGCCATCGCGCGGGCCGTGGATCGCGCCGGCAACAGCGCGGATTCTTCCGCGCTCGCGCTGCACCTGCCGCCAAAGCTGCCTAGGCTGGTCATCACCGAAGTGCTGGCCAATCCTGCGGGCTCCGAGTACACGCAGGAGTTCGTCGAATTGAAAAACTTGGAGGCCGAGCCGGTGTCGCTGGCCGGCATGCTCATCGAAGACAAGACCGGCAGCGATGTCTTGCCGAATCTGGCCGTGCCGGCCGGCGGTTTTGCCCTGGTGGTGGCGGCCAACTTCGTCATGAATGACGGCAAGGATCCGGTGCCGCGGGATGGCACCGTGATCGTCCCGGTGTCAGGCCGCATAGGAGCCGATGGACTGTCAAACGATGGCGAGCCGGTGCGGCTGGTCAGCAGCGACGGGGCGGTTGTGAGCCAGTACGGCGGCTGGGTCAATGTGAGCGCCACGGCCTGGAACGGCATGAGTGTGCACCGGGTTTCCGTCGACGCCTGCGACCAGCCAAGTGCCTGGACCAATGCCCCCGAACTCCCTACGCCCGGTTGGGAGTAGTTGCTCCACAGCGCAGTGCGGCTGCAAAGGGGCGATTTTGCCCGCAAGAGCGAGGCATTTGCGAGTGAAAAGTGTTACAAAACCAGCATGTCCGGTCATAACAGATGGTCGAAGATCAAACACAAGAAAGAGGCTTCCGACTCCAAGAAGTCGAAAGTCTGGACCAAGGTGATCAAAGAGATCACGATTTCGGCCAGACTTGGCGGAGGCGACATCAACGGCAATCCTCGCTTGCGCTCGGCGGTGGACAAGGCGCGCGGCCAGAACATGCCCAACGACACCATCGACCGCGCCATCAAGAAGGGTACGGGCGAGTTGGAAGGGGTGAACTACGAGGAGTTCACCTACGAGGTCTTTGGCCCGGGCGGGGTGGCCATCTTGGCCGAAATCATGACCGACAACCGCAACCGGACCACCGGCGAGATTCGCAACTTGCTGACCAAGGCCAACGGCAACCTGGCGGGCTCAGGCTCGGTGGCCTGGATGTTCAAGAAGCAAGGCGTGGTCGTGTACGAAAAGGCCCAGGTCGACGAGAACAAGCTGACCGACGCGGCCATCGAGTTGGGCGCCGATGACGTGCGCAGCGAGGATGAGGTATTCACGGTCATCACCGAGCCCAAGGAATTCGAGCGGATTCGCGACGGTTTGAAGAAAGCCGGCATGCCCGACCCGGTTTCGGCCGAAGTGACCATGGTGCCCCAGAACAAGACGCATCTTGCGGGCAAGGAAGCCGAATCCGCGCTCAAGTTGCTCGACATCCTGGAAGACCACGACGACGTCCAGAACGTGTACTCGAATCTGGATGTGGACGAGGCCACCCTGGCCAACGTGTCCTAGCAGAAGCGGGCGGGATTCACATGTCCGCCGCGGTCCGCACGCGCATCCTGGGCATCGACCCAGGAACGCTGCGTCTGGGCTACGGTGTCATTGATCGGGTTAGCACGTCTTCTGATGTGGGAAACCTGAAAGGGTTCGCTCCGCCCTTCGGCCCCCCACCTGCCACCTCCCCCCGCTCGCTTCGCTCGGCCTCGCCACGCCCTCCCGCGATGGTGCGCGGCGAGCAAAGCTCGCCGGCTCCCCACGCGACTAGGCTGGTCTACGTGGAGTGCGGCGTGATTTCTGCGCCGTCCCGGCAGCCACGCAACCAACGATTGTTGACTATCGGCTGTGGGCTGCGCGAGCTGCTCGACGAGCTTGCGCCCGACGAAGTTGCTATGGAGCAGGCGTTCTACGGTAAGAACGTGCAGGCCACTCTGGCGTTGGGCGAGGCGCGCGGCATGGCCCTGTTCGTGGCCGGTGACCGCGGACTGCCTGTCGCAGGCTATGCCCCGGCGCGGGTCAAGCGCACGATTGTGGGCCACGGCCGGGCGAGCAAGTCCCAGGTGGGCTACCTGGTGCGCGCCCTTTTGGCCATGCGCCGGGCGCCCGAGTCTGACGCGGCCGACGCCCTGGCCATCGCCATCTGTCATGCTCGTTTGGGGGGCGCGAACTTGGGGCCGCGAGCAGGAGAGCGAGTTTGTTTCGGCAGCCACGCGCCGCTGAGAACACAGAGGTGAGAGGGGAGGACACAGAGATGGCGCAGGTCCAGCCCGCAGGTGACGAGGGGGCCGCACGCGTGGCAGCATGGGCGTGATGAGCAGAGAGCCGGGCGCCGCCAATCAGGCCACTTCGGATGAGGGTGGCCATGTGGTGCTTTGCGGGCTCGGTCGCATCGGGCGTGGAATTCTGGACCTGCTTCGCCGCCTCGGCGAGCGGGTGACGGTGATCACGCTGGCTTCGGCAGCGGATGCGCGAGATCCGGCGACCGACGAAAACTTGCGTATTCTCAAGGGCGATGCCCGCGACGAGGGCCTGCTGGCCCAGGCCGACCTCGTTCGCGCCAAGGCGCTGATAGCGGCCACCGACGATGATCTGGTGAACGTAACCATCGCGCTGCACGCGCGGCAGGCGGCGCCGGCTGTGCCGGTCGTGGTGCGGCTGTTCGATCAGGATCTGGCCGGCCACCTGCGCGCAGCCCTGGGCATCCGCCAAGGCTATTCAGCCTCCGCACTGGCAGCCCCTGCGTTCGTAGCCGCTGCGCTGGGGGATGCGGTTTTGAGCACATTTGAGGCAGGCGGAGAAGCGTGGGTTCTGGAGAAACTCACGGTCGCCGCCAACACGCAATGGCTGGGTCACTCGCTGGGTGACCTCGCGGGCATGGGTCGCATCGTGGTGGCGCACGAGCGCTGCGGCCAATTCTCTTGCCAGCCACCCGCCGACGAAGTCGTGGCCGCGGGCGACGGCTTGATCATGCTCACTCGTGCTGCCCGCAGTGGGTCGCGCCGATCGCGGGCCTTGCGCGGCTTGGCCACCTTGGCGCGTGGCCTGCGCGAATGGTGGACCGCCACGCCGCGCGGACTGCCTTTTTCCCTCTACGTGCTCATGGCCCTGGTGGCGGTCAGCGTTGGGGTTTTCCATCTCGCGCTGGGTTTGTCGCCGGTGGACGCCTACTACTTTGTCATCACCACGTTGACCACCACGGGTTTCGGCGACATCAACCTGCAGACTGCGCGGCCGCTGGTGAAACTGTACGGCACCCTGGTCATGATCTCGGGCGGTGCGCTGTTTGCGGTGCTGTTCAGCATGGTGACGGATCTCTTGCTGCGCACGCGTTTTGGTGATGTGCTGGCGCGTGGGGTGGTACGCCAGCGGGACCACGTGATCGTCGCGGGCCTGGGCCATACCGGGTTTCGCGTGCTGCGCGAGCTATGTCGCCTGGGCGAGAGCGCGGTGGCCATCGAAAGCTGTGATACCGCAGACTTGCTGGGCCCGGCCCGCACCTTGGCGCCGGTAGTGGTGGGCAATGCAGGCGCCGACGAGACCCTGCGCCGCGCGGGCTTTGCCGGGGCCAAGACCGTCCTCGCCCTGACTAGCGATGATCTGACCAATCTCAGCATCGCGCTGGCCACCAAGCAGGCCTGCTCGAAGTGCCGCGTGGTGGCCCGCGTGTTCGACGCCAACCTGGCCGCTAAGATGCAGCGCTCGCTGGGCATAGACGCCGTGATCTCGGTGACCGAGGGCTCGGCGCCCACGTTTGTGGGCGCGGCCCTAGACGCCGATGTGGTGCGCGGCCTCATCGTGCACGATCACTTGCTTCTGATTGTGGACCGCGCGATCGACGGCAGGGGTGACGCACGACCCGTCGTGCTTGCGTCGGAGCGCCCGCTGCTTTTCAAGCGAGGCGCGGCCGCATTTCAGCCTGTGGTGTCTGGGTTCACACCTGTCAGGACGGTGATCCTCATCGACCCTTCTCCGGAGAGCCGATCTCGGGTCCGCCGTCAAAGACGTGGGTTTCATATCCCTCGGCCCTAACGCTGCCCAGGCCGCGATAGGTTTCCAGCCACTCTGCCAGCCGTTCTGGATTGGGCCGCTGGAGTCGTGTCGTGCGTGTTTCGTCGAGGTCGCACAAAACCACGCTGTCGGCCGGGTCGGTGAGAGCATCGAGCAAGCGATCCGAGTGTGTAGCCAGGATCACCGGGCAGGAACGAGCGACCTCTTCAAGCATGGCGATGACGCGCGCGAGGAGTGCGGGATGCAGGTGCAGCTCTGGCTCGTCGAACGCCAGCACAGAGCGGCCGTCATTGAGCTCGGCCAGCGCGACGAAGGCGAGGTAGGTGATCTGGCCCTCAGAGAGGCCGTCGATGGGAACCGGGTTATCCGGCGCAGAGCCGTAGATGATTCCAAGCGCGATATGACCTGGGTTGGGAGTCTGCAGCCGGAAATCCCGGAAGTCGTCGCCCAGCCCCAATCGAATTCGATCGCGAACGCGCGTCCAGACCTCGTCGCCGAGATTACGAAGCCACTGGTAGCAGTTGGAAAGGTTCACGCCATAGCGCTGAAGCGACTGACCTGAATCGAGAGGGATGGGCCGCCGCGGCCCGGATCGAGTGTCGAGTTGCTGTTGCTGCCAGAGTGGGCGGGTCTCAAACGGCACGTGAAACTCAATTGCGCCAAGCGCGTTTCTAAGCCGCTCGACCTCAGGGTGGACGTCCAGGCCCTGCATCGCCAGGGCCAGCGTCCGATGGTCGATCTGTTTGTCGACCATCGCAGAATTTGTGCCGAGGAGGAAGCGAGTCTTGGCACCATCACGTTCGATGATCAGGGTGACTTTATCCTCGTCTTCGTTCGGCAGAACCGCAAGTAGCTCGCCAACGATTGCGGGCGAGGTGCCTACCTCGGCAATCATCAAATGGTACTCCAGCTTCGGTCCTGCCCCTTCCACCGTCACCCCGAGCGTCAGTTCCTTCGATCCGCGCCGCAGCAGGTTCTGCAAGCCACCATGGCCGCGATACACGATATCATTAATGAAGTTGACCGGCTTTGCGGCTTGGCGGAGGAGCTCGAGAGCCTCCAGCACCGTGCTCTTGCCGCTACCGTTGTCACCGATGAGCACGGTCAGACCACGGAGGTCCAGCGACACGCTCTCGATACAACGCATGCCTCCGATCCGTAGCTGGGTGATGCGATCGTGGTTCATAGCTGCTCTCCGCGCCCAGAATGCTATGCGACAGGAGACGAGAACTCAAACATTGCAATTCTCGGTCACCAAGGGAATGGCGGCTTCGGGAACCGTTCTGGGCTCAGAGGCCGCGCTCTTCCAGGGTTTTGATCAGTAGGATCTCGACGACCATCGTGTAGTGCAGATCAAGGACGGCGGCGAGCTGCGAATCCGGGTGTTTCCCTATTTGCGCCCCATGGGGCAAGTCTGCACGAGCGCCAGAGGTGCCGGGAAGAAGAATCCACACCCCGCGAAACTAGCCACGGACGCCCATGCAGGGGTAGGCTCCTGGACATGACGCCCTCTGTGCTCTCGCCTCTCACCTCTGTGTCCTCAACCGCCCTATGATTGCCTCGCTGCGCGGTACCTTGCTGGAGAAAAGCGCTGATAGCGTGGTGATCGAGGCAGCCGGGGTGGGCTATGCGGTGATGGTAACCGCAGCCGCGCAGCGCGCGCTGCCCGCCCCGGGCGCTGAGGCGCGCTTGTTCATCCACACGCACGCGGTGCAGGACGGTGCCCTGCAGCTCTATGGTTTCGCCGATCACGAGGAGCGCCGCGTGTTCGAAACCTTGCTCGGCGTGCAGGGCGTGGGGCCCAAGGTCGCGATTGCCATCCTGTCTGGCCTTCCCATCGGCGATCTTGTCCGCGCCATCCGCGCGGCTGACCTCACCACACTGACCAGGATTCGCGGCGTGGGCCGCAAGACCGCCGAGCGTCTGGCAGTTGAGTTGCGCGACAAGATGGGGGTGACGGTGGGTGCGGGCCTCGAGCCGTCCCGTTCTTTCCCGCTGCCGGTGGCCGTTCCCCCGGGCCGGCGGGGCGAAGTGTACGGCGCCCTGCAGGCGTTGGGCTACCGGGTGAACGAGTTCGAGGCCATACTGTCGGCGCTCGACGAGAACAAGCCTACGCCTGACCTCATCAAAGAAGCCCTGGCGGCCATGAGGAGGAAGTGATGGCGCGCAAGCGGCACGACGACGGACCTGTCCCGGTCGAGCCCGAAGGCCCGGCGCGCGTGGTGTCGCCCGAGGCGGATTCGCCCAAGGACAAGGCGATGGACGCGGCGCTGAGGCCGACGTCATTCGCCGAGTTCGTCGGTCAGCGCAAGGTGGCCGAGAACCTGGAGGTCTACGTGGCCGCTGCGAAAAAGCGCGGCGGAACCTTGGACCACGTGCTTCTGTCCGGCCCTCCCGGTCTGGGCAAAACCACCTTGGCGCACCTTCTGGCCTACGAGATGGGCACCCAAGCGCGCGTGACCTCAGGGCCGGCGCTGGAGCGCAAGGGTGATCTGGCGGGCATCCTCACCTCGCTGTGCCGCGGCGACGTGTTGTTTGTCGACGAGATCCATCGGCTACAGCCGATCATCGAAGAGAGCCTCTATCCGGCCATGGAGGACTTCAAGATCGAGATCGTGACCGGGGTGGGTGCAGGGGCCGCCGCCATCACCGTGCCCATTGAACGCTTCACCCTGGTGGGCGCCACCACGCGCACCGGCCAGCTCACCTCGCCCCTGCTGTCGCGCTTTGGCATCGTCGAACGACTTGATTTCTACGCGCCGGCCGAGCTCACCACCATCGTTAAGCGCTCGGCCAGCATCCTGGGCATTCGTCTCGACGAGGATGGTGCGCTCGAGATCGGCCGTCGTGCACGCGGGACACCGCGCATCGCCAACAAGCTGCTCAATAGGGTGCGCGACTTCGCCGAGGTGCGCGGCGACGGCCGGGTCACGCGCGAAGCTGCCGACTATGCCCTGCGCCGTTTGGGCGTGGATGAGCTGGGACTGGACGAAGGCGACCGCCGCCTCCTGCGCGCCATCATGGAGCGCTTCGACGGTGGCCCGGCCGGCATCGAATCACTGGCCGCGGCGCTGGCCGAAGATCGCGACACCTTGGAGTACGTGCACGAGCCCTATCTCATCCAGCAGGGCTTCCTGGTGCGCACCCCGCGCGGTCGTCAAGCCACTCGCCAAGCCTATGAGCACATGAAGATCCCGCTTCCGTCGACTGGCCGCAATGGCCCAAGCGGGCAGGGTAGTCTCTTCTGACCATGACCCGGTCACATTCGTGACGCGCTCCCAATCGCGTGGGGAGCCCGCCGGCCTTCGGCCCACCCTGCCCACCCCGCCCGCTTTGCGGGCGCCCTCGCTGGCGGCGCACCATCGCGCGAGGCCNNGAGGCCGAGCGAAGCGAGGGGGAAAGGTGTGGCGGGTGGGGCGCCGAAGGGCGAAGCGAACTCTTTGAGGGTTCCCATCCTTAAGATTTTCATCAAACGCGGCGATTGAACTTCAAGATGAAGTTCGTCGTCTTCGCTACTGCGGCCATGCTGCCCGTTTGGGCCCTGCCCGGCACGGCCTGGGCCGATACCGCACAGACCCTGCGCGAAACGGTGGTCAACGTGGAGGCGCCGGTTGCGATTCCACTTAGTGAACCGCTGCGTGACCGTTTCGGTATTGGCACCATGCCGGCCCTCTCAGCCACCCTGCCCGTGGGAGGTTGGACCATGCTGGGGCTGCGTCTGCGCGGTGGCTTTCTCTCCAATGGTCCTGCGCCGGCGGATCGCGCAGTCAGCGATCCCGGCATGGGCGGTCTGGTCGCGCTGTCTGCCATCGGTAGATTTCGTCCGCTGGCAAAGCGCCAGCGTGATTCGCGCAGCGTCGGTCCGTGGATTGAGCTTGGGGTGGGGCCTGCTTTGACCGGGACTCTAGTGCGCGCGGTGGGCGAAGCGGCGGTGGGCTGGAATTTTCGATGGCGAGAATGGATCTTCGGGCCTTCGGCTCGCTACCTGCACGTGGTGCAAACATCCAACTCGCTGGATAATTCGGACGCCCAGCTGGCCTTGATCGGCGTCGAAATTGTGATGCATGACTCGCACCGGTCGGAACCGATCGTGGTTCCCGTCGCGGTCGCAGTGGTCGAGCCCAAGGTTCTCGATCGGGACGGCGATGGGATTCCCGACGCCGTGGACAAGTGTCCCGACGAGCCTGAGGACTTCGATGGTTTCGAGGACGAGGACGGGTGCCCGGATCCCGACAACGACAAGGACGGGATTCCTGACGTCGCGGACAAGTGTCCCAACGAACCCGAGACAGTCAACGGCGTCGACGACGAAGATGGCTGCCCGGACGAAGCGCCTATCGTTGTGAAGGAAGACCGGATTTTGCTGACTGAACGTGTACTCTTCGACACCAACCTGGCTCGGGTACGAAGTGCGGGCCGGCCCGCGCTGGCGGCGGTGTTGAATCTTTGGAAACAGCATCCCGAGTGGGACCATCTGGTGGTTGAAGGCCATGCGGATCGCCGTGGCCCGGATCCGTTCAACGATTGGCTCAGTCAAGAAAGGGCCCAGCGGGCGCGCAAGGCCCTGGTCGAGATGGGCTTCCCTCCGGAAAAGCTTTTGGTAGCTGGCTTCGGGCGCCGACAGCCGCGCATGCCGGGAACAGATGAAGAAGCCTATCGACAGAACCGTCGCGTCGAATTCGTGATCATCAAGAAGATCGAAGAGCGCGCGAAGGGTGCGGATCCCACCCAACCGCCCCGGCACGCACAAGCCGGAGGGCTGCAGCCATGAGAACGCGACTGTTGCTTGCGGTTGCGGCGTTACTTGCGCTGCCAGCGTGCTTGGATCCCATCGTGGGAACCCAATGTGCCAGGGGGTACTCACCCTGTGGCGGCAAGTGCGTGCCGAGCGGGTCCTGTGCCACCCAGGATGCCGGGCAAGTCGCTGACGGCGGGGCTGCAACGCTGCTCGATGCCAGCCCGGGCGAGCCTGAGTCCGATGTGGACGCAGAAGCGATAGAGAGCGGCCCGGCAACCGACGCGCAATCGGCCAGCGATGGGGTTGAGAATGAAGTCGGTGTCGAGCAGGAGGACGGGCCGCCGCCGACGGAAGCTGGGTCGGCCGACGATGGCGGCGGACAGGAAGATCTGCTGGCGCCAGACATCGATGCCGAGTCCGGCAACGCGAGCCTGGACGGACCCGAAGGCGCGCCCAGCGATGCGGAGATATCGAATTCGGGCGACGACGGCGGCACGCCAGCGATCGAAATCGACGGCGCTTCCGGGGCAGACGACACAAACGGGAGTGTAGACGACGCAATTACCGGAAACGATGCGCCCGCAGTAGACGGCACAATCGCAGATGACGGTGGCGAAGATGATTCCTCGCTGCTCTGTGTCGGCTGTGCCGATGCTGATGATGCCGACGATGCCGGTGATGCCGATGATAGCGCAGGCGACGAGACTGGTGTTGTCTTGCGGGGAGCGGATGCCGCGGACAGCGGGGATGGCGCCGGCGACGGGACCGGCGTCCTATATGCCGACGATGGTGGGGTTGGGGACGCCAGCGATGATGGCACAGCCATTGCGGACGCGAGCGGAGCCGTTGTGGATGGGGCTTCGCAAGACACCGGCCCGCTGCAGTGTCCGGACCGATGGGCCGTCTGCAGCGACCAGTGCATAGATGTGACCTCCGACCCGCAGAATTGTGGCACTTGCGGTAACATGTGCTCCTCCGATGTCTGCATCGACGGCGCATGCTTGGTTTGTGCCCCGATAGAGAAGGTCTGCTCACGGCAATGCGTAAATACTGGGTCCAATCCTGACAATTGCGGTGGGTGCGACTTTTCCTGCGGCAGCGGTTTGTGCAGCAACAGTCAATGTGAGGCCACCAACACGGGACGGATAATTGTCATTGGCCATGACTACCTGGTGAACAAGAACCGGACGGCCATGAACCAGCTTTTGGCCAACGCGGTCCTGCTCTGGCCCATCAACCCAGTTCACTTGCTGGCGTACAAGGGTGCGGCCAACCAAGCTGCGTTCGATGGAGCAAACGCAGCCATCACCCAAGGAGCCTTGGCAAGCGGTCGCGTGGTTCAACGGATCGAGGCGGCGGCTGCGGACGTGCCCACCCAACTCGCCGCGGCCGATGTGTTCCTGATCTACGGGCAGGAACAGGCCATCGATGCGACCCTAGCTCAGCTTGGGCAAGACTGGGCAAGTGCCGTGAGCACCTTCGTCAACCGGGGTGGGACAGTGATTGTCTTGGACGGCTTCTACCCTGGGAACACCGGCACGGTTCAGATAGTTTTCCAGACCGGTCTGTTCAATATTTGGCGCAATGTCTCGGTGACCAATTCCACATGCACCGTGGTCGCGCGCGGCGACGCGTTGGCCAGCGGACTGCTCACCAACTACCGCTGTGAACAGAACAGCGTGAGTTTCCTGACCAACGAAAGTGGGACATACGTAACCTCCGTGGTGGAGTCAGGAAGTTCCGTGGTCATCGACAAGCTGTTCTGACCCTATGGCGCTGGGGCCGCCCCGCGGATTTGATCGGGATCGATCTCGGCCTCGAAAACGATACGGGCGGGGCCGCGCATCGACACGCCAGCGTAGCTCGGCGACTCGGCACTTCCCGGTTGGCTGGCCACGCGAATGAAGAGCGTTCCGCCGGGAAGGTGCACCGGGATTTCCTGGTCGGGTGCGGCCCGGCCTTCCAGGCAAGCGGCCACCACCGTGGCACAAGCACCGGTGCCGCAGGCGAGGGTGATGCCGCAGCCCC